>CAXBNP010000004.1:0-143855 GCA_963977145.1 uncultured Colwellia sp.
TAGTTATATGGTCATACTTGTGGAAAGTGGGATTTAATCTGTCTAATAAGCGGTTAGCTACTTCAATAAGGTTTGTATGAAATATCCATTTCAACCGAAATCTACAAGTTATATTGAGCAAGGGCAATTTTGGGCAGTACCAATTGGTAGTAACAAGTTTTCCGCTGGTGTTGTACTAGCACTAAGAAGTAGTAATGGAAAAACAAACTCTAGAACATTTGTGGCTGGCTTGTTGGATTGGTCTGGAGGTGCACCACCAACAAAAGAAGAGTTAATTGCCTGTTCTGTATTACATAAAGGTTTTGCTCATATCAAAACAATCACAGAAACAGGCGGCGAAATATTAGGGAAAATAGATCCCAGTTGGGGTATTCCTGAAAGCGTGGAATATACTGATAGTATTCTTACTTGGGGTTATAACTCCATAGTTAAAAAGGCATGTAAAGCGTTCAGCAGTAGCTAACAAGCCAATCAAGCGGGAAAATTTACAGTTGGCTTTTTTCGCTGCACATTTTAGCAAACTATTATCAACCCCTTAAATGGGCGTTATAAGTACTGAAAGGTTCGGAGTTTATCGAAATGTCGTCATTTATATTTTTACAAAAAGGAAATTTCTTTGGGTATATTTAAACTACTTTTACTTATCTGTGCATTTATGGGAGTACAGCCAGAAGCTGTTGCTGATAACATTAATAAACCAATATCTATGCAGTTTGGTAAACAAGTAATTGTTAAATCGAAAGTATTAAGAGAAAATCGCAATATTATTATTCATTTACCCTCAGGGTATGCAAAAACAGAAAAGAACTATCCAGTTCTTTATCTCCTTGATGGAGAAAGGCATTTATACCATTCTGTTATCGCATCCGAGTTGCTGCACAAAGCCAAACAGGTACCCGAGTTAATTATTGTTGCTATAACAAATAATGAAGGTATGAGACAGCGAGATCTAAATACGGAAAGTGAAAAATTCACACTTTTTTTAAGTAGCGAAGTGATTACGTACGTTGATAATAATTATAGAACTACGGGCTCAAATACTTTATTTGGTCATTCGTTGGCCGGCTTTTATACCGTCGATTTGCTAGCAAACTCCCCTGTTTTTTTTGAAAACTATATAGCTGCGAGCCCGCCATTAGAAGGTGATGATATAGAGCTTTACAGTAAAATAGTGGCACCGACTAACGCTCATGAAGTGGGTAAGAAAACGCTATATTTTACTTTAGGGAGTAAGAAGGAAGAGGGAGAAGATGTAGCTAATGCAATGAATAATTTCGTTAAGTTATTGGGTGAAAGCTCTCCGCAAGGCTTTGATTGGCATTACGAATTTCTCGATGGTGAAACTCATATTACAACGTCTTATCTAACTTTGTTTGAAGGGATACGTTACGTCTTTAAAAAATAATATTCTAGATATGTATGTAACTTAGTTATTTATCCTTCTTGAGTCATAGTCAGCAGTTGTATATTGCAAAGTACTTATAACAAGCAATTTAACAGGACTAAAAACAGCGGGCTGTTCGCTCCGCACCATTTTAGCCCACTATTTTTAGCCCGTTAATTGGGCGTTAGGCACCTATATGAAGTCTGCTGATATTTTTAAATTATTTGGTGTAGCAGCTTTTTATTCTTCGCTCCTAGAAGAAGCCTTGGATCATATCTGTATAATGAATGAAACAGTTATGAACCAAGATAAATATAAGCGTCAAGGTAATAACTATGGTGCTGTAAAAAAGTTTGAAAAAACTACTCTTGGCAACTACATTGCCAACTTAAAAAAAGTCTTAGATTCAGATAAGCATAGCTCTCTAGTTGACGATATGTTTAAGCCTGCTTTAGAGAAACGAAATTATTTAATACACAACTTTTATATAAAAAATCAGGATAGAATTCTAAAAGAAGATCGACTAAATGAATTAGCTGGCGAACTAAAGAGTATTACTTCTGTTATTGAGCAAGCATCAAAAATCGCTTGCACAATGCGAGAAGAAATCGGTGTTTTATACCATGGCGGTACCTAACAAGGGTTTTCAAGTCGGGCAAATTACAGTTGGCTTTTTGTTCGTTCCTCAATTATTTTAGCCAACTGCAATTTGCCGCCTAAAACGGCGTTATACCTAAAGGGAAGTTATGCAGATAATCTATGATTTAGTTAAGCAATCTCCAGAGTTTTATACTTGGGTGTTTACTATCATTAGCACACTCTGTTTAGTGTTTGCATATTTCAATAAACAATCGCACGGTCGAGAGCTAAAGAAACTAGAGCAAAACCTTCGCTATGATGCCGATAGAAGGCTAAAAATATTTGACCTTAAAGCCAACGAATATAGCCGATATGTGACGCAGCTTGATGAGTTTGGAAAGAAAAATAATTCAGAAATGCTTAATAAGCTTCAGCCTATTGTTGATGAATATATGAAAAATTACCTTGCTGCAACTAGCTAAGGTGATAAAGAAAAAGAAATACAAGTGATAACTTGGTTTGGTTCTCAAATCTCACTCCTAACTCAAGACGGAATGAAAGAGGTTATACAATTAAGACATGAATCCAATCGAATAAAGCTAATAGCTACAGAAGATATGCTTCACACATTAGAAAGCTTAGAATCATTAACAGATCAGGCAATGGAGCATTCCAATAAGTTCATGAATGATTTTGTGGTAGTAATATCTGAACAAAGACAAGACTCAGTCGAAGAGTACCAAACTGTTGCTACAAAACTAGGAGAGCAGATTAAATCCCAAACAAAATTGTTAATGGAACAAATGCGAAAAGAGATTGGTGCAATTTAGGTATAACAAGTTGCTTAAACGGACAAAAAAACAGTTGGCTTTTGCTCGTTCCTCGCTAATTTTAGCCAACAATTTTTTGCCCATTAATAGGGCGTTGAGGCTGTAGAATTTCTGTAAAATATAAAATGACGGATGATTTTTATGTTCATACAGCCTATAAAAGGCACTTTTTAGTGGGGTATTGCCTCAGGTTTCACGTAGCAACGCAATTTGAGGCTTAATTTTTAATAAATTTTGAGGCTGTTTTTTCAAAAAGAGAAATTCTACAGTCTCGTTATAAGCCTCTCAAGGATTGGAGTTAATAAATGTATTTAGGATACGGGATAGACGTTATTATTGAATTTGTTTTAGGTGTAATCCTTGTTCAAATTTCTCACGGTAAAATTCTCGATACTGCAAAGTTAAATCTTAATTTCAGCCCTAGTTTTTTGAAAATAATTAGGTATATAGGGTTATTCATTATTATTTCTAGCTGTTATGGTGTAATCATTGATTATGCAATTACTTCTTAAAACAGTGCAACAGGCATATAAGCAATTTAAGCGGGACAAAATACAGTTGGCTGATTTCGCTTCACACTTTAGCTAACTACATTATTGGCCCTTAATGTGGGCATTATGTGTCAATTTAATTTCTATAGGATTCCAATGAAGTATAAAAATTCAATCTTCTTATTGATGTGTTTACTTAATTTTTCTTGCTCTACAGTAACAACTCACAATGTGACCTTTGGGCACCCGTATAGCGGCACTGAAGATGCGGTAAAAAACTTTCCATGTCGTACAGTAAGCTCAATGAATTATGCAATGTTAAACTTTCCTTTTGTGTTCCTTGATATGCCATTTTCCTTTGTATTAGATACAATTTTATTACCTGTTGATATATTAGTGTCCCCCAAAGTAGAGCGGAAGTTTACAACTGTTCATGATAAAAAGTGTGTTTAGGGTTTATTCTTAACACATAAGAATTTCAAGAGGGACAAAATACAGTTGGCTGTTTTGTTCACTTCGTTCACTTATTTTAGCCAACTATATTTTGCCCCTTAAATGGGCCTTAGGTATTTTTCACATTGAGGTATCAAATTGAGCAATCCATTTCATTTATCATTTGTTGTTCCTAAATTACGTTTAGCAGAAGAATTTTATGTAAATTTCCTAGGTTGTAAAAAAGGTTGGGATGCTAGTAAATGGATAGATATTATATTTTTTGGGCATCAACTTACTCTTCACCAAGAAACAGATAATATGAAGGCTCAGTCCATAGATCATTTTGGGGTTATTTTAGAAAAAGCTGAATGGTTGTCTATTGCTCAAAAAGTAGAAGTTCAGTGTATTCCTTTTGTGCTTTCGCCTAATGTGAAAACAAATGATGATAGTAGTGAATCTGGTAAATTCATTATCAAGGATCCAGCCAATAACGTAATCGAATTTAAATTTTATAAAAAGCCACCTTTAAATATGGCGTCATAAATACCTAACAAGAAATTAAACAAGGACAAAAATAGTTGGTTTTTCTCCTTCGTCACTTCTTTTAGCCAACTGAAATTTGCCGCTTAAAACGGCGTTGAGGCTGTAGAATTTCTGCAAAATATAAAATGACGGATGATTTTTATGTTCATACAGCCTGTAAAAGTCACTTTTTAGTGGGATATTGCCTCAGGTTTCACGTAGCAACGCAATTTGAGGCTTAATTTTTAATAAATTTTGAGGCTGTTTTTTCAAAAAGAGAAATTCTACAGTCTCGTTAGCTAACTAATCAAACAAGGAGTCGTTATGACGAAAATTATTTTAGTGTTATCTGTTCTATTATTCTCACAAGTGTCTTTTGCGAGCACAATCTCAGATGATGATCTGCTGCAAAAAATAGTGAAAGATTTTGAAAATTCAATTACCAACATAGATAGATCTAAGTATTTTAACTTGTTTTATGATGGAACTGTATCTTGGGTTGGTGTTTCATCTACGAATGACTTTGAGAAAAATAAAAGTAAAGCTGAATCCAATAAAAAGCAAGGTATGCAGTCTTGGAACCCAATGAAAACCTACCCCGGGGATCATGTGCATTTTTTTGATGTTATCGTTTCAAAAATGAAGGATCATCAAATGATTTTTGATAATATTAAAATCCAACAAGATGGAGATGTTGCAAGCGTATACTTGGATTACAGCCATTTAGTGAAAGGCGTTAAAATGAACTGGGGAACAAAAAGCTTACTTTTGGTTAAAGCAAAAAGTGGCTGGAAAATTAATTCTGTTATTTTTTCTATCAGCAGCGCTGGTGAGTAAAGTTAGCTATAAGTCAATTAAGCAGGACAAAAAACAGTTGGTTTTACTCCTGCGTCGCTAATTTTAGCAAACAATTTTTTGCCGCTTAAGGTGGCGTTAGCTTCACAAGCCTAATTGTGCATTATTCACAAATAGCCGCGGACTAAATTAAATCAATAGGATAACTGAAAAAATATGATCTCGATTAAATCACTAGTTACAACGCTTTGCCTTTTTTTATCGATTGTATGGGCAGGTAAAGCTTTCTGTAATAGTAATATAAAATTATACACAATTGATTGCGGTACTCTTGATGTATCCGACATTAGCGTTCTCTCTAGTGACGGCGAATACGATGGTCAAAAAACTAAAATGGTTAACCCCTGTTTCTTAATTAGACACCCTAAAGGGGATTTACTTTGGGATACGGGTCATATAGACAGTATGGCTGATAATCCTAATGGAGAAGTTAATGGTGTTTGGCATTCTAAATTAAGAATAAAATTGATAGCACAACTAAATCAATTGGGAATATCACCAAAAGATATTGAATATTTGTCACTTTCACATATCCACCCTGATCACGCTGGAAATGCAAATAAATTTGTTGATTCAACATTTATCATTAATGAATTAGAGCGTAAATATATGTTCTCAGCTCAAACTAAGTCAATGTTTGGAGAGTTTTATTCGGCGCTTGAAAATTCAGAAACCATTACATTTAAAACTGAATATGATGTTTTCAACGATGACTCTGTAATTATTAAATCCATGCCGGGGCATACACCGGGTAGTTCTGTGTTATTAGTTCGATTAGGTAAATCGGGTAACGTACTACTAACGGGGGACCTGTATTTACATGCTAGAGGCCGAGCATTAGGAACAATGTTTCAATATAATGATAAGCAATTAACTACTGAATCAAGAGAGAAGTTTGAAAGCCTTGCTAAAAAGGAAGGTGCAAGAGTAATTATTCAGCATGAAATAAAAGATTTTGTACGTCTACCAAAATTCCCTAAATTTCTTGATTGAGCTAATTACAAACCATAAATTGAAAAAGTGAAGCTAACAAGAGAATCAACAAGGATACGTAACAGTTGGCTACGTTTCGCATCGCTACACAATTTTAGCCAACCATTACTTAGCCTGTTATTTTGGCGTTATGTGTCAGTATTGCTCATATTTGTATTTAATAATAATTTAAGGAAAAACATGAAAAAACTTAGTATTGCTGCAATTGTATTGTTTTGTATAAGCCCATTATCTCATGCTACTGATGGATTTTCAGGAGGTATAGGGAAAACCGAATATAATGGCAAATCTTCTCATTATGAATTTAACAATGGGGAGTTTTCATGGTATACAGCAGATAAAGAAGTGCTAGCTAAAGGTACTTATATTTCTAAAGGAAAATATCTAATTGTTACAGATGTAAGTGGACCAAAAGCATGCCTTTCAGAATCAAAACATGAGGATGTTGAAGTTGGGATATACGTTTGGGAAAAATGGGAAGGAAAAATATATCTTACCGTGGCTCATGATGACTGTGGCGGGAGACAACGTGGTTTTTTGAACGCGTCACCTTTTATAACTATGT
This sequence comes from uncultured Colwellia sp., assembly GCA_963977145.1. Taxonomy (GTDB): domain Bacteria; phylum Pseudomonadota; class Gammaproteobacteria; order Enterobacterales; family Alteromonadaceae; genus Cognaticolwellia. The sequence goes on from CAXBNP010000004.1 coordinate 6,655, forward strand.
CTGAATAGCCACATAATAAGTTGCTCAAACCGACGCTAAACAGTTGGCTATCTTCGTTCCTCGCATTTTAGCCAACAATTTATCGCCGCTTAGCAAAGCGTTATATGCCTGTAATAGCAAAGTCGAACGCTGCAATAATCTCATCCCTTAATGACTCAACTGAGCCAATAGGATCTTTGAGTAATTTGGATGGCATCGAAGCAATCTGAGGAGTGAGTAAAACATATTGTTCATCTTCATACTTAATCAATGGAGTTAAGCCATCCATTTGCTCATTTCTAAAATGCTTGAATTTTCCTAAAGGAATCACAATTCTTGTTGTAATGTCGCTAATTAATGCATTCTGAATATCAATAATATACGGGTATGCTTCACGACTTTTTTTACTTGGGTTTATATACACATCAAATTGTGACATTAAAACTCTCTAAATTCATCACCAAAACATCCATTCTCATCGATAAAGTCATTGTAGGCTTGTATGGCATTTTTATTTTCTTTTACCCACTTTTTAGCTTCAATACTTTTCAATTTATCTTTTAATGCTTGCTCTAAAGTCGCAGATAAATTAATGTTAAGGGCTCTTGTTCTTTTTAGTAAGTCACTATTTAAACTAAGATTTGTTGCTTTTTTTGGGGCATCAAAATCGTATAATGCTTGCATAATATGTCTCCAAGTAGTTATTGTATTAAGTATGCGCACTCTAATGCGCATTGTAAAGGTCATATAACAAGCAAATTAACTAGGACTTAAAACAGTTTGTTGTTTTTCGTTCCTCAAAGTTTTAACAAACAATTTTAAGCCTGTTATTTGGGCGTTGGTATTCAGGGAAGGTTTGAGTGTATTTAATTGAGGAGTTTACCGTTTCAACCTTTTATCTTTAAAGTTTCTTCGACAAGTACTTTCGATGGATTTCTCTTAAAATTGCATTCTGAAAAATTTAGTGACTTTGATCTTGGCAAACGAATTCAGGTGCGAAAAAAAGTAGAGATGATTTCACATTTATTTCACATTGTAAGCAATAATATTAACGCTCGAATTTTTTTGAGTCTAACGTATTGATGTTGAAAATTAATTTTTTTCATAAAAGTAAACTCGGCCAGCTTTTCTATCTCTTGCCTTTTTTGATTTTGCTAACTCTAATTAGCCTGAGAGATTCTGATAATTATTCATTTATTTTTGAGTTACTGCCTGTGTTAGGTAGAACGATGCCCTATTTCATTTTCACGCTTCTTTTGACCTCGGTTTATAAACTAAGAGGCGGAAGCTTAAGCCAACTGGGTTTGTGCTGGCCTCACTACCCTGACAATTCGAAACGGCAGATTTTTACACGAATCGTATTATTGGCATTTTCGATATTAGCTCTGAGAATATTTTTCGCCGTTGCCGATGATCCGATTACAGAATTATTTCCGAAAAATATCCCTAGAGAAAATTTATTACTCAACAATACAGCTTTATTAATAGGGTTATTGCCTGTCATGTGGTTAGTTGTGATTGGGGAGGAAGTGTTGATTCGAGGACTACTGATGAATTATTTAGCGAAGTTATTTGGCAATACAGCCATGGCATGGGTTATCGCAATAATTGTATCAGCTATTGTTTTTGGCTTAGCACATATGGGTAAAGGACCTGGTGCAGCAATAGGTTCTGGTATAGGTGGACTGGCTTATGGCATTGGTTACTATTACTCACGAAAAAATCTATGGCCCGTAATTGCTGCGCATTGTGCAGGCAACACTCTTGGTTTTGTCGGTGCCTACTTTGGTTAGCTACGTATATGGAAGGTTATCAATAAATCTTTTGGTTTTAGTTATTAGGTTTAATTAATCTTCAGCTGCAAGTTGATTGTTATTTACTCTTAATATTTCGCGTGTTTCTGGATTTTATTTATTTTTATTGATACATTCTAAGTGCTAAGTAACTAAAAGCGTTACATAATTCCTAATAAATCGCTCAAGAGGCAAAATCAAAATTTACAGTTTGCTGTTTTCACTCCGTTCAACATTTTAGCAAACTATAAATTTCCCCTTAGCGGGGCGTTAGGCTTACCTCAAGCATGGATACTCTTTAAACTATGGCTCACAAAATTTTACTGACTTTTTCTATGATTTCGCTTTTAGCATTTTCGGTTTTCTCGTTATGGTTTCCGCAATATAATTATGAGCAATCAAAGTCAAATTATACAATTGAACAAATGACGGAATTACAAAATCAGTTTATTTCTGTACTAAAGAATGAATCAATTCCTCTCGAACGTTCAGAGCTAGTATCACAAATTGAAATGCAACATGAGCTTAATCTCTCAAACGAGGAATACTTAAAAGCTCAATTTAATTCTAACTATTCTTTAGCCAAGTTATTGTTTAGTATACTGGTTGTGCATTTGGTTATTTTGTTTTTGACTGTAAAGTTTAAAAGTAAGCCTAACAAGAAAATCAACAAGGACACGTAACAGTTGGCTACGTTTCGCTTTGCTACACAATTTTAGCCAACCATTACTTCGCCTGTTAAATAGGCGTTATATTTCATGGAGGATTTAGGTGGATTTCCCTGAGTTAGAAACATCTCGTTTAATGCTTACAAAGCTATCAGTGGATGATAGTCCAGCATTATTAAATATTTTTTCAGATGAAGACGTTATCAAATTCTATGATATAGACGTTTATGATTCTGAAGATCAATCGTTAAAATTAATTGAATTCTTCAATTCTCGCTTCACTGAGGCTGTTGGCATTCGATGGGCAATTCGTATAAAAGACACTGGTAAGTTAATTGGCACCTGCGGCTTTAATTCATGGAACCAAAAGATGAAAAATGCTGGTATAGGTTACGAGTTATCTTCTAAGTATTGGGGATACGGCTATGCCACAGAAGCTTTATACAAAATAATTGATTCAGCCTTTTTAAATCAACTACCATTTGGTGAGCTTCATAGAATCCAAGGTGATACTATGCTTGGCAATGGTGCATCGGAGTCTGTGCTGAAAAAGCTTGGCTTCAAAGAAGAAGGTATCCGTCGTGCAAGTGGTTACTGGAAAAATGAATTTCACGATTTGAAATGTTATGGTTTATTAAAGCCTGAGTTCAAAGAAATATAACAAGAAAATCAACAAGGACACGTAACAGTTGGTTACGTTTCGCTTTGCTACACATTTTCGCTAACAATTACTTTGCCTGTTATTTGGGCGCTATAACTCTCTCGGATGTCGGAACGTATGAATCTAGTAGTAACCACTTCACCAACGGAAGACGACCTTAAAGCATTAAGTGTAGGTATTGGATCTTATAATAAAGATTACCTTCCTGATGAAGTCGGTTTTGAAAAAGACACCAACTTTGCTGTTATTGCTAAAGACGACAATGGAATCGTCTTAGGAGGTATTAGAGCGAAAGCATTCTGGAACTACTGTACTATCGAACTACTTTGGCTATTGAAGGAAACGAGAGGTTTAGGGTTGGGCAGTAATTTAATGGCAGCAGCTGAAAAATTTGCTAAAGATAAAGGTTTTGGCTACATGCGCACTGAAACTCTGAGCTTTCAAGCAAAACCTTTTTATGAAAAACTAGGTTACAAAGTATTTGGTGAGTTGCCTAATTATCCAAAAGGCCATACAACATATTGTTTAGTTAAAGAGCTATAACAAGGCAATTAAACGTAAAATTTACAGTTGGCTGCTTTTCGTGCCTTAAACATATTTCGCCAACAGTAATTTTCCGCTTATTGCGGCGTCAGCTACCAGTGAATGGAGTCCCAATATATGAAGTTTTTATGCCCAAGTTGTGAAAAACCAATCTATAACAGGCGTGTCGATAAATGTGAGTTTTGCGGTGAGACACTTCCAAGTGAGTTATTGTACTCAGAAAATGAAGTGGATAACTTGGATAAGCAACAAAGTGAATCCTTGAGAAAGAAAACAAATACTTCAAGTAACACCTCTAGTGGCGGGGCTGACTTTTTCTCAACTGACTTTGGTGACTCTGGCGGTTGTGATTAATAATTCGTTAATCGTAAAATTCATCTATAGAAGGCAATTAAACGGAAAATTTACAGTTGTCTGTTTTCAGTTTGCTAGTTTTCGTTTCGCTACACATTTTAGCAAACAATTATCAGCCCCTTAAATGGGCGTTAGTTGCCAATTGTAGCTAGTAATTTAATTGGCAATTTTTCCTATAATTGATAAGAAATATTTATGCGTGTTTTAATTAAAAGTTTAATACTTTTTGTTTTGTGTTCAAATAATAGTTTTGCTAGGCAATACGCTTTGGGGGCAGCGTATTACTTGGGGAATGAAGGCGTCTTGGTTGTTGGCAAGCAGAAGAAAATATTATTTGATCCTCTTTTTGATAAAAACTATCAAAGGTTTACTTTAGTCCCTGCAAATTTGAAATTAAAGTTACTTGGCAACATAGCACCATTTAAAAATATAAATGTAATATTTATAAGCCATAGTCATGCTGATCACTTTGATGCGAAAGAATTATCTTCTTATTTACATAAGTATCAAAATGTTCAATTAGTAGCTCCAACTCAGGCAATAGATAAATTAAAGCTGCTACCAAATTATAAGAAGATCACAAAACAGTTACATGCAATAGCGATGAAAGTTGGTGAGCAGCCAATAGAAATATCTTTAGGTGGCGTTCAAGTAGAAGTTATACGTATCCCTCATGTCGGTTGGCCTGATAGGACTGATGTAGAGAATTTGGTTTATCGGGTAACGTTAGATGATTTTACAGTCATGCACTTAGGGGATTCAGATATAAATCCCGAGCATTATTTGCCCTTTAGTCGCTTCTGGTCAAAAAAGACATCACATCATGCTTTTATTCCTGGAATATTTGCCGTTAATGCTGATTCGGAACAATCTATTAAAGAACTGATAAACGTGAAAAGAATTACGCATATTCATATTGCTATGAATGTACCAGAGAAATTAAAAGCATTAAAAGTAGATTTTTTCTCGATACCTGAAGAAATCAGAGAAATAAGTGCTATGAATAGTAATGACCAAACAGCTGTTGGTCATTAAGTAAAACACTTTGCCTTGGTGTTCAAAATGGCAAGTAACAGCTGACTGTTGTTCGTGACTCACACATTTTAGCCAGCTATTATTTACCGCTTAATGTGGCGTTATACGGCTTAAATTCTACTCAGTTAACACTATCGAGGATATTATGGCTAATTACATTGATGGTTTCGTCTTTCCCATTGCTCGAGATCGCCTAAACGAATACAAGCAACTTGCTGAAGTCGTTGCAGAAATATGGAAGCAACATGGTGCAATAGGCTACTACGAATATGTTGCTGACGATATGAAGCTTGAAGGGACACGCTCATTCACCGATGTCATAGTGGCATCAGAGAATGAAACCATAGTATTCGGATGGGTAGTCTTTGCTTCTCGTGAAACACGTGATTTGGTAAACCAGAAAGTCGCGGCAGATCCAAGGATGGTGGATTTGGTGGATTTATCTGATTCAGCTTTTAATGCTCAGCGAATGGCGTACGGTGGGTTTAAGTCCCTTGTTCGAACTTGTGATGGAAGCGCCATATAATAGGCAAATTAACAAGACTAAAAACAGCTGGCTGTTCGCTATGCTCCATTTTAGGCCACTCATTGTGGGTAACACGGCTATTTATCGAGAAAGTATATGAAACTTTTTATATTCACAATTTCACTTTTATTTGTTTTTTCTTGCAGTACTCCAACTAAGGTTAATGCAAATTCGACAGAACAAACAGGTAATTACAAATCAACTATCCTTAAACAGGATTGGATTCATGGCTCAGAAAATTGCGAAACTAATCAAGAATCAGCGTTTGATGTCTATCAACATGATGCTCATAGTTTTATTATTCGACAAAACAAATGTTTAACCTTTGAAGCCCCTTTTATCTATATTTTGGTTGGCGAACAAAAAATATTAGTCATAGATACTGGTGCGTTAAGTGATAATCCCGCATTCTCCTTATATACAGAATTAGCAAAAATTATTGGGAAAGAGCAATTAGCTGTTAAAGAATTACTTGTCGTTCACTCTCACAGCCACAGAGACCATTACAAAGGGGATGTTTATTTTAATGGACGAGCAAACGTAAAAGTAATTAAAACATCAGCGATAGACGTGAGGTCATTTTTTGGTTTTACTGATTGGCCCCAAGGGCAAAAAACAATTGAACTTGGTGCAAGAAAAATTACCGTTATCCCGACACCGGGTCATCAAGAAGAGGCGATAAGCATATATGATCACCATACTAAATGGCTAATGACGGGAGATACATTGTATCCTGGTTATATTTATGTAAAAGACTGGGATGCATACAGGGATAGTATCGAGAGGCTGACTAATTTTACTAATAATAATGATGTTATAGCTATAATGGGGGCACATATAGAAAAGAAAAAATCGCCAAACTCCTTCTTCCCTATTGGTGCTACTTACCAACCCAATGAGGCGAAGTTAGATTTAGGCGTTGGAAGCTTACAAATGCTAAATAAAGAACTAAAAGCAATTGATGAATCACGTGAAATCATATTTGATGACTTCATTATAAAACCTATGAGTAGCTTTCAAAAAATGCTAAGTAATGCTGCAAGGTGGTTTACTCAATAGCTAACAACTTCAAACGGAAATACAGTTGGCTTTTGTTCATTCCGTTCACTTACTTTAGCCAACCATTTTTTGTCCATCAGCAAGGTGTTATAAGTAACCTATGAACTTGAGTCATCCGAGAAATTTAGGCATATTACTAGGCGTTCTTTATGGAATTTCTATTCGGCTAGTGATGGAGCTTGAGCAATTTAAGGGCATAGGAGAATTAGTTTCTATTTCATTCATGTTTCTAGTGCCTTTCGCTATTGGTTTTATACGGATTTATTTCGAAGTGAAAATAAATCCAAATATAACGGTAGGCAGAATGATCACAGTATCATGGCAGCCCATTTTTATATTCCTTTTAACGACATTTGTCACACTTCTCGAAGGTAGTATTTGCATACTAATGGCATTACCTGCATTTATGTTTTTTGCAAGTCTGGGGGGGATGGCTGCTGGGTTTTTATCTCGAATGTTAAGAACTAAAGGAACACTTACGTGTGTCGCTATTTTTCCTTTGCTCATGGGGCCAATAGAGTTAAATTTTCTTGAGTTATCTAAAACATATCAAGTTGAGAATCAGATCGAAATCAATTCAACACCTGAGATGATTTGGTCACAGCTAGGAAACGTTGAAAATATTGAGAAAGATGAATTACCAATATCTATAACAACATTAATAGGCATACCTTCGCCTATCTCGGCACAAATGAGTGGTTTGTCTATTGGTAGTGTAAGAACTAGTCGTTGGGAAAAAGGGGTTGTTTTTAAAGAGGTGATAACAGAGTGGTCTATTGGTAAACGTATGGCGTATGACTTCGATATTGACCCTGATGTTATTCCCGACGGATCTTTAGATAAGCATGTTAAATTGGGTGGAGCGTATTTTTCTCCACTGTCGGGCAAGTATGAAATCGTGCCTTCGAAAGAAAGTGGTAAAAGCATATTGAAGCTTTCAACGATAGTGAGAGATGACACCAACTTTGGCATATATTCTCGATTTTGGGGCGAGTTAATTTTCAGTGATTTCCACGATAGTTTGTTAGCTTTAATAAAGAATCGTTCAGAGAGTTTTACTGATAACAGCTAATAAAACAGCGCAAAAAAGCAGATGTTTTTTGCTCTTTCGACGCTTGTTTTAAGCAAACATTATTTTTTGCTTAGCAAGCTCGTTGGCTATTTAAGGACGCGGTATGAAACGTAGGCAGTTTATTAAAGCTTCATTGGTAAGTGGCGGAGCTATTATAGCCATAGGTGCGGGGACATTTTTGCTCATTGACGAGAGCAGCAAAGAGAGCCTCACTGTCGACATAGCTTTAAAAAAGCTAGATGAATTAGCTCATAAAAACCTTGTAAGTTCGGGCATATGGGACCCATATCAAATATTTACACATTGCGCACAAAGTGTAGAGTTTTCAATGTCGCAATTTCCAGAACATAAATCGAGTTTTTTTAAGCGTACTGTTGGTCATTTAGCCTTCTCAATGTTTTCATCTAAAGGCAAGATGACTCACAGCTTAAATGAGCCCATTCCAAGCGCACCAATACTAAATCGCAGTTTAGATGTGACGTTAGCGCTAAAGCGCTTGAAAAAAGCCTTGATTGAGTTTGATGGTTATCGGGGGAAACTTGCACCACACTTTGCCTATGGTGAACTGTCAAAAGAGCAATATCAAATAGCGCATGTGATGCATTTATATAATCATCTTCAAGAAATAGGGCTAACAACAGATGTCTAGGTTAGAAAATAGCAGGGTTTCGAGATGGAATTAAGGTTTGTATCAGAAAAATCGATTAATGGCTTTAGTATCCGCACTGATAATGAAACTGAAATGGCTGCTAATAAAGGAAAAATTGGCCCTTTATGGCAAACATTTGATGAACTAGTGCCGGTAGATTATAAAAATGGTGAAAGAGTTTATGGCGTGTATTTTAACTATGAATCAGACCACACCGGAAAATTCACGGTTCTTGCAGGCTTTGATGGCTTGTCGATTCCGCCAAAAATAAGTTTAAAACAGGTAACTATTCCTGCCGCAAAGTATCTTGTATTTAGCCATAAGGGAGAAATGCCTCAAATAGCTATCGATGCTTGGACTGAAGTTTGGCACTATTTTGCTAATGGTAAAGCAGAGTATCAAAGGCTTTTTTCAACGGATTTCGAATATTATCCAAACGGCAATGAAATTGAAGTTCATATCGCGGTTAAGTAATTAGCTAACCCAATCGACAACGACACGCAGCAGTTGGCTGCGTTTCGTTAAACAATGTTAACCAACTGTGCAACTTCGCCGGTTATTTAGCTGTTGGTATGAAACTATTACCACGATAAAAAGTAATTTTAAATTAGCTTATTATTTATAATGTTACTCCCCATACTAGGATTTATCTAAACTGTATGGGTCATTTACTGGTGCAATAGTTTAGTTAAATCCACGCAAGACATTGCAATTTCACAAGTTAAAATAGCGGTAAATTTGCCTGGAATTTCTCTAAAGCTTTTTGCTGATACTGTTACTATTAATAAACAATCAACTCAGCCGTCATACATCGAATATGTCGTGAATATAGAGTGAAATGCCGTTAGTTTTTTTCTGCTCCATCAACATTTTAGCAAGCAATTTTTGCCTGTTATTAGTGGGCTATAAAATAACTAAAGCAAGAGCAAGCAAGGCTAATTTTCTCGATAACGTAATGATTTAGCTTGTCGGCCTGCAAGGTCTTAATAAATGATAAAAAAAGCCGTTAACGTGAATGTTAACGGCTTTTTTTATCTGTTTTTCATTACTGAGGGTAAAAATAATGGCTCAATTAGCTTGTTTTGGACGTCTATACGTTTAGAGGTTGACACGGCTATGTTCTTAAGTGCATTATAGATTGATGAAAGTTACCAACAATAAAGCTTTTTTAAGCGTATTGTTACTTAGATAATACTTGGAGTTAGTTTAGCGCTATGCCCATTAAGATCCCGAATGAGTTGCCAGCTTTGACAATATTAGACAATGAAAATATTTTCGTCATGTCTGAACGTCGTGCAGCGGACCAAGAAATTCGCCCAATGGAAGTCGCTATTCTTAACTTAATGCCCAATAAAATTGCTACCGAAGTGCAAATTTTGCGCATGTTGGCTAATACGCCACTGCAAATAAATGTTGAGTTTGTTCGTATCCACGCTAATGAATCTAAAAATACTCCGCAAGCGCATTTAGACAATTTTTATCGTTTGTTCGATGATATTAAACACAAGCAATATGATGGTTTGATTATTACCGGTGCGCCACTGGCATTGTTAGATTATCAACAAGTGACCTTTTGGGATAAAATTTGTCAAGTGTTTGACTGGGCAGATAAAAATGTAACCTCTACTATGTTCTCTTGTTGGGCAGCACACGCGGCGCTTTATCATCATTATGGTTTGAAGCGACATTTGCGTGAGCATAAGCTTTTCGGTGTTTATCGCCATCGCTGTTTAAAGCCAAAAGAGCAGCTAACGCGGGGCTTTGACGAAAGCTTTAGTGTCCCTCATTCTCGCTATGGCTATATCGATAAAGCTGATTATCAAACACTGGATAACTTAGAAATATTAGCAGAATCTGCTGATGCGGGGGTTTATTTGGTGGTCAGTAAAAACAAGCAGCAGGTCTATCTCACCGGTCACCCAGAATATGACGCATCAACACTGAGTGACGAGTATTTTCGGGATCTTGACGCTGGCGGGAAAGTGTCACTACCCGAACATTATTTTAGTGATAACAATCCGACCCGCGATACTGCAAATACTTGGCGCAGCCATGGCAGTTTACTTTTTACCAATTGGCTAAACTATTACGTTTATCAAATTACGCCGTATCAACTAGATGCAGACCATATTAAAGCAATTCACCCAGGAATATCACGTGGCTAAGCAAGATAAATCTTATTCAAAAGCACCTGTGGTGCAATCTTCTTCATATGGCCTATTACAAGCTCAACTAGACCAGCGCATTCTAATTTTAGACGGTGCTATGGGCACAATGATCCAAGCCTATAAATTTGAAGAGCAAGATTACCGCGGCGAACAGTTTGCTGATTGGCATAGTGATGTTAAAGGCAACAACGATATGTTGGTGCTGACACAAGCTGAAGTTATTAAAGCCATTCATCGCGAATATTTAATTGCGGGCGCTGATATTATTGAAACCAATACTTTTAACGCCACCACTATCGCCATGGCTGATTACGACATGGAGGACTACAGTGCTGCGATTAATTTCACGGCAGCGCGGTTGGCACGGGAAGTTGCTGATGAATTTAGCGTGAAAAACCCTGCTAAGCCGCGTTTTGTTGCTGGTGTGCTAGGGCCAACAAACCGCACTTGTTCAATATCACCTGATGTCAACGACCCTGCGTATCGCAATGTAACCTTTGATCAACTCAAAGATGCTTATATCGAATCGACCAATGCATTGATTGACGGCGGCAGTGATATCATTCTAATTGAAACGATATTTGATACCCTGAATGCTAAAGCGGCTATTTTTGCCGTTGAAACGGCATTTGAAAGCCGCGGTGAACGTTTACCTGTGATGATTTCAGGCACCATTACCGATGCCTCAGGGCGGACATTGTCAGGGCAAACAACGGAAGCATTTTACAATTCATTACGCCATGCCAAGCCGATTTCATTTGGCTTAAATTGTGCGCTTGGCCCGGTTGAATTACGCCAATATGTTGAAGAATTAAGCCGTATTTCAGAAGCGGCGGTTTCTGCTCATCCTAATGCCGGTTTGCCTAATGCCTTTGGTGAATATGATTTTACCGTTGAAGATATGGATAAGCATGTTGCTGAATGGGCAAGAGCAGGCTTTTTAAATATTATTGGCGGTTGTTGTGGTACCACGCCAGCGCATATTAAAGGTATGGCTGATGCCGTGGCTAACATTGCCCCTCGAAAAATTAAGCCGAAAGAAATTGCCTGTCGTTTAGCTGGCCTAGAAGCACTCACCATTAAAGAAGATAGCTTGTTTGTTAACGTAGGCGAGCGCACTAATGTGACAGGCTCTGCGGTTTTTAAACGCTTAATCACCGATGAAAACTACGATCAAGCTATCGCAGTGGCTTTGCAACAAGTTGAAAATGGTGCACAAATTATTGATATCAACATGGATGAAGGCATGTTGGACTCGCAAGCGGCTATGGTGCGATTCTTAAATTTAATTGCCGGTGAGCCAGATATCGCGAAAGTGCCAATTATGCTCGACTCGTCTAAATGGGATATTTTAGAAGCGGGCCTAAAATGCATTCAAGGTAAAGGCGTTGTTAACTCGATAAGTTTGAAAGAGGGCGAAGACAACTTCCGTGAACAAGCTGAATTGTTACGCCGTTATGGCGCAGCCGTTATTGTTATGGCGTTTGATGAAAAAGGTCAAGCAGACACCCGCAAACGTAAGTATGAGATATGTCAGCGTGCCTATCATATTTTGGTCAATGAAATTGGTTACCCAGCGGAAGATATTATTTTTGACCCCAATATTTTTGCTGTCGCTACAGGTATCGAAGAGCATAATAATTATGCTCGTGATTTTATTGAAGCGGTTGGCGATATTAAGCAAAACTTGCCGCATGCGATGATCTCTGGTGGTGTGTCTAATGTTTCATTCTCATTTCGCGGTAATAATCCCGTGCGCGAAGCGATTCATGCGGTATTTCTTTATCATGCGATAAAAAATGGCATGGACATGGGCATAGTTAACGCGGGCCAGTTAGCCATTTACTCCGATATTCCTGATAATCTACGTTTAGCGGTTGAAGACGTTATTCAAAACTCAGATGATGGCGCCACTGAGCGCTTACTCGATGTAGCCCAAGAGTATCGTGGTCAAGCGGGTAGTCAAAATAGTAAAGCGGATTTAACCTGGCGAGAACTAGAGGTTAATAAACGCTTAGAATATTCACTGGTTAAAGGTATTAATGAGTTCATTCTTGAGGATACTGAAGCGGCTAGGTTAGTCGCCAAACGGCCATTGGATGTAATCGAAGGACCTTTGATGGATGGTATGAATGTCGTTGGTGATCTATTTGGCGCCGGTGAAATGTTTTTACCGCAAGTGGTTAAGTCGGCACGCGTGATGAAACAAGCCGTTGCGCATTTAAACCCTTTTATTGAAGCGGAAAAAACTGAAGTTAAATCTAACGGTAAAATACTACTGGCCACAGTAAAAGGCGATGTTCATGACATTGGTAAAAATATCGTTGGCGTGGTGTTACAGTGTAATAATTATGAGATTATTGATTTGGGCGTCATGGTGTCATGTGAAGATATCTTACGTGTTGCCCGTGAAGAAAAAGTCGATATTATTGGCTTGTCGGGCTTGATCACCCCGTCGCTAGATGAAATGGTTCATGTAGCCAAAGAAATGAAGCGGCAAGCATTTAATTTACCTTTACTTATTGGCGGCGCAACGACTTCTAAAGCGCATACCGCGGTAAAAATTGAACAGCAATATCAACATCCTGTGGTGTATGTGCCTAATGCGTCACGTTCTGTTTCTGTAGTCAGCACGTTACTGTCTGATGAACATAGACCTGCCTTTGTTGCCCGCCAAGCAGCGGAATACGTTAAAGTGCGTGAGCGTCATTATAAAAAAGGCCCACGTTCGAGTTTGATTGCTTTAAAAGATGCTCGCGCCAATGCGGTGGCGATTAATTTTGACAACTATACACCTAAGCCGCCCAATAAATTAGGCGTTAGTGTACTCGATAATATCGATTTAAATATTGTTCGCCATTATATCGATTGGACGCCATTTTTTATGACTTGGCAGCTGTCGGGTAAGTACCCATTAATTCTTAAACATGAAGTGGTCGGCGAAGAAGCAACTAAGTTATTTAATGATGCTAACGCCATGTTAGATGACGTTATAAATAACAAAAAACTGACGGCAAAAGCGGTGTTTGGCTTGTTCCCTGCCAATCGTGCGCAAGATGACATACAGCTTTATACTGATGAGTCGCGCACTGAACCATTAATGAAGTTACATCAACTGCGTCAGCAAAGTAAAAAACCTGCGGGGCAATATAACCGTTGTTTAGCGGATTATGTGGCGGATAAAGCCTCAGGTGTTGATGATTATGTTGGTGCTTTTGCGGTTTCTGCCGGCTTTGGTGTTGAAGCGTTAGTAAAAGCTTTCAATGCGGATCACGATGATTACAATAGTATTTTAATTAAAGCGGTTGCAGACCGGTTAGCAGAAGCTAGTGCTGAGTATTTACATGAACAAATTCGTCAAAAATACTGGGGCTACGCACCGGATGAAAATTTAGCCAATGACGATTTGATTCGGGAAAAATATCAAGGCATTAGACCAGCACCCGGTTATCCAGCATGCCCAGAGCATACGGAAAAGGGCTTATTGTGGGAATTACTTAAGGTTGAAGAAAACATTGGTATGGAGTTAACTTCAAGCTTTGCCATGTGGCCGGGTGCAGCCGTCAGTGGTTGGTACTTTGCGCATCCAGATGCTAAATATTTTGCCGTAGCCAAAGTTGCCCAAGACCAAGTTGAAAGTTATGCCGCGCGTAAAGAAATGACCATGCCACAAGCAGAACGTTGGTTGTCGGCTAATTTGGATTACGAACCTAGTTAAGTTAACGCGCTTTTTATTGTACTATTAGACACCACATAAAGTGGCATAATAGCCGGCGTATTTTACCAATACCGCCTGACTTTAAAGCTTTGTAAGGTGATATTTATTGCGACAATATTTATCATCGCATAAAGGTATACAGGTTCGAGCTGAACCTGTACCTTTAAAGCTATTAATTTTTGCTAAGTGAGCGATAAATCAGTGCGATTAACCTTATTTAATTAGCTCAATTAATTCATGAATTGTCTTCACGGGCATTATTTTAGCGCCTAAGCCTTCCATAGATTTATGATAATTTCTAAACGGAATGAATATTTCAGTAAAGCCATGTTGAGCCGCTTCTTTTACCCGCGGCACTCCACTGTCAATGGGTCGCACATCACCGTTTAAACTCAACTCACCCATAATACAGGTGGTTCTTGGGATAACAAATTCATTCAAGCTACTCAATAAAGCCGTGACTAAGGCAAGATCAATACAAGTTTCTGATTCATCAATTTTTAGCCCGCCAATAATATTGAAAAAAGTATCGTGATAAATTTTTGTTTTGGTATGTTTACGTAAAATACCGGTTAACATTTTAATACGGTTCATGTTGAGGCCAACACAGACTCGTTGGGGAAATTCTGCTTCGGTTTCTGTGGTGAGACACTGAATTTCTAGTAGTAAATTTCTGTTTCCTTTGCGTATACAAGTAATTGCTGAACCCGGTGATTCAGTGCTCGAACCCGACAAAAATATTTCACTGGGGTTATCAACACTGAGCATACCTCTTTCACACATTTTAAAAATACCCACGGTATCAATGTCACCAAAACGATTTTTATTCGCTCTTAGTGTCCGTATTTGGCCATCGTTGGTATCGATATGTAATAGCGCATCGACAATGTGTACTAAGGTTTGCGGTCCGGCAATTTCATTATTTTTATTAACGTGGGCAATAAGAAACATTGTGACGTTATTTTGTTTACAGTATTGCGTTAACGACTGCGCAGCACTCTTTACTTGTGATGGCGAACCTGGACTACCATTGGCATTTTCAGTCACTACGGCTTGAATGGAGTCAATGACGGCAAATTTAATTTGCTTTTGATGCAGCTCTTCAATAATCGCTTCGACACTGGTTTCAGACAACAAGTACAATTCGTCAGGATTATAATCAAGCTTTAAACGTTGCACCCTATTTTTGAACTGCGAAAGTGATTCCTCGGCAGTACAATAAAGTGACGGGGTTAACTTTGACATACGGGCAACTAAGTCAGAAAGTAAGGTCGTTTTTCCTGCCCCAGGATCGCCAGAAATGATATTCACAGATCCGGTAGTTACACCGCCACATAATACTCGGTCAAGCTCACCAATACCGGTCAATTGTTTTTCAGCTTCAGTAGATTCAATTTCATTGATCTTTTTCGAACCGCCGCCGATACCGCCGGCATAGCCGCCGGTTGATATGCGGCTTTTAGTCGCGCTGTTGCTCTGAGTCGCTGGAATTTTCATTTCAGCTAAGGTATTCCATGCGCCGCATCGACATTGACCTTGCCAACGAGGGTAGTTCATGCCGCAATCGGTACAAACGAATTCTAATTTTGATGTTTTTGCCATTGGGCTACCTATTTTCTACATTTAAAATTTTAACCACTTGCTCTGCAATTGGTATTAGTCAAAATTATGACAAGAGCTTAGGATAATAAATAATTAACCTTGTTTATTGAGATGGTCATTATTTGCTTGAAGTTTTTATTGTTTATATTCAACATGTTATGTTTATATCTCTGCGTGCATTGTTTTGTTGTAAATAAAGCCCTGAAATTTTACTGCGCTAGTTACCATTTAATAGGTATGGTTATTGCTTCGAAAAAAACAGTAACATAATAAATTGTTTACTAATCAATGTTAATCATAGTGTTATTGTGGTGTTAATTATCTTTTAAGCCACTTATACTTAGATTAATATACGATGAGTAGTTTTCTTTATTGTAAAGATATTGACGCGTAAATGAATAAAGATTTTTCAAAATATCAAAAAATTATCAATGAATTTAGTGGCCAAGTCTTAAATAGTGACTTTGAAGCTAGGTTTAATGCTGCCGCTAAAAATGTGCCAAAGACTGAACGCTTTCTTTTAAAAATGGAATTAAAGCGGCTAGCAGCGCCATGTACTCGTTTGATTGATCTACGAGGGCATGTCGATGGTGAATGTAAAGCCTTTGAACATGAAGGCAGAACACATTTTCTAGACAGTGTAGCCAGCCAAGTTTTTACTGAAGCGTTTACGCGTTATAGCGGCTATACCTTTGGTGTTTACGAAGCTACAATGAACACTGAAAATAACTTTAGAGTTATTTATCAAAGAGAAAAAAGCCAGGTTAAAGTCAGTGCAATCCCATCCGTAAATACCACTAAAGTTTTTGAAAAATCACAATACCCAGCAAAATTCTATAGCTTTGGCCCCTATCATAATCGCAGTGAAGAACGGATGAATTTTGCGATTTCAATCAAGGTTTCTTTAGGTGATGGTAGCAATTTCGAGTGTACTAGTTCAGATATCAGTGTTAATGGCTGCAAGTTTAGGGTTAATGGCTTTAAAGCCATTAAAATAGCGCAACAAATAACTTTACGCTTTACTGGCTTGGAAGAAGAGTTCCAGTTTGGTGGTGATAGCGACTTTATCTATGAAGTTAAGAATATGACCACATTAGATAATATGCAGTTAGTTGGGGTGAAAAGAGTTATCCAGCAAAAGGCCCGTCCCGATGGCTTTACACAATTTCTTGCTGGTTTTATTCAAGGTAATAAACGCCGTTATAAAATAAATTTAGATAACACCATTCGCGCTTTACAATCTCGAAGTTTTGAACAGTACGTACTACCTAAGTCTAATGAACTACCTGTTTTTATTGAAAAAAATGATGATTTTTTAACGCCAAAATATGCGCTAACTTGTAATAATAATCAAAGCATTTATCAGTATTGGCAAGATGAAAAACGCTATTCGGCTTTATATTGTTTAATTACCCCTGAGCGAATTACACAACTTAAAAAGTTAGCGATATCGGGTAAACAATTATTGGTTTATAGTTTTATTCATAAGAGCCAAGGCAAGTGCTATTTTTATACTGCCGATGAAACACAACTCGCTGAAGATGAAGAATTTATGCCGCAATTTTTGGGTTTTGCGGCGGAAAAAGACAGCTTTTCGATTATTCAGTTGTCTTTGTTGGATGTATTTCCACGTCGCGCCGAGTCGTCTTTAACACTATCAAATGCCATCACTAAGCAAAACGAATATTTGAACGCTCCGATATCCGAAGAGGTTAAGGCTCTGTTAGAAAACACTCCTTATATAGTGGTAGCAAGTGAGGTTAAAGATAGTGAGACCACAAAGGCCTACCAAGCGTTATCTTATGAAGGGATTAATACGGTTAAATTGAAAAAATTTGGCCATAAACGCCTCAGTAAACCGTTCAGTGTTGATGAGGTAGGGATAAATTATAGGAACCAACGACAAGAGCTACGTTTTACTTATAATACACCGGTTAACCTTGGCGTCGATAAGGTTACGTGGCAAGGGAAATCACATGATTTTTCCTCCTCAGGATTAAAAGTAGAGCTAGATAAAGCCAGCGACTTGGTGAAAGGAAGTATTGTTTATGTTAGTTTTCCTGCCTTACAAAAGATTACTTCAGCGTTTGATTTAACGGCGTTACCCTACGAAGTCATGCGAGTAAATAATGCCAAAACTATTGTTAATTTACGTGTTTTTGTCGAAAAGCATCAGCATATTGGGCGTAAATTCTTTAAAGCCTTAATTGATAAAAATCGCGATAAATTAACACCTGATGAATATGCCATGGCTAGTCCTGGTTTGGCAAAAGCACTACGTAATATATACAGTGCTAGCTCAACGATATCATCTCTTATTGTCCAAACGAGCGGTAGTCGATATAAAACTGAGGCTATTGCGGGTGGAGATGCTAGCAGTAAGTTAATGTCGGCGATGAAACAATTAAGTGATAGCAATTTATATTACAACTTATATCCGATATTCGGTCATGCCAACATTATGACTAACTTGAGTATCAAGTTAAAGAAAATGCAAAATAGGGATACGGCAAGTTCTGAGCTACTTTATATAGCGATTAACCCCAGTTTCGATATGGCGGACAAAGCGGTAAAAATCAAGCTAGCATCGGAACTTGGCAGTGAAAAGTTAAAACAAATGTTTATTCATCAAGCGCTGAAAAATGGCAAATTTTTCTGTGTGATGATGAAGCTGTCACGTGCGGCCGAACCTGATATGGGCCACCTTCATCCCGAATTAAGTTATATTAGTGCCTACGCTATCCATCGCGGCAAACAGATTGAACAAGAAATCTGGAGTGTGGCTGGTATTGCGCAAATTTTTGATATAACCCAAGAAGTACTTTTTCGCTATCGTTTAACACGCTAAATGAGTTAACTATGGTATCGCTCAAGCGCGGCTAGTGCACTCTAGGCTCATTTAAGCTGAATTGGGCATAAAAATTTTGTTATCAGCTGAAATTGCATGCTATCTCTAAAGCCTAGGATGAGTGATGCTCATAAATAATGGTGCTTTGTAAGGTAATTTATGCCGGTAATATCTGGCTTACTTTCAACCCTACACGCCAATGACTATTCGACAATATACGCCTGCATGTAGGCAGGCACTTATGTTTGTCTAAAACACTAAATATGTGATCTTCAATATTTATTCTCGCTTATCATTGCTCACTAACTTAATTCAATTACCATTACTTCAGCCAATGTAATAAGCAATCTAGGCCTGAGCTTGTGATACAAGCATCCGCTTGAGCGAGCACTAAAGGCTTAGCATGAAATGCTACACCCAAATGTGCGGCTGCCATCATCACTAAGTCATTAGCTCCGTCGCCCATTGCAACGGTTTGTCTTGGCTCAATATCAAATTGTTTTTGTAATTGTAGTAAACAATCCGCTTTGGCTTGGGCATCAACAACCTCACCTAAGACCCTACCAGTTAGCTGATGATTGTTAATTTCTAGAACGTTGGCCACGGCGGCGTCAAGTGCTAGCATATGTTTTAAATGATCGGCAAAGTAAGTAAAACCGCCCGAAGCAATGGCAACACGCCAATGCTGTTTTTTCAGTGCCGTTACCAAGGTTTCTAAGCCCGCCATTAATGGTATGTTTTTCGCTACTTTCGCTAAGATTTCTTCCGGCGCATCTTTAAGTTTAGCGACACGTTGATGCAAACTCTCGCTAAAATCTAGTTGTCCTTGCATAGCGAGTTCAGTAACTGCGGCGACTTCTTCACCTACACCTGCCAGCGCTGCTATTTCATCGATACATTCAATTTTTATAGTCGTAGAGTCCATATCCATAACCAACAAACCCGGTTGTGAAAGGCTTGGCGCATTAAGTAATAGTGCTGATTCAATCTTTTCACTGATATTAAATGTTACTAAGCGATCACGTGCCTGCTTAATATCGCTTACTTGCACGCCAAATCGGTAGCTTGTTACGCTATTGCGTAAGTTGATTTTATGCAGGCAGTGCAGGGTTAATTGACACTGGCCAAGTAAATTTACTAAGGTGCTAAGCTTAATATCACCAAAAACAACTAGCTCTAGGAGATTTGCTCCATCTGTTACCATTAACGGCAGATGATTTTCAGATAAAATGAATGTTTGCTGTGCTTGCTCAAACGTTAACGACATCTCTTGCGTAGCGAAGTCCAGAGGTAACCATTGCGTTAAACTTAAGTGCTGAATACTAGCTAAAGAAACTGATTTTTTTTCGCTCGTCACGATAATACCTTATTTAAAAAACACGCTTTAAAACGACTGCCCTAGTATAAAAAGTTTAAATATAGTTCTATACTGTCGTTATATAGATGTAGGAAGCCATACGTTTGATGAAGCCAATAGAACAGCCTTTATACCCTAAATTATCGCCGATTTATAATAAAATATTACAATTAGCTATCGCTATTTTGTTGATTGTATTTTTGATGAATTTTTGGGTGAAAAGTCGAGATACCCAGCAAATGCAAATCCAAGAGCATGCCAATAAAGTGGGTAAGCTTTACTTGGCACAAGCAGCGACCAATGTTATGCCTTATTTAGCAATGCAACAAAGTCAGTTACAACAATATGCTGATACGCTTGTACAACAGCCTTTAGTCAAAAGTGTGCACATTTATGACATTACCGGGCAAACCATTGCCGGCTCAGAGCGAGCGGAATCGATCAATGACCTTTTTGGTATTAGTATCAAGAAAGTCAATCAAACGGCTGATGTGATCCCTTTTGTGCAAGAGTTGCGCAGCGAAGAATTACAGGGCTATATTAGACTGTCACTTTATCGGGCAATACTGGTTGATGAACTGGCAGAACATAGTCGCTATCAGTTCGATATTATGCGTCTGTTGATGATAGTTGCTGGCGTTATTGGTTTTCTATTAACCCGTGGTTTAAATCGCTTTAGTCGTCAAGGATATCGGCCACCGGTCGCTTAAACGTCATCTTACCGAACTCGCTTAACCTCTATGGCGCAGCGCGAACTAAACGAGGTAAAACTGAGGCTATGTTTGACTCCAGTGCATCGGCAAGTACTTGTGAAGGTTCACTGCGTATGCTCGACAGTGTTTGAAATATACTGATTAGCTGTAATGGCGAATTATCTTGCCCCTGAAAACCATATAACGGCATTGCCGGTGCGTCTGTTTCTAGCACTAAGCTTTCCAGCGGCAGTCGTTTAACTGCCTTTAAGGTTTTTTCTGCTCTAGGGTAAGTAATGGTGCCACCTATACCGAGCTTAAAGCCCAAATCGATATACTGGCATGCTTGCTGATAACTGCCTGAAAAAGCGTGAATAATACCGCCATTTGTTAATTTTTTTTGTCGCAACATAGGCACAATATATTGATGTGATCTACGATGATGAACAATAATGGGTAAATGATAGGTTTTTGCTAACGTTAATTGCTGTTCAAACACTAAGGTTTGGGCTGATAGATTATCTTGCGCTTTATCAATTACACCATCAATGCCAGCTTCGCCGATAGCAACAATATCATTTTGGTGCAAATTCACTAAGTGTTCTAAAACATCAAGGCTATCAGCAGCTAAATCATTCAAAAACCAAGGGTGTATACCTAAACACGGGTGTAGTGCTAAATGTTCAGAACTATTGTTTTTAGCCAGTGCTAGGACTTTGAGCCAGTTTTTTGGCCCAATAGTTGGTATAACGATATGATGAATATGTGCTTGCTGACATTGCTTAAGTAAACTCGGTAAATCAGCACTAAAAGCATTAAAGTCAAGATGACAATGGCTGTCGGTAAAGCGTAATATATCTGTCATCTTAGCTCCCCGTTAAATACTCTTTAAACACGCTAGTGACTAAATTAACTTATCCGCACGACGAGTTAGCGCCGTAATAACATCGGCTAACTTATAATGACTGATAAATTCAGCATCTGGCGTTTGTTGATGAACCAGCACGTTAGCAAGATAAACGGCTTGGGCAACACCAAAGTTTTTTTGTAACAGCTTTTCTGGACGATGATGTAATACAATCGCTTCAATGATGTGGTAGGAAAAACCCCATATATGCAATAAATAACCACCGACATGGCTATGATCACTGGCAAATATTTTATTTTCTAGGGCGATGTTATTGTCATCATTGATACGATGCATGAAGAATAACGCCGTTGCTTTTTCATTGACCTCAAACAGCACAACTTTACCGATATCGTGCAACAAACCGGCGATCATAGCGTCTTGTTTAAGTTCTGGTTTTACCATAGAAGCGGCAAGTTTTGCCGTCGCTAAACAATGTAACTGTTCATCAAGTATGGAGAAGCCTTTGATTTTTGGGTTATAAGAAAATAGCTCGGCGGTCATCACTATACAACATAAGGTATCAATGCCCATTTTGGTGATGGCATCACTGATGCTCATCATTGGCTTACCACCAGTGCTGAAGCTATTATTGGAAAACTGCAGTACCTTTGCTGTTAATGCTGGGTCTTGCTGAATAATTTGCGCAATTTTATTTGAGTCAGTATTACGCTCTTTTAAAATTGCATTAAGCTGCATATAAACCTTAGGCGGGCTTGGTAGCACTTTTATATTGGCAATGGTTTTGACAATAATATCTTTCGTTATTGCTTGATTGTTATTAGCCATCTGAGCAATGGTGTTAATGATGGTTCTACACTCTAGGGGCTGCGCAAAACAATAATGGGCAATGTTTTGCGCTGGCTGCATGTCGTCGTCAATTAAAATGCGGACAATGGTAGGGAATTTTTTCGCTACCATTTCAAATATAGTGTTACCGCTACTGTTATCGACTATTGCTGCGCATATCACGACATTAAACTGGTGCTGTGAAAGTGCTGAAACAGCAGCATTCAAGCCAGTGACATGAGCAAACTTGGCTCTGGATTTATGTAGTTCCTGCTTAAGTTCAAGCAGCTGGTTCTCGGTATTATCAATAAGTAATATTTTCATTTACAGCATATTGTCCCGTAGATATTTTACATACGTTCCATCACGTCAATACCCAAAATATCCAAGCCTTGTTTTAGGGTATTGGCAATAATGTGGCTTAGGGCTAATCGTGATTGTTTCACATCTAGTGCTATGTCATCTTTTAATATTGGGCAAGCTTCGTAAAAGCTCATGTAAAGGCTGGCAAGTTCATACAAATAATTACACAGTAAATTTGGTGTGCATTCACTTATAACAGCGTTAATGACATTCTCTAACTGCAACAACTTCAGTGCAAGTGCTTTTTCTTGTGGCTCGACAATAGTAATAGTTTGTATGTTATCTGATGAAAAATTTGCTTTGGTAAAAATGCTTTGAATACGCGAATAAGCATATTGTAAGTAGGGTGCAGTTGCGCCTTCAAAACTGAGCATCGTTTTCCAGTTGAAAATATAGTCGCTGGTACGATTTTTAGATAAATCAGCAAATTTAACCGCGCCAATACCTACCTTCTCAGAAATTTCAGTTAAATCGGCATCGGCAATATCGGGGTTTTTCTCTTTGATCAATGCAGATGCACGTAAAATGGCCTCATCAAGTAATTCAGCAAGTTTAATCGTGCCACCCGTACGCGTTTTAAAAGGCGTACCGTCGTCACCCATCATCATACCAAACGGGCAATGATCATAACCGACATGCTTAGGTAAGAAACCGGCTTTACGGGCAACGATTTCAACTTGCTTAAAGTGCAAGGCTTGACGAGCGTCAGTAAAAATAATAATTCGGTCGGCTTTTAATTCACCAACACGGTAGCGACAAGCAGAAAGATCTGTGGTGGCATATAAGTATCCACCACCCGACTTTTGTACGATAAATACCGATGGTTCGCCGTCTTTGTTAGCCATTTCGTTAATAAAAACAACTTTGGCGCCTTGGTCTTCAACGGCAATTTTTTGTGCCATTAATTCATCAATCACGTTTGATAAATCATCGTTGTAAGCACTTTCGCCCATAATATCTTTACGCGCTAAGGTGACATTTAGTTTTTTATATATGTCTTCACTGTGGCTAATTGAAATATCAATAAACTGTTGCCAAAGCGTTGCGCAATGCGTGTCGCCACTTTGTAGTTTTACTACGTAGTCACGGGCGCGATCAGCAAAACCGTCTTCATTATCAAAACGTACTTTTGCTTCACGATAGAAGTTCTCTAAATCCGATAGGGCAGTTTCAGCCACTTCATTGGAAGCAAGTTTATCGCTTAAATGGGCTAATAACATACCAAATTGCGTGCCCCAATCACCCATGTGATTTTGCCGGATAACCTGCTCACCACGAAACTCAAGTGCGCGCACAACAGCATCACCAATAATGGTTGAACGTAAATGCCCTACGTGCATTTCTTTTGCAAGGTTAGGCGCAGAGTAATCAACCACAACATTTTGTGGTGTAACTGCTTGGCTTACACCTAAGTTTTGGTCGGTGGCTACTTTATTTAATTGCTCAGCTAACCAAGTTTTGTCTAAATGAATATTAATAAAACCAGGGCCGGCTAATTCAACTTTCTCAGCAATGCCGGTCAAGTCGAGAGCATCAACCACTTTGCTTGCCAATTCGCGAGGATTAGTTTTTAACTTTTTAGCTGCACCCATAACGCCATTTGCTTGGTAGTCACCAAAATTTGCTCGGCTAGATAAACTTATCGCAGGGTTTGTGCCTTCAGGTAAACCTGCCGCCGTCATGGCAAGCTTAACTTTTTCACTCAGGATGTTACTAATATTCATTTAAATTAACTCTTCTTCAATTAAAGGCTCAAGTATGTGGCATCAACTTGAGTAAATAAGCCTAATTTTTCATCAGGCTTATAGGTAAATTACGTGATTGACTTTTACTTGTCATCAATTGCTTTTCATTATATTGAACGTTATACCCAATAAATTAATGCTCGCGGGTTTTGTGAAACTTAATATCTGGGTGACGTTCTTGCGCTAGATTTAAGTTAACCATAGTAGGAGCGATGTAAGTCAGATTATTACCGCCATCAAGTGCTAGGTTATCGTAGGCTTTCTTTTCAAATTGCTCTAATGTCCGCTCATTATCACAAGTACACCAACGGGCAGTGGCTACGCTGATAGGTTCGTAAATAGCATCAACTTTGTATTCAGTTTTTAAGCGTTGTACGACCACTTCAAACTGCAATACACCAACCGCTCCAACGATCATATCGTTGGAGTTAAAAGGTCTAAACACTTGAACAGCACCTTCTTCCGATAATTGGATCAGGCCTTTTTGCAATTGTTTAGCTTTCAGTGGATCGCGTAAACGAATACGGCGGAACATTTCTGGCGCAAAGTTTGGAATACCGCTAAATTTCATCTCTTCGCCAGCGGTGAAAGTATCGCCAATTTGAATGCTGCCGTGATTATGTAAGCCGATAATATCACCGGCATAAGCTTGCTCAACATTAGATCGGTCACCGGCCATAAAGGTCACCGCGTCTGCAATTCTGACGTCTTTGCCGATGCGGACCTGTTTCATTTTCATGCCTTTTTCATATTTGCCTGAACAAATACGCATAAAAGCAATACGGTCACGATGCTTAGGGTCCATATTGGCTTGAATTTTAAAGACAAAACCAGAAAATTTTTCTTCTTCAGCTCTAACAATTCGAGTATCGGTTTCGCGTGGTAATGGTTTGGGTGCCCAACGCGTTAAACCGTTAAGCATATGGTCAACACCAAAGTTGCCCAATGCCGTACCAAAAAATACCGGTGTGAGTTCACCCTTTAAAAACTCTTCATGATTAAATTCATGTGAAGCACCGACAACAAGCTCAAGCTCATCACGAAAGTCTTCGGCGTAGTCACCGATAATCTTATCAAGTTCTGGGTTATCTATGCCCTTAATGACTCGTTTTTCTTGAATAGTATGGCCTTGACCTGTTTGATATAAAAATATCTCATCAGTCAAAATATTATATACGCCTTTAAATTCTTTCCCCATGCCTATTGGCCAAGTAATAGGAGCACATTTAATTTTTAGTACATCTTCAACTTCATCCATAACTTCCATTGGGTCGCGGACATCGCGATCCATTTTATTCATGAAAGTAATGATAGGGGTGTCCCGCAGGCGGGTAACTTCCATTAGTTTAATCGTACGCGCTTCAACACCCTTAGCTACGTCAATGACCATTAAGCAAGAGTCGACTGCAGTTAACGTTCGATAAGTATCTTCTGAGAAATCTTCATGGCCGGGGGTATCAAGTAAATTAACCAAACAATTATCATAAGGAAATTGCATGACAGAGGTGGTAATTGAAATACCACGCTCTTTTTCCATCTCCATCCAGTCAGATTTTGCATGTTGCCCCGACTTTTTACCTTTTACGGTACCAGCTTTTTGCAAAGCTTGACCAAAAAGTAACACCTTTTCAGTGATCGTCGTTTTACCCGCATCAGGGTGACTAATAATAGCGAAGGTGCGTCGAAGGTCGACTTCCTGCTGTTGTACAGACATGCAAATTACCTGTTTTAAAAGTGGATGAATAAAAAATAGCTGAAATTTTAAAGCGGAACATTATAGCGAAAAATACGGCCGAAGTGCAGTAACAATATCTGCAATAGCGTTTTATTTTTTATTTTTTACTCAGTCACTAACAAGTTATAACTAACAAATGCTTGACTTTAATGATTACAGCTGTAATTCTAAGTTCGATTACGCTTGTAATCATTAACTGAGCAAGCCAAGTGTTAATAAACATTAAGCCAAAGAAATAGTCAAAACAAATGAACTAAAAAAGAGCGTTACTATGAAACCACAAATGTCAGATATCAGTAAGGCCGAATTTGAAGTATTAGAATCTCTGTGGCAACAGCATCCCGTTGCTGCCAATGAAATTATTCTTCGATTGAATGAAACTAAGCCTTGGCATGAAAAAACCGTTAAGACGCTATTGAATCGGTTAGTGAAAAAACAAGCGGTCAGTTTTGTGAAAGAACAGCGGCGATACTTATATTCACCGTTATTTGAACGTGAAGATTACACCAATGAGGCAAGTCAAAGCTTAATCGAACGCATGTTTAGTGGCCGAGTTTCGCCACTCGTTGCTGGCTTCGCTAAAAATAAAAATTTAAACAAAGAGGATGTTGAAGCATTAAAGTCATTAATAGATCAATGGGAGCAAGAACATGAGTGATGGGCTATTAGCGTTAATTTTACCGTTAACACTATTACTGACTATTTTACTCTGCGTCCATGGCTTGGTCTTGCGACAATTTGGCGCCAAGGCGGTTTATTTAAGCTGGTTGAGTGTACCTTTGTTGCTGGTGTTTTATACGTTCGTGGCTAAGATTTTCTCTGTTGAGCAAATGCGCGAGCAATCTACTCATTTTGAAAGCGTGTTGGTATTTTCAACACAAGCAATCCAGCAAGCAAGTGACGCTGAATATGTGATGGCCAGTAGTTTAGTGATCAGCGCTTTATTAATGATGATTTCTATCGTCAATCATTTGTCATTTAAGCGACAATTATTACAACAATGCGACCATTTTAAACCGTCAAACGCGCAACCAGACAATAAAATTATTGCTGAAGTCATCACTCATCGTTCACTCAAAGTGGTGATAAGTCATCAAACACAAAGCCCGATGCTGGTCGGTCTTATAAGACCCATTTTAGTATTACCAGATGATTTTGCTGAGCTTTACAACACCGAGCAACAGCAATTGATTTTGACGCACGAAATTTGTCATTTTGATCGCAATGACATTTATTGGAACCTGTTGGCGTTTGGAATTCTGGCGTTGTATTGGTTCCACCCTTTGGCTTGGCTGGCTTACTTTAGGTTCCGTCGAGATCAAGAACTTTCCTGTGACCAAACTACGCTGGCGCGCAAGCCGTTCGAAAGCAGGATGAATTATGGTCGAGCCTTGTTAATAACGGCGCAGCAAACGCCCAAGTTAGCAATTGCTCACTTATCGTTTAATGAATATGGAGATAAAACTGTTATGTTAGAAAGAATAAAGCAAATTAAAAGCCATGGTACGCTTGGTAAAAGCGCCTATGCGGCGGGTGGGTTACTGGCTATAGCGTTAATGACTGGGGTTAGTTATGCCGGCCATGTTGGCCAACAGGAACTGGCTAGAGATGGAGATAAAGTTCAACACACACAAGCGGATAACAAGGTTTATCCTGTTATGCGCATAGAGCCGAAATATCCTGTGCAGGCCGCTAAAGATAGTATTGAGGGCGCGGTATTACTAAAATTTGATATTAATGGTAATGGCAATACCAAAAATATTCGGGTCGTGACCAGCATGCCAGAAAAGGTGTTTGATAAAGTAGCGATTGAAGCGCTGTTACAATGGACTTATAACGCGACAGGAAAAACACAGAAAAATAATGTCGTGCAATTAGATTTTATGATGGCTGCGTCTTCAAAGCCTATTCATTTAGTGGAAAAAGTGAGTGTCGCTCACTAAGTGATATTAGCTCAATAAGTTAACATCCCTCATAGCAGTTTTTCTTGGGCTGTCTAAAAAAAAAGCAAATTAAAGGCCGGCTAAGTGAGGTATATTCCCCCTTAGTTGGCCTTTTTTTTTGCTGAAATAAAGTAATACCTCAAGCCCTACTTCAAATCCACACAATATTTAGCTTTTGTGAACACCGCGCGTGCGAAACTTGATTTACATCAACAAAGTCAATGTGTAGATAAGGTATTGTCAGCAAATGATATTTGAGTGTTGTTAATTTAGGCTTTACGTAGTGGGAATTTATGGTTGATTTAAGTCGTCGTAATTTTATGCGAGCGAAAAATGTAGCTACGCCAGCCCCGATTAGACTGCCTTGGGTTGCAGACGAAAAACTATTTACCCGTGGCTGTAGCCAATGTGGCGATTGCATTGAAGCCTGTGAAGAAAACATCATTGTTAAAGGTGATGGTGGCTTTCCTGAAATTAATTTTGCTGCTGGCGAATGCAGCTTTTGCCAAAAATGTGTCGTGGCCTGCGATGAACTTTTGTTCAAGCCATTAGATACTTTACCTTGGCAGTTAGCCATTGAAATTCAAACCAGTTGTTTGACAAAAAAACAGGTGCATTGCCAAGTTTGTCAAGACAGTTGCGAACCACAAGCTATTAAATTTAATTATATTCATGGCAGCGTACCTCAGCCTGAAATAGCACTAGCAGATTGTACACGTTGCGGGGCATGTGTGGCAGTGTGTCCAGAATCAGCGATTAAAATATCAACAGCCTTACTAGGAGTAGGTCATGAGTGATTTAGAGCAACTAATATGGAATATTTTGGGCTACAGCTCAATGCCATTCATATTCCTTTTTGGTTTTATCGCCACTGCATTAGTCGCGGTGGTCATTTTAAAAGTATTTGGCGCTAAGCCTACACCCGTGCTTAAAGATATAGTCAAAGCAAACGAAAAGTTATAAGAGGGCAAACATGTGATCAACCTGTTAGAAGAAGCGCCAGTAAATATTGCTGGCGTTATGTTTATGGCTTATCCAGATAAAGCCGAAAAAGTGGCCAATGACCTAAAAGCTTATCCTGGCGCTGAGATGCATGTAAAAGGCGAAAATGGCAGCTTAGTTTTTACGGTTGAAGGGCTTGAGGGCGAAAGCAACCCAGCAAAACGCATTATAAATACTATTACTGACATGAGTAATGTTGCTGGTGTGATCTCATCATCACTTATATTTCATCACAACGATGCCGGTTTACCTCAGCATCAGGGGAAACAACTATGACCTTAACTAGACGTGACTTTATTAAAGCCAACGCCATTGCAGCAACTGCAGTTGCTGCTGGGGTTGCTGTGCCTGTGTCAGCAACTAACTTGATCACTAAATCATCTCAAAGCACCATTAAGTGGGATAAAGCGCCATGTCGTTTTTGCGGCACAGGTTGTAGTGTTTTAGTCGGTACTCAGCACGGTAAAGTCGTCGCTACACAAGGCGACCCCGAAGCGGAAGTCAACAAAGGCCTTAACTGTATAAAAGGCTACTTTTTATCGAAAATTATGTACGGCAAAGACCGTTTAACTCAGCCACTATTAAGAATGACCGACGGTGAATACCATAAAGAAGGTGAATTTACGCCGGTAAGTTGGGATAAAGCTTTTGATGTTATGGCCGACAAATTTAAAGCCGCTATCAAGAAAAAAGGCCCAACCTCGGTGGGTATGTTTGGCTCAGGCCAGTGGACGGTTTGGGAAGGCTATGCTGCTTCTAAGTTAATGAAAGCCGGCTTTTTAACCAATAATATCGACCCGAATGCCCGTCACTGTATGGCCTCTGCTGTTGGTGGCTTTATGCGTACCTTTGGTATCGACGAGCCGATGGGCTGTTACGACGATTTAGAAAATGCCGATGCCTTTGTACTTTGGGGCTCAAATATGGCGGAAATGCATCCTATTTTGTGGTCACGACTCACCGACCGCCGTTTAAGTGCACCACACGTTAAAGTAAATGTTTTATCGACATACAAGCATCGTAGTTTTGAGCTTGCCGATAATGGCATGATCTTCACGCCGCAAACCGATTTAGCTATTTTGAATTTTATCGCCAATTACATTATTCAAAATAATGCCGTCAATGAAGACTTCATGAAAAAACACGTTAATGTTCGTGAAGGTGTTACTGATATCGGCTATGGCTTGCGTCCAACACATCCATTAGAAAAAGCGGCCAAAAATGCCGGTAGTGGTGCTTCGAAACCGATGAGTTTTGAAGCTTATGCTAAGTTTGTTAGTACCTACACAGTTGAGTCTGTTTCAAAATTATCTGGTGTGCCAGAAGCCAACTTAATTGAAATGGCGAAGCTTTACGCCGATCCAAAAGTGAAAGTTACTTCATTTTGGACCATGGGTTTTAACCAGCACACTCGTGGTGTTTGGGCCAATAACTTAATGTACAATGTGCATTTGTTGACCGGTAAAATCTCTGAGCCAGGCAACAGTCCGTTCTCCTTGACCGGGCAACCTTCGGCCTGCGGCACGGCCCGTGAAGTGGGGACATTCTCCCATCGTTTACCGGCTGATTTACAGGTTAAAAATCCTAAACATAGAGCTATCGCTGAGAAAATCTGGCAGTTGCCTGAAGGTACTATTCCACCTAAACCTGGTTATCATGCGGTATTACAAAATCGGATGTTAAAAGATGGTGAACTCAATGCTTACTGGGTGATGTGTAATAACAATATGCAAGCAGCGCCAAATATCAATGAAGAAGCGATCCCTGGCTATCGTAACCCAGAAAACTTTATTGTTGTGTCAGACCCTTACCCAACGGTAACCGCGCAAGCTGCTGATTTAATTTTACCGACCGCGATGTGGGTAGAAAAAGAAGGTGCCTACGGTAACGCAGAACGTCGGACGCAATTTTGGCATCAGCAAGTGAATGCGCCAGGCGATGCTCGTTCAGACTTATGGCAATTGGTTGAGTTTTCTAAGCGTTTTAAAGTTGAAGAGGTGTGGCCAGAAGAGCTGATTGCCAAAAAACCCGAGCTGCGCGGTAAAACGTTATACGACGTACTATATGCCAATGGCAAAGTAGATAAGTTCCCAATGAGTGAGTCAAAAGGAGATACTAACTTTGAAGGCGATGCTTTTGGTTTTTATATCCAAAAAGGTTTGTTTGAAGAATATGCCGAATTTGGTCGTGGCCATGGCCATGATTTAGCACCGTTTGACCGCTATCATGAGGAACGTGGCTTAAGGTGGCCAGTAGTTAATGGTAAGGAAACCAAGTGGCGCTTCAGAGAAGGCCATGATCCATACGTGGAGAAAGGTAGTGAAGTACAGTTTTATGGTCACAAAGATAATAAAGCGGTTATTTTTGCTTTACCTTATGAGCCACCAGCGGAGTCGCCTGATGAAGAATATAACTTATGGTTAAGCACTGGACGGGTACTTGAACATTGGCATTCAGGTTCCATGACGTCGCGCGTCCCTGAACTGCATAAAGCCTTTCCTGATGCAGTGATTTTTATGCATCCTGATGACGCAAGAGCACGTGATTTACGTCGTGGTGATAAAGTGCTGATGGCGTCTCGTCGTGGAGAAGTTGAATCACGTGTGGAAACTCGCGGCCGTAACCGACCACCAAGAGGTTTAGTGTTTATGCCTTGGTTTGACGCTAAGCAGTTAGTTAATAAAGTCACCTTAGATGCTACTGACCCACTTTCAAAGCAAACTGACTTTAAAAAATGTGCGGTTAAAGTGACTAAAGCGTAATTTAAAAAGTTTACGCATCGATAAGTTGAATTATCGATGCGCTGGAGATTAAAAAATGAAATTATTATCTTTATTAGTTACCGTTGCCGTGTTTGCTATGACGTTTACAACCCTAGCGCAAGAAACGGTAAACCCCGGCGGCTTAGCCACCATTCGTGGCGCAGCAACTATTGATGAAACTCGTGCGGCTGAAAAACTAAAACGTGTGATTAAAGACAAAAACGCGATAGCGCGTAATTACGTGCATCAACCGCCCGTTATTCCACATCAAACTAGAGGTTACCGTGTTGACTTAAATAGTAACAAGTGTTTGAACTGTCATAGCTGGCAATATGCCGCAGAAACCGGTGCAACGAAAATTAGCTTAACCCATTTTGAAACCCGCGATGGGAAAACTTTATCAGATGTTTCACCTCGTCGGTATTTTTGTTTGCAATGCCATGTTACGCAAGCTGATGCAGCACCATTGGTTGAAAATACCTTTGAGCCGGTTGAATCATTGGGTCATGAGTAAGCAGTGGTAATGCTAAGGGGTATAAAATGCTAAAGAATTTATGGACGTTTTTAAAATCACCAAGTAGTGCTGCCATGTGGTTTATTTTGGCGATTGGTTTTGCCGGTGGGATTATTTTCTGGGGTGGTTTTAATACCGCATTAGAAGTAACCAACACGGAAGAGTTTTGTATTAGTTGTCATGAGATGGAAGACAATGTTTATGAAGAGTATCGTGAAACCATACACTACGCTAATCGCTCTGGCGTACGTGCGACTTGTCCAGATTGTCATGTGCCTAAAAAGTGGACGGATAAAATAGTGCGTAAAATTGCCGCCAGTAAAGAGGTTTGGGGTATGTTAACGGGCATAATTGATACTCGTGATGAGTTTGTTGATCATCGTAGGTCTATGGCTGAACGTGAGTGGAAACGCATGAAAGAAAATGACTCGCTAGAGTGTCGTAACTGTCATAATTTTGAGTATATGGACTTTTCTGAGCAAGGTAATCGTAGTGTGAAGATGCACTCAGACGCCTTGGCATCAGGTGAGAAAACCTGTATCGATTGCCATAAAGGCATCGCTCATCAGTTACCTGATATGAAAGGGGTTGAAAACTGGTAGGTATGCTCAACTACAGTGATGTATTGAGCAGTAAAAATAGTGAGTAGTAAAAAAGCAAACCTTTAGGTTTGCTTTTTTATCGCGGCCCTATGCTTACATACCCAAATATATAGCTGCTGTCAGCAACTAGGGTTTGATCAGAGTTTTTTTGCCATAACGATGGCGTCTTCGTAACCAAAGCCACTATTACTTGGGTAATAACCAGTTCTCCGTGATATTTCAGTAAAACCTTGATTAATATAAAGCATTTGGGCACTGATGTTTTTTGCTCGCACTTCGAGGAAAATACTTTTGCAGGTGAGTTTTTTACAGTGTTCAAAGAACTGCAATAACAGGGCTTTGCCGTAACCTTTACCTTGTTGCTCTGGTGCAACGCAAACATCCATTAGCGTGGCTTCACCCGCCACGTGCTCACCGACATAGAATCCGACTAAGGCATTATCGATGGTTAAAAATTCACCAAAATATCGTCCGTCGATACAACTGCGAAATGTTTTTTCACTCCACGGATGTCGATGACAAGCGAGTTCAATCACCATCAGTTGCTCGACAATTTCCTGATTGACAGGGTTAAAGCTAGTTTTTGCTATTTGTGTCATATTGAACTTAAGGATCCTATGGATTGCCATAACGATTTTTTTAATACTGGCGAGTTGGCAAGCATTGCTAGTTCAGGGGTTGTTAAGCAGTTATGCTTAAGTTCAATGTGCTCACGAGCCGTAAATTGCCAATTGATGAACCCTAAATCAATCTGATTATGATTAATTGATAAATCGGCACTGTTGACACCTAAGCATCTTATAATATCGTTAAATAACGGTTGTTTAAGTAATGCTTTTAAATCTATGGCAATAGTGTCGTTGTTGGTTGTATGGTCAGTCAGCGCTTGACGTGGTGTCGATGTTAATTGCGCGGTAACGACATTGACTGAGTCACTAACCTGGTCAGTTTTATTAACAGAGTCATCAAACGCCATTGTTGAGCGCTCGCTGGATAATTCCCGCCTTTGCCAAACGGTAATGCCCATAGCTTGTAATAAATTAAACTGTCTTTTGTTAATGCTCATATCATTTCAGGTAAGTTTAAAAATCACGACTATCATGACAGATTTTTTAAAGTGGAAAAACTAGAATTTATAAAAATATAATACTTGAAGAAATACAAGAAAGGAAATGGCAGGGGTGGAGAGATTCGAACTCCCAACCGTCGGTTTTGGAGACCGCTGTTCTACCAATTGGAACTACACCCCTGCAACGGATTCGAATTATACTGATGCCAAGCGAAAGGTAAAGCGTAAATTTCAAAAAAATGACTGTTCGGCTAAATAAACAGCATATTTGCCAACTTTACCGCTTTAAAGCTAACTTTTGCCGGTTTATGGTGATGAATTATTTGCCCAATGACAAAAACGAGACTTTTCAGGGTAAGGGTAAACATCGGCAAAAACACCTTTAGCGACATTAGCTTGGCAGGCCTGCCAATATTTAGCCTCAAGTAAGTTAGCATGATGGCGCAAAAACGCTTGGCGATAGCGGGTATTAGCCAGTGCAAAGGTGGCAATTTCTTCTGGAAACATGTCGCCGGGGGCAACTGAATACCAAGGTTCGGCGGCGTAAATCTGCTCTTCGGTTACCGCCTCAGGTTTAATGCGAAAATTAACTTCATTCATATAGGTAATTTCATCATAGTCGTAAAAAATTACCCGACCATGGCGGGTGACACCAAAGTTTTTCAATAACATATCGCCAGGAAAAATGTCGGCAGCAATAAGCTGCTTAATGGCTTTGCCGTAGCCGTACATAGCATTATTAACTTCATCATCATTAGCGGTTGCTAAGTATAAGTTTAGCGGTGTCATTTTGCGTTCGATATACATATGTTTAATGATCACTAAATCATTTTCATATCTTAGTAATGAAGGCGCCACGGTATTAAGCTCTGCAAGTAATTCAGTCGAGAAGCGCTGTTTTGGAAATGCGACTTCAGAATACTCCATGGTATCAGCCATGCGGCCAACGCGGTCGTGTAATTTAACTAAGCGGTACTTGCCTTTGACATCGGCTCTAGTCATATTTTTACTAGGAGCAAACTTGTCTTTAATAATTTTAAAGACATATGGATATGATGGCAGCATAAATACCGACATCACCATGCCTTTGATACCGGGGGCCAATTCAAGTTTGTCATCGCTGTTATCGAGGTGATTTAAAAAGTCTCGATAAAATTGCGTTTTACCTTGTTTATGAAAACCAATGGCAGAATATAAATCGGCGCGTGTTTTGTGAGGAATTAAGCGGTTAAGAAAGTCGACTAAAGCATGCGGATGTTGACAGTCAACAAAGAAATAGGCACGAGCAAAGCCAAAAACCACCGCCATATGTTCACCTTCAGTGATTAGGGCATCGATAAAGAGTCCGTCTTTTTCAGTGTTTAATAGTGAGATAATAAAGGGCGTTTCACCGGCTGGTGAGATAACGCGGCCAATAATATAAGCGCCTTTGTTGCGATAAAAAACCGAATCTAAGATATCAAATTGCAATTCTGACAATTGATATCGGGTTTTATGCGCTTGATGGCGAAATTTTGCAATTAGGATATTAATATCTTTTTTCAAATGCGCAAATGCCAAGGTGAAATTTTGACTTTTTATGATGTTACTGATGGTTTGAAACAGCCCAAGTTCATTGGGGTGGTAGCTGGTGAATATTTTCGGTGTCGGTAAAGTATCTAAACGCGTTGCGGTCGATTGCACGAATATATAGCCATTGTGGTAATATTTTCGCTCAAATAAATGACAAAAAACTGAATTGTAAAAACTCTCGGCTAACTCTGGTTGTGGGTGTAAATTCAGCAGTTCGACATAACAACTTTTAACATATTGCCAAAGTTCGTCTTCTAAGCTTTTGATAAAAAAGTCTTGTTTAATGGTGTCTAAGGTTTCTTCTACACGTTGGTCATAAAAATCAGTACGGGCTTTTGCTGCTACTTGTATGTCGTGCCAACGGTATTGCTCAAAGCGCTGCTTTGCCGTTTGAGTAATCTCACTATAAAGATAAATATGACGTTCGAAACCATTGATAATGGTTTTAGCAATAGCGAAAGCAAGATTCTTCATCGGCTTACCTGATAGTGGGAGTTGATTTTAGCATACGCCAAAATAGTGTTTTTTGGTGATTGTTTTTCAATTATAGTCGCTATTAATTACCGTGATACTGCGATTGCTGCTATTACTTAATTTCGTCATCAACGCAAGGTCAGTTTACAAGTTAATGCTTGCTATTCGTGCCGTGCAGCACTAAAATTACGCGCTTTTTAATCTTTAAACTAGTTTATTTAACCATGCGCGTAGCCGATTTTTCATTTGACTTACCTGAAGAGCTTATTGCTCGATATCCGAAAGAGAACCGTTCAGCCAGCCGTTTAATGACCTTAAACGGTAATAGTGGTGTCTGTAACGATGAAACTTTTACTGATCTTATTAACCACGTTGAAACAGGCGATTTGTTAGTTTTCAACAATACTCGGGTAATACCTGCTCGCATGTTTGGTGAAAAAGCCAGTGGCGGGAAGTTAGAAGTACTGGTTGAACGTTTATTAGATGAACATAGAGTCTTAGCTCATATTCGCTGCAGCAAATCACCAAAACCAGGTAGTGAAATACTACTAGAAGGGAAAGTTACAGCGACCATGGTGGCCAGACATGACGCCTTATTCGAGCTTGAATTCCATGGTGAGCAATCGGTCTTATCCATTTTAGATGACATAGGCCATATGCCATTACCGCCTTATATTGACCGCCCTGATGAAGACAGCGATCGTGAACGTTACCAAACGGTATATAATGAAAAACCTGGCGCGGTAGCCGCGCCAACCGCAGGCTTGCATTTTGACAATGCGTTAATGGCACAGCTAAAAGCCAAAGGGGTAGAGTTTGCCTTTATCACTTTACATGTTGGCGCCGGAACTTTTCAGCCAGTCAAGGTTGATGAAATTGCTGATCATATTATGCACGCGGAATATGTCGAAGTGCCAGCGAGTGTCGTTGAGCAAATTCAACGAACTAAGGCGAATGGCGGCAAGGTAATTGCCGTCGGTACCACCTCAGTACGCTCGTTAGAAAGTGCCGCTAAAATTGCAAAAGATCAAGGTAAAGCCTTTAGTGAATTTTATGGTGATACCGATATTTTTATTACCCCAGGTTATGAATTTCAAATCGTTGACGGCCTAATTACTAATTTTCATCTATCGGAATCAACCTTACTGATGTTAGTTAGTGCTTTTTCCGGTTACGATAATATTATCGCAGCCTATCAACATGCCGTTGAGCAGCAATATCGCTTTTTTAGTTATGGTGACGCCATGTTTTTAACGAAAAAAGATTATAGTGCTGACAAGCAATAAATTAAATAGTAGCGGGCTAGCATGACTAGCCATTAAAACGAAAAAGTTACTAGCCTGTTTCGCTAGTGGACGAAGGATAGAATATGACAGAACAAACAGTAAAAAAAGCCATGCAATACGAATTGTTAACAACAGACGGTAAAGCTCGACGTGGTCGTTTAACCTTTGCCCGTGGCACAGTTGAAACACCTGCGTTTATGCCTGTCGGTACTTACGGCACCGTAAAAGGGATGAAAGCCGAAGAAGTTGCTGAAACTGGCGCAGAAATTCTTTTGGGTAATACTTTTCATTTAATGTTACGTCCAGGTACTGACATTATCGAACAACATGGTGGTTTACATGGTTTTATGAATTGGGATAAGCCAATTCTTACTGACTCTGGCGGTTTCCAAGTCTTTAGTTTAGGGAAAATGCGTAAGATTACCGAAGAAGGGGTTAAATTTAGCTCGCCAGTTAATGGTGAGAAAATTATGCTAACACCGGAACGCTCAATGGAAGTGCAGCGTAGTTTAGGCTCAGATATCGTGATGATATTTGATGAATGTACGCCTTATCCTGCCAGTCATGAAGAATCAAAAGTTTCTATGGAGCTTTCATTGCGTTGGGCACAACGCTCAAAAGATGCCCACGAAGGAAATTTAAACGCTTTGTTTGGTATTGTTCAAGGTGGTATGTATGAAGACTTACGTGAAGTGTCGGTTAATGGCTTAACGAGTATTGGCTTTGATGGCTATGCCATTGGTGGTTTATCGGTTGGCGAGCCTAAAGAAGATATGATTCGTATATTAGATCATACGGCCCCCTTGATACCGGAAAATAAACCCCGATATCTTATGGGAGTTGGCAAACCTGAAGATTTAGTGGAAGGTGTGCGTCGTGGCATTGATATGTTTGATTGTGTGATGCCAACACGCAATGCTCGTAACGGACATTTATTTGTCACTAATGGTGTGATAAAGATCAGAAATGCTCGTCATAAAACCGACACAGCTCCACTAGATGCTGAATGTGATTGTTATACATGTAAAAATTATTCGCGTGCTTACTTGCATCATTTAGATAAATGTAATGAGATTTTAGGCTCGCAATTAAATACCCTACATAATTTACGTTTTTATCAGCGTATTATGCAGGGATTGCGCGCAGCGATAGAGCAAGGCAAACTCGATGAGTTTGTTGCTGAGTTTTATGCGCTACGTGATTTACCGGTTCCACCGTTAGCCGCTGAAGAAACAAAATAAAACGCTAACAGGTACAAATTCACTATTTTATAAAAATTAATTAGAAAAAATAATAAGAGGTATTTATGAGTTTATTTATTAGTCAAGCCCACGCCGCTGCTGCTCCTGCTCAAGGTGCAGACGGTATGTCAATGTTAATTATGCTAGCGGTATTTGGTTTAGTATTTTATTTTATGATTTATCGCCCGCAAGCCAAACGTGTGAAAGAGCATAAAAGCTTAATGTCTGAGCTATCAAAAGGTGACGAAGTATTAACGCAAGGAGGCATCGTAGGTAAAATTGTTAAGGTTTCTGATGAAAAAGACTTTATCGTCGTCAGCATCGCGGAAGGTACTGAAGTGACAGTACAAAAAGGCGCAATAAATGCGGTATTACCAAAAGGCACAATGAAGTCATTGTAAATCATTGCACGCCAGCAATAACTTTATTGTAATATAAAAGTACGCATTGATAATATTGATAGCGTACTTTTGACTTTATATATTAAGTTATTGTTTTACTTTGATTATGACAGTTAAATATTAACAAAAATAGGATGATATTGTGTTAAACAAATATCCATTATGGAAGTCATTGATGGTGCTATTTATAGTCGCTATTGGTGCAATCTATGCGTTGCCAAACCTATATCCTGAAGACCCCGCAGTACAACTTTCTGGCTTACGTGGCATAGAAACAACAGCGGCGACTTTAGATACGGTAAAGTCTCACTTAGACGAAAATAATATTTCTTACGCCAGTGTCGCGATGGAAAATGGTCAAGTTTTAGCACGATTTAAAGATACTGAACAGCAGCTTAAAGCGCGTGATTTACTTGATGACAATATGGGCGAAGAGTACTCAGTCGCTTTAAATTTAACACCTGCGACACCAGCATGGTTAGCCAGCATTGGCGGTACGCCAATGAAGTTAGGTTTAGATTTAAGTGGTGGTGTTAGCTTCTTAATGGAAGTTAACATGCAGGAAGCTATTGTTAAGGTACAAAAAAGCTTAGTTGATGATTTCCGTACTGGTTTACGTGGCGAAAACATTCGTTATCGCACAGTGAAGCAAGTTAATGATGTTATCAATATTCAATTTCGTAATACTGAAGACTTAGCAAATGCAGAGTCATACTTAGAAAAACAAAATCGTGGTTTATTATTTGTCAGTAATGAGAGCAACTTAACGCTGTCAGCTAGAATGACTGAACAGAAGTTAAAAGAAACCCGTGAATATGCATTACAACAAAATATTACCATTATTCGTAACCGTGTGAATGAACTAGGTGTCGCTGAACCGTTAGTGCAACGCCAAGGTAAAAAGCATATTGTTATTGAATTACCGGGTGTTCAAGATACCGCAAAAGCAAAAGAAATTTTAAGTGCTACGGCGACTATTGAGTTTCGTTTAGTTGATACTGAAGGTGACTTAGGTGCTGCGCTTAACGGTCGAGTACCGGGTAGCTCTCAGTTATTAAAAGAACGCAACGGCAAACCAGTATTGTTGAAAAAGCGTGTCATGCTAACCGGTGACCATATTATTGATGCGGGTTCAAGCTTTGATGAGTATAGCCGTCCACAGGTTAATATTACTTTAGATTCTGCTGGCGGTAACAAAATGTCAAGCAACACTAAAAGCAATATCGGTAAGCCAATGGCGACAGTCTTTATTGAGTTTAAACCAACCGATCGCGTTGATGCTGAAGGTAATACTATCTTCGAAAAAGTTGAAGAAGTGATCAGTGTTGCTACTATTCAAGCGCGTTTAGGCAAAACCTTTAGAATTACCGGTGCCGGTAGCCAAGCCGAAGCGCATAACTTAGCCTTGCTACTTAGAGCCGGTGCTTTGGTTGCGCCAATTCAAATTGTAGAAGAACGTACGGTTGGTCCGACATTAGGTGCTGAAAACGTACAGCTAGGCTTCCAAGCTATTATGTTGGGCTTTGGCTTAGTGTTCTTATTTATGTTGGTTTATTACCGCGCCTTTGGTGTCGTGGCAAACTTAGCATTAGGGGCTAATTTATTGTTAATTATTGGCATTATGTCAATGATCCCTGGTGCAGCATTAACCTTACCTGGTATGGCTGGTATTGTCTTAACTGTCGGTATGGCCGTTGATGCCAATGTACTAATATTTGAGCGTATTCGTGAAGAGATGCGTGCAGGTAAAACGGTTCAACAATCAATTCACCAAGGTTATGATGCGGCATTTTCTACCATTATTGATGCCAACATCACCACCTTAATTGCGGCACTGATATTATTCGCCATAGGTACCGGACCCATTAAAGGTTTCGCTATTACGTTATCAATCGGTATTCTTACCTCAATGTTTACTGCGGTAATTGGTACGCGTACCGTCGTTAACGCTGTTTGGGGCGGTAAACGTCTCGACAAACTGTCTATATAGGGCTTCAATATTATGCAAATTTTACAATTAAAAAATACTGTTGCTTTTATGCGCTACCGCAAGGTGGCTTTAATATTCAGTATTTTATTGATGGCGGCCTCAGTTGTCTCATTAGCAACCAATAAACTTAATTTCGGCTTAGATTTTACCGGTGGTACCTTAATCGAAGTAGGCTTTGAGAAAACGGCAGACTTAAATAAAATTCGCGCTATCATGGAAACTAACGGCTTTGATGATGCGGTTGTTAAATTTTATGGTTCAAGTCGCGATGTGGTTATTCGGTTAGCGACGCGAGAAGGTGTAAAAGCCGAGATGCTTGGCAACCAAGTGCTTGATATTCTTCAGTCAGGCACAGGTGACACTATTGATATGCGTCGCATTGAGTTTGTTGGCGCTAGTGTTGGTGATGAACTAGCAGAGCAGGGCGGTTTAGCAATGCTAACGGCGCTTATCTGTATTTTGGTTTACGTTGCCTTTCGCTTTGAGTGGCGCTTTGCCTTAGGCTCTGTTATCGCGCTATTTCATGATGTATTACTGACCTTAGGTTTATTCTCTGTTTTACAGTTGGAGTTTGACTTAACGGTACTGGCAGCAATACTCGCGGTGATAGGGTACTCGTTGAACGATACCATAGTGGTCTCGGATCGAATTCGAGAAAACTTCAGAAAAGTGCGCGAGGGTAACCCAGAAGAAGTGATTAATATCTCTTTAACTCAAACTCTATCACGTACCATTATTACCTCAATTACCACCTTGTTAGTACTTGCTGCATTGTTCTTCAAAGGCGGCGCGCTAATACATGGTTTTGCTACCGCATTACTATTGGGTGTGTTTGTTGGTACTTATTCATCAGTTTACGTTGCCAGCTCGGTAGCTTTAGCATTAGGTATTTCAAAAGAAGACTTAATGCCAGAAGTGATTGAAAAAGAAGGCGCGGACCAAGAACAAATGATGCCTTAAGTTAGAGCTATAGTTAGCTATATCTCTAACTATAGCTAAATAGTTGATAGCGCTTTATTTAACATCAAGCCGATTGACCTTAAAAACCGAGCAGTAATGCTCGGTTTTTGTTTGTAGAGCTAACGGCTTTCGCAGTAGCTAAAAACACCATTGATCCCCATTGAATTAATGCACATACCACTTAGCGAGAATTAAAAATGTTATGGCGCGGCATTAGTAAGAGCACGGTTATTCCTTTCTCGACTTAACGTGGGTTGCTAATGGCATTTTTACTTTAAGGTAACTCTACCTTAGGTGACTTAGCAAGGTCGATTGCCCCAGCCCTCGCCGATAAGCTAACCAACCTAAAAAAGCGCATGATAGGGCAAGCAGAATATGTCATGAACATAGCGCTCAATTATGATGCCGCAATTGCTGATCATAGTCGCTTGTTAGTGATTGGCGAACGCATTGTTGCTGCTGGTGTTGTTGGCAGGCATGGCCCTTAGAGCAGAGTTTTCATTCGTTTTATGCGCTTTACACTATTAGCCGAATTTTAATGAGAAAATAAAATCAAGGTGAAAAACTTATTTGGTGAAGACCAAAAAGTCAGGCAAGTTGAAATTACCGTGCGCTGAAAGAAGTCGCTACTATCTTCAGTGTTAGCTATAGCTGACACTGCTAAAAAGTTTTATCTAGCCGTGTCATCATAGGGCAAGATAAAAATCCAGCGAGTTACTTAGCTGGTTTTTAAAACGCTTACCGCGATATAAAAATAAAGTTAATAAAGCACCCTAGGGTGAAATTTTTTATTTCATATTCTATTGTTAATCTTGCTGGCAAATTATTGGTTATTGTTTTAAACCGACTTTCTTTAAAATGGCCATCATAGGGCACCACTTAGTCAGTGAGGATTGCATTAAGTTTACGCCAATAAATGCGGTAAACCATAGCCATTGCATGGAAAGGGTTAGCGCTAAGGTTAATGATAATAAAATCATAATGCCGGCAATAAGGCGAAGAGCTTCGTTAA
Organism: uncultured Colwellia sp.; assembly: GCA_963977145.1. Lineage (GTDB taxonomy): Bacteria > Pseudomonadota > Gammaproteobacteria > Enterobacterales > Alteromonadaceae > Cognaticolwellia. The sequence goes on from CAXBNP010000004.1 coordinate 49,746, forward strand.
TCGTCATGTTTAAATTCCTAAATAAGTCAATATTTCTTTATATTAGGCTTTACTAATGAATAGATCAATAATAAAGTACATACTAATTTAGTATCATCTAATGTAAAGTCGAGAAAAAAGTATATTATGACTATTGATCCCTCATTGCTAATTGAACGCGCACAAGATGTCGCCATTGTTTTAAAACAACTTTCTAACAAATACCGTTTGATGATTTTATGTAGCCTTATCGAAAATGAATTATCAGTAGGGGAGCTAAATGAGCTGATCCCTTTATCTCAGTCCGCGCTATCACAACATTTAGCCAAGTTGCGTGAAGCAAACTTGGTTTCAACTCGTCGTGAATCACAGACGATTTATTATTGGGTGGAAGATCCAAAAATTAATGCCTTACTTAAAGCATTACATCAAAACTACTGCGATATAGACTAGGTATTATAATGGCTGATAATAATCTAACCTCCAGAATTATCCGTTATGCTATTAACAGCAAAATAGCCTTATTTATTTTGCTGTTATCTGTGTTGGCAGGGCTAGTTGCCTTAAGCTATACGCCACGTGAAGAGGAACCGCAAATTGTTGTTCCTATGGTCGATGTTACGGTTTTTGCACCAAGTATTAATGCCCGACAAGTTGAGCGACAAGTAACAACACCTCTTGAAAAACTATTGGCACAAATCTCTGGTGTCGAGCATGTTTACTCGACCACCACTAACGGGCAAGCCGTTGTTACGTTACGATTCTTTGTCGGTGAAAACCGTGAGAACTCGATACTCAATACCTACAATAAATTGCATTCTAACGTCGATAAAATCCCTAGTGTTGTCAGTCATTGGTTTGTTAAGCCGGCCGAAGTCGATGATGTCCCCTTAGTCATGCTAGGTTTGTGGAGTGATGATGCCAAAAAGTCTAATGACTTTGAATTAAGACGGCTGGCGGAAGAGCTGGCGATTTCATTACAAGCTATAAAGCAAACCAGTGAAGTTAATATCGTTGGTGGCAGAGCAAGAACAATACAAATAAATATTAATCCAGAACAAATGGCGGCGCGTAAAATTTCGGCTGTCGATATAATTGATGCGGTTAAAGCATCTAATATTTTGATGGATCATGGTAATTGGGCGTTTGGCAATCAGTCTATTCGCTTGGAAACCGGTGAAACGTTTGCCGATGTCGCCGCACTGAGCAACCTGCCGGTTAAAGTCAATGACGGTACGGTTGTATTATTAAGAGAAATTGCCACAATCCTTGATGGACCAGAAGAGCAAAACTCATATTCTTGGATAGACTTTACCTCGAGCCACAGCAGCTATAATTTTCTTAAACATAACAGCGATAAAGGTAACTTCCCCTTAGTAACCATTAGTGTTGCCAAGCAAAAAGGTAGTAATGCTGTCGAGGTTGCTGAGAAAGTACATCAACAAATTGCACAATTGCAAGAAAATATCTTCCCGCCAGAAGTGCACATCGAAGTCTTACGCGATTATGGTCAAACAGCGAATGAAAAAGTCAATGACTTAACCTCAAGCTTAGGCTTTGCGGTTTTTACTGTCGTTATTTTTATCGGGGTATTTTTAGGTTGGCGACCGGCAATGGTGGTTGGCTTAGCGGTGCCTATTTGTTATGGCATTACCTTATCTTTAGATTTAGCTTTTGGTTACACCATTAATCGGGTCACACTTTTTGCCCTTATTTTATCGCTTGGACTCTTAGTTGATGATCCCATTACTGGCGTTGACAATATAGAGCGCAAATTAGCTGAAAACGAAAAATCACCGGATCAAGTTAATGATGACAATAGCTTTAAAGAGACTATCGTAGCAGCGATTAATGAAATTAGAGTGCCATTAGTTATGTCAAGTATTACCATTATACTTGCGTTTATACCCTTGGCATTTATCACCGGCATGATGGGGCCTTATATGGCACCAATGGCGTTTAATGTGCCAATAAGTATCATTACAAGTACCTTGGTTGCGTTTATGGTTACCCCTTGGTTAGCGGCGAAATTAATTAAACCGGATGCTAGTAAAGCCACGGATGAATTTACAATAACTGAAACTAAGCCGTCATTTTACCAACGAATGTTGTCGGCATTACTTAATGATCGTAAGAAAGCTAAAAGAGCCTTGTGGCTAGTATTAGCCTTATTTATCGTTGCTGCACTACTGCCAGTATTACGTTTAGTGCCATTAAAGCTGTTGCCTTTTGATAATAAAAATGAAGTACAAATCATCATAGATATGCCAGAAAGTGCGACACTTGAAGTGACCGCAGCGAAAGCGAAAGAAATATCACTTAGTGTCCAACAATTACCGGAAGTAAAAGCGATCGCTGCTTATGTAGGGACGCCTTCGCCAATCGATTTTAATGGTTTAGTGCGTCACTATTATCAACGAGTGCAGCCATATCATGCTGATTTACGATTGACCCTATTGGCAAAAGCTGAACGCGAGCATCAGTCGCATGCCATTGTATTGCGGTTAAGAGAGTTATTAGCCCCGTTGAATGAAAATGGTGTTGTTATTAAGGTAGTAGAAGTACCGCCAGGACCACCGGTATTAAGCACCTTAGTTGCTGAGATTTATGGCGATAGCTTAACCAGTTATGAACAACTAAGAGCCGCGTCATTGTCGGTGCAAAATAGATTGTCGCTGGAGCCTCATGTGGTTGAAATTGATTCTACGGTAGGGCAAGAACAACAGAGACTGCGCTTTATTAGCGATAAAACCAAAGCGGCGCTTTCGGGGATTTCTACGCAAGATATTGCTCAAGTGATGTCCATCGCCAATGAGGGAGAGATTGTTAATTATTTGCATGTGGAAAATGAAATTAATCCACTCGCGATTAAATTGAAGTTAGCTATAGAAGAACGTAAATCAATAGCAGACTTTAATCGACTCATGGTTAAAGGCCGTGCCGGCGTTGTTCATAACATCACCTCTGAGGGTATCGATATTGCTCCTCAGCAATTGGTTGCCTTAGGTGAACTTGGTAGATTTGAGCGACAATCAGTTGAAAAACCTATTCATCATAAAGACCTAAAACCTGTTGTTTACGTAACCGCTGAGCTCTCCGGTAGAACACCCGCTGAAGTTATTGCTGATGTTGGCGCTGATTTTAATAATAGCGTAGCTAAGCCAATAGCCTCGTCATGGAATAATCGTACCTTTCTTACGTCCGGAGGCGGTCACTCATGGTCTGTACCCGACAATGTGAATGTCGAGTGGAGTGGTGAAGGCGAATGGAAAATAACCATTCGGGTTTTTCGTGACATGGGCTTAGCTTTTGCCTTTGCCTTGATTGGTATTTATGTTGTGTTGCGGGTTCAAACGGCATCTATGGCACTGTCACTTATTATTATGTCAGCGATACCCCTGACAATTATTGGCATAATGCCGGGTTTTTATTTACTCAATCAATTTGGTGAACGTGAAGTAGCCAATGCGCCCGACCCGGTTCTTTTTACCGCCACCGCAATGATCGGCATGATCGCATTGGCAGGGATTGTGGTGAGAAACTCCTTAATCTTGGTCGATTTTATTACTCAAGCCCGGGCTAAAGGTGCGACAATTAAAGCCGCATTGATCAGCGCAGGAACAGCGAGGATAAGACCTGTTTTATTGACCGCAGGTACCACTATGTTGGGTAATTTAGTGATTACCTTAGATCCGGTATTTAGTGGTTTAGCTATCGCTATTATTTTTGGCATTATCGCCTCAACATTATTTACCTTGTTTGTTGTTCCCATTGTTTATTTACTGGTGTTTGAAAATGAAAACTCAGCACCTTCAGGTAATGAAATAAACCAAGAACATAGCGAAAAATCAACACAAACAACACTAGGTCTCTAAAAATGAAATTATTAACATCGAAATTACTCTATCCAACTACCGCTATTGTGTTGTTACTGCTTTGTGTTGCCTGGATGGCGGGTATGTTTACCAGCAAAGTGCAACCGTCATTGAATCGCCATAAAACCAAGATAAGTAGCCAAGCAATTACCGCACAAGTCAGCACGATTGATTTGACCGAAGCTTTTTCAGGTAGTGTGAAAGCGAAACAAACAACGATAATGTCTTCGCGTATTTTATCCGTTATTGAGCAGTTAACCGTGCGGGCGGGAGATGTTGTTCAGCAAGGTCAATTGTTAGTGAAATTAGAGCAAGCAGATTTACAAGCGCAAGTGAGGCAATCGCAAGAACATATCAATGGCGTTAGTGCACGTAAAACTGAGGCTCAGCAAAATTTAAAGCGAGCGATTGATTTAAATCAACAAGGGCTAATTGCAAAGTTCGGCTTAGATAAAGCCAATGCTGATTATGATGCTTTATCTGCTGATCTTAACGCCGCTAAGCAAGCGCTAGTTGCCGCGAATACAATATTGAGTTACTCCAATATAATTTCGCCTATCCAAGGGAGAGTGGTTGAACGCTTTGCCGAGCCAGGTGATACCGTGCAGCCGGGGCAACAATTATTATCAATCTACAATCCATCGTCATTACGCTTAGAAGCGCAAGTACGAGAAGGCTTAGCAATTAGCTTGTCTCAAGGACAAGAAATAAAGATAGCCCTGCCGACTTTAAAGCGAATCGTTGCCGGCGTTATTGAAGAAATCGTGCCAGCAGCCAATATTGGCTCAAGAAGTTTTTTAGTGAAAGCGAGTATTGAATACAATAACGATTTATTGCCAGGGATGTATGCTAAGTTTTTAATTCCGGCTGGCCAACAACAAGCCTTGTTAATTCCAAACGATAGAGTAGGTCAAGTAGGACAACTTTCAATTGTTTGGGTTGAGGATAAGGGGCTCGCTCAAAGACGCTTTGTTCGACTTGGAAAAACTAATCATCAGGGCATGGTACCGGTTATTTCAGGAATTTCAGTCGGTGAAAAGATACTGCCGATACCTCCTTTATAATTTCTCTGCTTTTAGGATGATAACTTGCCATAAAAAGCCAGCTAGAATAGTAGCTGGCTTTTTATGTTAGCGCTTTTTAAGCCGCACATAATCAGATTATATTTTAAGCTTAGTATTTTTTATAACTGTGACTGAATGTAGTTTTCTAAGCCAATAGTTTTAATCAAGCCCAATTGTTGCTCTAACCAAAAGGCATGATCAACTTCGGTATCATCAAGCAGTTTTTCTAGTATCTCACGGGTTACGTAATCTTTTTCCTGTTCACACAATGCAATAGCGGCTCTAAGCGATTTTGCTACGGCATATTCAACATCTAAATCACTTTGCAGCATATCCGGTACCGTTTTACCAATATTTAAGCCTGGGCGCGTTTGCATATCAGGCATGCCTTCTAAAAATAGAATACGTTGAATGAGCATGGATGCATGAAGCTTTTCATCATCAAACTCGTGGCTGATACGTTCGAATAACTTCATAATGCCCCAATCTTCATACATACTTGAATGAATGAAGTATTGATCCATTGCCGCTAGTTCATATGCGAGTAGGCCGTTTAATGCCGAAATAACTTGGGTATTACCTTTCATTTTATTTTCCTTCTAACTAATCTAGCTAAGGCCTTTTTACAGCTGTGCCTGAAGGTACTTCTCAATACCCATAGCGTCAATTTGGTATTGCTGAGTTTCCAGCCAATCTAAGTGTTCTTCTTCATCGTTTAATATGCCATCTAACATTTCCCGGCTGACATAATCTTGTTCTTGTTCACAAACGGTAATAGCGTTGCGAACCACAGCGATTTGTGCGGTTTGAAAGCGCGCATCACAGCTGAGCATCTCTTGGCTATGCTCGCCAATAGCAAGTGGCGACAATTGTTGTAAATTCGGTAAGCCTTCAAGAAATAATATCCGTTCAATAACTTTGTCAGCTTGCTTCATATCGAGTATAGATTTTTTGTAGCACTTGCTGTTTAACGCATTGATGCCCCAGTTTTTATACATGCGGGCGTGGAGAAAGTATTGATTGATTGAGGTGAGTTCACTGGTGAGTACTTTATTAAGTATGGCCAGAACAGTTGGATTGCCTTTCATTATAATCTCAAATTTAAGCTGATTAAATATTGACTGTGATTATAGGAAAAAAGGTCTGGAATGCAAGTGTTATCTTGAAAAAACCTTTAAAAACAGGTATTTGGTAATGGTGGTACTAGCGTTAATCTTAATTGTTATCAGTTGTAATTAGGTCATTAATTTATCGTTAATGCGCTATCCCACTTCTTTAAATAAGCTTTCATCGATAATAGTGTTATCAATAATGTTTTGCGCCACTTTTACACAAGTACCACACTGAGAACCTAACGGCAGGTGCTGTTTTAATTCACGCATAGAGCCGACACCAGATTCAGTGACTAATTGCCTAATTTGGTGATCTGTGATGCCTTTGCAAATACAAACAAACATGATAAAAATTCGCCTATGAGTGATAACGCGATTGATAATAGTTCTTATTTGGATTCGTTTCAACAATTTATTTCGTCTAAAAATTAATCCTCTGATAAATAAAGAAATAAAATTTCATCATGTTGGTGAGTGTTGTGTTTTAGTGTGGGGTATTGCATTGTTAACGTGTATTGACAATTTAATGATTAAGGCCTTTTTGTAAAATGTTTACTTACAGTAAGATAAAGTGAGCGTCATTAATTCTGACAGTATTAGCTTATTGTTATCTGATAGCATAGTTTGCGCAGGTGATTATTTTTATTTTCGGCGAGTATATTACTAAGTGCGGCTATTGGAGCCCGTTAGGGGCAGGCTTTGGTATGGCTGCTCGATTGGCGAATATGCGTGCGATACTGACATGGCAACGCGTCGAGGCTTTACCGACCATGAACATTTAGATGAAGTAGAGCTTATTCATATGAACGGGCGGGTGTATGATTATAACCTTGGGCGTTTTATGAGTGTTGATCCGTTTATTCAAAGCCCGACAAACTCACAGTCATTGAACCCTTATTCGTATATTATGAATAATCCATTGAGTGGGACTGATCCAACAGGATATTTTGCAGGTAGAGAGTCGAAAACTGAAGAAGCTATTATCGAAGGGACTGTAGAAACTAAACAATTTGCCACTACAGGAACTTGGCTTAAAAACAAGACACAAACAACAGCAAAAGGTACAATTAGGCGTGCTGACGGCTCCGTTCAAAAGTTTAAAATCACTCAAAATGGTAGTGGTAATATAAACGCTTCTGTTGGAGATAATACTACAATTGGTGGCCAAGGTGAAATTGCTAATTCTGACTTTAGTAATAGTCATGGGTTTGGCAATCCTGTTCGCAATGATCGTTCAGCTAATAGTCGAGAATTTGATCGTTACATTAATGAATTTCTTGAGATCACTGATAAGCCAGCATTTAGTGCTGATATTGAAATAACTAAAACGTCTTCGATAGGAGGAAAGTCAGGAATGAGCTTAACCGAAGCAGTAAGCGTATTTGATGATAAACTTACTGTATCAACCTCGATTGATATAAAGCATTTGCCTGTATCCTTTGTATTATCTAAAGATGAAAGCGGGGAAATTACATCAGCTTTACAAATGTCTCGTGGCCCGATTGCTGTTGTTGCTGACCAAAACGGAAAAATAGCAGCTCAATTGAATATGCCATTAGGGAATAAAGCAGGAGTGACCATAAAAACAGCTGTTAATGGTGCTTCAGCTGCACATAACCGTGATAATGTTTTAAAACGATTGGTACAATCTGTTCAGGGATGTGTAGGAGGTTCTAGCCCATGCGCTTTGTAATTTGTTTTATGATCTGCTTATCTATGAGTTGTACATCCCGTGCTCAAAGTGTTTTGGCAGATAAAGATCTAAATAAACCTGAACTTGTTGATCAATATAATTTATTAAAAATCTGCGCTGCAAATGATGATATCGAATGCCAATACAAGATGTTTAAACTAGTAATAAATAATGACCCGTACTTGAATGATTATGCTGACGAGGCTTTTAAATATATCATCAATGCTGGTGCTAATGGTCATATTGAAGCGCAATTTACGATAGGTTCATTATATCAAACAGGGATTATAGTTCAAAAAAGTGCTGATGCCGCACTAACTTGGCTTTTAGAAGCCGCAAAAAATGGTCATGTAAAAGCTCAATATATGGTGGGTAGTAATTATGAAGCGAGAGGGCGGACTTCTCAATCAAAAAGCACACGCAATGAAAATTGGGATAAAGCAATCCAATGGTATTCAAAAGCTAATTTCTCAGGTTTTCTGCATGCTAAAAGACAGTTAGGAGTAATATTAATTAGTAGAGATGTTAACTCCGCTGAAGGTCATGATTTAATTCGGGAAGCCGCATTATTAGGTGATGGAAGAAGTATGAATTTGGTTGCTCTTAAATTAAAGTATGAGTGGAAAGAATCGCATAATCAAGACCATTTTAATAAGGCTTTGATATGGTATCAAAAGTCACTTAGTGCAGGTTATGAGCCTAGCCAAAAAGACTTAGAGAACTTATATTCCGAAGAAGAGCCAACAAAGCTAGATGATATTAATTAACTAGGGCACTAACTGTTAATTGATAAAATTCATGTCTTTTACGAATAAATGGGTCAGGTACACTTTAAATTGATTCTAGCAAATTAACCCGTAAGTTAACGAGACACTCACCTTAAATTGAAAATCCCAACCTGTGCACTAAACTAAAATAACCAAGCTACTTAATCAAAGGTGAGTTATGGCGACGCCAAGGTAACAACAAATCAATTTAGTAGACACCCCTTATTATCCAGATATGCTTGAGTAAATTATGAAGGGTTGGTTAAATAAGCCTAACACAATTGAATAGAAGTAAAATAAAGCGATTCTTCTCAACGGGTGAAATGAGTTAATTAACTTGGTTAACATAAGTCAAATTTTACCAAGTAAATATATGCTGAGTATGCTTCTAAGGAAGGTGACAATTTTTTAGTTGCTTAAGGTTTAGATGGCATCGAGTTTTTTGCCTAATAAATCTAACATCGAGGCATTAAGAGTCGCTATTTGCAATTGCAGTTGTCGACGTTGTCGCACTGCTGATTCACCTTGTTCGTTTTTGATTTTGCTAAGTTGTTGTTTTACTGATTCTATTTGCTCTTTTATCTGCTTTAGCAGTTTATCATTTATACCTTCTTCAGCACTTTTGCTATCAGAATTTTTAGTACCATCTTGACGAAAAAGTGCCATCGCTTGTTCAGAAATAGTGACTTTTTCTTCGGCTAACACTTTTGGTGTCGCAGTGAGTTGCTTGTCAATATACTTCATATGCTCGAGAGAGCTATCATTTTTTCCTCGAACAGATGATGTTTGATTGCTTGAAGCTGGCAAGGATAAAGCTTGGGATGATTTGTTATTGCTTGGTAACGTATTCATATTCAGCGCCTTAATTTCGCAGCTTAACTTCTATTGGGAATACTGGCTATATCGGCCGATAGGTAAAAATGTTGAGGGAAATATATATAATAATTTTCATATATACGCTGTGCGTTATGTTTTTTTAAACATTTGCTAATGAAGATATTTTAATGACACGACTGAATTTTTTAAGCATCTTGGCGATGATATTCTCCTTAAAAGGTAAGCTTAACGGTCATGCCGTGCGCGTGCCACTGGCTAACGCATCAATTACCGATTGTGTGTTTGAACTGGAACGGGCAACGACAGAGCAAGCAGTGAATGACTTCTTACAAACGGCTGCTAATAATGAACTTAAAGGCATTCTTGGCTTTGAGCAGCGACCCTTAGTTTCAATTGATTATAAAACCGATCCTCGCTCGTGTGTTATTGACGCGTTATCGATCATGGTGATTAACGCCAGACAAGTAAAACTGTAGGTGTGGTATGACAATGAAAGGGGGTATGCAAATCGCACAGCGGAAATTGCTCGTCTGGTGGGGCGATCTGATATGGGTACGTTAGTAACTAAGTAACTAAGTAACTAACAGTAGATAATTAAAATTTTAAACGCTTTATCAGTTCAAGTGCAGCAGTCTTTAATCATTACCGGCAATTATTGGACATTTAACTTAACTGATGGTGCGCTGTACATGCTGGTTGTGCTGTATTTTCATCAGCTTGGTTATAGTCCTCTAAGTATTGCGTTGTTATTTTTGTTCTACGAAATTTTGGTATTGTTACCAATTTTCTTAGGGGGTTAGACGCTCGTATCGGGTTAAATAACACCATGAATATTGGTTTGACTCTACACGTAACAGCATTAGCTATGCTATTGGTACCAAAGAATTTTCTTACTGTTGTGTATGTCATGGCAGCGCAAGCTTTATCTGGCATTGCTAAAGATCTTAATAAAATGAGCGCAAAACGCTCTATTAAGCTTTTAGTGCCAGCAGGTGAGACTGGTAAATTATATCAATGGGTTGCGCTATTAACGGGTTCGAAAAACACCTTGAAAGGTATCGGATTTTTCCTTGGAGGTGTGTTATTGACCTGGCTAGGTTTTACCGGGGCCGTTGCTTTGATGGCGGCGATGTTAGTCACTGTTTGGCTATTTAGTATAGTCAAATTGCAAGCAGACTTAGGTAAAGCTAAAAACAAACCTAAATTCAGCGAAATATTTTCAAAAAGCCGTGCCATTAACTTACTTTCTGCCGCAAGGTTGTTTTTATTTGCAGCCCGTGATATTTGGTTTGTCGTGGCATTAGCTGTTTTTCTAGCGACAGAATTTGGCTGGTCACATAGTTGGGTAGGGGGTTTTATTGCACTTTGGATTATATTTTATGGTTTTATTCAAACACTGGCGCCAAGGTTAACGTCAAAGTGCTCGGGTCAGGTGCCTACAGGTCGGATGCGGCTATTTGGGGCGCTATACTTGTCGCAGTTCCTTTGGCGATGGCGCTAGCTTTACAGCGTGACTTTTCTGCTCAATGGGTAGTTATTATGGGATTAATGGCCTTTGCGCTGTTGTTTGCTATTAATTCGTCACTGCACAGCTTTCTGATCGTTAATATGGTAAATAAAGATGGTGTGTCGCTTGATGTTGGTTTTTATTATATGGCTAACGCCTGTGGTAGGTTGCTCGGTACAGTGCTTTCTGGCTGGATGTTTCAGCTTTGTGGTTTAGTCGCATGTTTGTACATATCGTCAATTTTTATTGTTTTAGCTGTACTATTTGCTGCCATGATTAAGCCCGTTGCGACCACGCAACACCATGAGGGCGAATGCTAACGAAAGCACTATCTTTAGGTTAAATAGGGCAGCTTAGTGACTCTACCTTTATTGGTAGAGTCGACCTTTAAAGCACTTTTTATATCCTTCCAAGCGGTTACCTTACCGCCGACATTAAGTGTTTTAAAGCCTATGCTTATTGCTGCGCTTGTATCCAAAGCTAAAAAACTTAAAAGCTCGGCATAGCTATGGCTATCACTAATATCTATCGACAAAAAGTCTTTTGTTCGATGTTGAAAGTATGACTGAACTTGCGTTTGATGCTGTTGGTAACATTGTGCTAAAAACTTAAAATCCTTTATATTATCTAAACTATAGGGGCTAAATATTGTTTGATAACAGCGTTTAATAATCGGGTTAAAGCCACCATCGTCGCGAATAAGGTTAACGTGCATACGAGCCAGTAACTGGCCAATTGAAGGTAGCCATTTATCCATTGTTCGGGTTAAGTAAATAAACTTAGCATCGGGGTAGGCTTTATCTAAGTGTTGATAATCACAGAATATCGGTGTGTCGGCGATGACTTGTGCTTCAAAGAATGCCCGTTCAGTATAAGCGGTATGAGCAACACTAAAACCTAATTCAAGCATTGCAGCACAAACACTGGTGGTGCCGGTACGAGGTAAACCAATTATAAATATTTTGTTCATCGATATAGGATTTTAATGAGCTAAAGCACACTATTGTATGATTTGAGAGCAATAAAAACTAACGTTATTTAACGGTTGGAGAAAATATATGCCTTGGCTAATATTAATGTGAAAGATCAGTATTGAGCACAGCATGCTCTGCCTGGGCAATGATTTTAGCTAATTTGCCATTGTTCTTTAACCGCTTAATGATGTTATCAACTTTACTAACCAGTGCTTGATGATCTTTGTGTATGTAATGATAAAGTTTAAAGCCAGCCAAAGATTCACTGACCATGATGTCTTTTTCAAGTTTTAGCTTTTTTAACACCTGAATGCCATCAATATAACTCGTTAAGGCAATATCGATCTGACCTTGCTGTAAAAGCTTAAACATGGCTTCGGTGGAGGGGCTGTCAGAGACTTTTGGCAAATTTTTAGTGATATTATTGGTATGCTTGACACCTCTAACGCGAGCAATTTTATAACCTGTTAAGTCTTTGGCTTTAGTAATATTTATCGTGCTATTACGCAATGTAAAGGCTGAGGTAATGAAGCTGTAATAGGGGGTTGGTACTCTAATTAGGTTTTTGTTCTCTACGCCATAAGACCAAATACGCATAATTTCGCCGGCTTTCTGCCCCGAGTTTGCTGCATATTGTGCGCGATTACCCGAATAAGACGTAATATTAACTTTTAGGCCTAATTCCTGATAAATAGCCGTTAAAATTATTTTACCAATTTCTTGTTCAATGAGATATTCAATGGCGGCAAATTCATAATCGACTTGCTGGTCTGCGGTCGCCTGAGCTGAACTGGCGTTAGCAACAGAGCAAAAAACCAATAACACCAATAAAAAAGATATCCAACGCATAGTTTTTACCTAAAGATTTTCTCTATTATAAACATAATAAATAAATAGTTAAATGTATTAAAACCGCCACTACTTTTCATGGCATAAATCTGTAATATTTGTCCAAGCGGATTGTCATATTGAAACCATATTTGACTTTACTCAAGCATTAAAACTCAAGCATAAAAAATGCCACTTTGAGAAAAAATCGAAACAATATGTCGTTATGTTAATGCGAACAAGGTCAATGTGAACGTTTAGCTAAGTTGATTAAGCCATTAAATTAAGTGATGACCGGCTATTGGCGTGGATGTTTAGATGACCTAAGAATGAGCTATTGTTTATTTCATTAGCTAGTTAGTATTAAAGCGTATAAGTGCTTTATTAGAAAAGGCTTAGCTAAATATTCAGCTAAGCCTTTTCTATTGAAAATCATATCGTTAAGTGAACATAAAACTAAACCAGTGAATTTTATATTCATGTTAATACTATTTTATGCTGTCGACTGACACTTCTAAGTCTTTTAAAATACCGTCCTGTAAATTATAAACAAAACCATGAACAGTCACATCTTGCTCTATTTTCCAAGCATTTTTTAAGATAGTTGTATTACAAACATTGGCGACTTGCTCTATGACATTTAATTCACATAGTAGCTTTAGTTGCTCATTTTTATCTTCAACAGCATCTAAACGGGTTTTATGAAAACGATAAACGTCTTTAATATGGTGTAACCAGTTATCAATTAAACCATGGCTTTTATCATCTAACGAGGCAATTACACCACCACAGCCATAATGACCACAGACAATAATGTGCTTTATTTTTAGCACATCAACGGCAAATTGAATAACAGAGAGACAATTTAAGTCGGTATGAATAACTTGATTTGCAATATTACGATGAACAAACACTTCGCCAGGTTGCATGCCGAGTAATTCATTGGCAGGTACTCGAGAATCAGAGCAACCTATCCATAAATATTCTGGGTTTTGTTGTTCTGATAAGTGCTTGAAAAAATTAGGATCTTCTTGCTTTATCTTTTCAGCCCATTGCTGATTATTGTCAAATAAATGTTGTATTGAACTCATGGGGAAAACAACTTAAGAAATAGTAACGTGATTTTAAGTTGTTATGCTAACAAGTAAAGAAAAAACTGGTCTTATATCTATGGAGATTAATTTTTCGCGATAATGTTACTGCGTGCTACGGAGCATTTATTTTGCCTCGGGTAAAGTTAGCTATACTAGCGCCATTAACCCTAAGTTGGAGAATAATATGGCTTCTGAATGTGCTTGTCATATTTTAGTGAAAAGCGAAAAACTTGCACGAAAATTGAAGGGGAAAATCGCTAAGGCTGCTAATTTTGCTAGGTTAGCGAAGAAAAACTCTATTTGCCTTTTAGGTAAAAGGGAGAGGATTTAGGTGAATTTAAACCTGAAAATATGATTAAGGCTTGCGATGACTTGGTCTTAAAAAAAGCGATTGTAGTCGTATATGGCGCCATTAAAACGAAATTTGGTTATCAACTGATTCAAGCCATTTATCGTCATTAGTTATTTACAAAAATTAATTCGCTGGATAATTTTCGCTGGTTTTAAGGACTATTCTTGCTCTTGATCTTTCTTAAGTTGTTCTGCTTTTCGATTATCGACTTTGCCTTGCTGATCGTCTGAAAGTTCAAATTTGCTGGCCGACTGTTTTATTAGTAAAAGACCGGCGATAACGGACCCAACGGCAATAACAATAATTAGAATAGTGGTGAAGGTCATGTTTTTATCCTTATTAAGCCATTATTTAAGTTAATAATACTGGCTAGTGGCTTGTTTGCTATTGAATATTTTTTATTTTGGTAAAAAACAGATAGTAAAATGTCACAATAGCATGTAATTTAATTATAAGCTTAAAACATGTTGTACAAGAAGCCTTTTGAACAGCTTCAATTTAATAATTATAATTCAGTATTTGGAATAGAGATGTCGAATCGCCTTAGTATCAAACTACTTATACCCACTGTCACCATAGCGGTTATTGCAACACTCACCGTACTATTTTTTGGCAGTGATTTCAGTCAAACATCAACGACCATATTGTTGTTAGTGATGACATTTACGCAAGCGCTAGTGAGCTACCTATATTCTCAAAAAAAGCTGACTCAGCGACTTGAGAAATTGCAGCAATATATTGACCAAGTGGTAAGTGTTGATGAAGTACCCGTTAAACTTGTTGAAGATGAAAATAATGACGACTTAGCCAAAATTACTAATGATCTGTCAAACTTCATTACCAATTTGGCCGATGTCATTAGCGAAATTAGAACTGAGTCAGATAATTTAAAGCAGGGCTCCGAATCGTTAGCGGCGCAAATGATTGGCTCGGTTGGTGCTGTTGATGAATCGGCCAATCAAATTGAACAAATGGCAAATTCAATCGATCAGGTGGCATTAACATCAGCAACACTTTCTGAAAGTGCAACACAAGTCAGTGAAACCACAAGCCAAGTTTTAGCTATTTTGGAACAAGGTACCAATGCCTCAAATACCAGTCAGCATTCTATTGAAGACTTTGCTAACGAAGTCACGGAAATGGCTACTGACTTGGCCTTGTTACAAGAGGAATGTTCGCGCATAGGTTCCGTGCTGGAAGTTATTCGTGGTATTGCTGATCAAACCAACTTGTTGGCATTAAATGCGGCTATAGAAGCCGCGCGTGCTGGCGAGCAAGGTCGAGGTTTTGCCGTTGTTGCAGATGAAGTTAGAGCCTTAGCACATCGAACGCAAGAATCAACCGTGCAAATTCATGCGATGGTTGAAGGTTTGCAAGAGAAGTCTACTAATGCGGTTAATGCTATTAGTCGTGGTCAGAGTTTATCTCAAGAGAGTTTAACGCAATCAGAACAAGTCGTAGGTGCGCTTAAGAAAATTGGTCAAGTATTTTCTGAAGTTGATGCGTTAACTTCGCAAATTGCTCAAGGGACTAATGAACAGCAACACTCCACAGCATCGATAAACGACAATATGTCGATGGTGGTTAAATTAAGTAGAGAGCTTAATACTAGCTTATTGTCGGTGGCAGAACTGACGAAAATGCAACAAAAAATGGCCATTGAAGTAGACACCACGTTAAATCGGATTTGTGTTTGATAGTTAAAAACATTTGTTTGCATAAAAAAGGTTCGCATTGCGAACCTTTTTTATGTTCAGCATCAAGGACTAATTTTTACCTGATAAAAATTAAGCGCCAACGTGTTTTTGGCTGAAGTTATTAGCGGTAGATTGTAGTAAAGTTCCTCCGTTGTTGTCTGTGCTTAGTGACTGTTTTGAGCCTAAGCACAGTGCTATAATTTATAAGCTTGCCAGATAGCACTGAGGCATTGGAGCAACGTAGAACACAGTTGCCGAAAATAAATACTACGCCCATATCTCAGCTTGATTTCATCGCTTAGCGCTGAAACGGCATCTTGAAGTTGAACGGGGACATAATCACAACGGCTCTATCGGCCCTCACGTCAGTCTTAGCGACTGAGATTCCCGTATGTACAGGAAATGAATAGCTGATTAAATATACGACAGGTAGAAAAATGAAAGATGAAGACCTTAACTGGATTATGTGCCTGACATGCCAGGGCCGCGGTAAAAAAAGTAAAGGATTGCGCAAAAAAGCGAAACTAGGTTATCAGCGAGCGTTAGCGCAATTTGAAAAAACTGGCAGCGCAGGCATAGCGCCAGTTCGTCCCAAGGGTCATCTGCATACCTGCTTGAACTGTCAAGGAACTGGCGTGGTAACTTCTGCTACTGAAGCTGTAGCGGATAAAAGCTATCCACACCTCGCCATTATTGGTGGTGGAATTGGTGGCGTGGCCCTCGCGGTAGCGTGTTTGCACCGCGGTATTCCTTTTACGCTTTATGAACGTGATAACGGCTTCGAAGCTCGTTCTCAGGGCTATGGACTCACGCTACAACAAGCGAGTAGAGCGATCGAAGGATTAGGTATTTCTTCCCTAACCGAGGGCATTATTTCCACTAAGCACGTGGTTCATACCCCCGAAGGTACAGTGATCGGTGAATGGGGCATCAGAAAATGGCTACCGTCAGAGTTGAAAACGACGGCCAAGCGCACCAATGTTCATATCGCTAGGCAAGCCTTGCGCTCAGCTTTACTAGATCAGCTAGGCGGGCACGATAGCGTGCAGTGGGGACATCAGTTGGTGGACTTTAAAGCATGTGAAGGTGAAGCTGTGAATTTGAGCTTTCAAGTTGCAGGTGAGATAAAACACGCCAAAGCGGATCTTGTGGTTGGGGCGGATGGCATTCGCAGCTCGGTGCGCAGGTTGTTAATTGGTGAGGATGCTTCACCATTATGCTATTTAGGTTGTATGGTGATTTTGGGCATTTGTCCTTTGGAAAACCTTCAAGGACTTGAGAGTACCTTGTTAGATTCCGCGACGGTATTTCAAACCGCCAATGGCAATGAGCGGATTTATATGATGCCCTTTACCGCAAACTCGGTAATGTGGCAGCTGAGCTTCCCCATGCCAGAAGCAGAGGCTAAGGCGTTAAGTGCTAAAGGATTGCAAGCACTTAAGGAAGAAGCGCTGTTACGATGTCAGTGGCATGATCCCATTCCGCAGATTTTAGCGGCGACCCAGGAAGCTCAGATTTCAGGTTATCCGGTTTATGACAGAGCATTGCTCGAAGCAGAATTATTGCAGCAAGGCGCGCAAGTGACCCTGATCGGAGATGCAGCTCACCCGATGAGTCCTTTTAAAGGGCAGGGGGCGAATCAAGCGTTGTTGGATGCGCTGGCGCTGGCGCGTGGCATAACAAAAGGATGTCGACCCTTATCTCAATGGCGAACAGCAGGCGTGAGAGCAAGTGTGTTAAATGAATTTGAAGCAGAAATGTTACAACGCAGTGCTAGCAAAGTGAAAGATTCAGCAGAGGCGGCACAGTTCCTACATTCCGACATCGTACTCCATAAGGGCGATGAACCCAGAGGGCGTTGTTTAATAGCAAAGAAAAGTGAACCAAAGTAAAGCACGACATGAGATGAACTATAATTATTGTACTTAACCATGCCATTAACTGCGGTACTACTCTAATGACTATAGCGATTTAAAAGCATAGCTGACATATAACATTCGTTGTTACCTGTTACCTGTTACCTGTTACCTGTACGAATAACTATGTTAGGCAGCTTGTTTTAGCCACTACTTTTCAATACCTTTGTGGAACTTCAGACAAATAGCACATTCTTGTTAAATGCTTTCTCTGAGCGGTTACGCAGTTAATAGCAATATACTGCAGGTTTCTACCTTATATTTTATAATGAATCACTTCTCAAGTATTACTAAGCCGTCTTAATAATAGACATCATCAGTATGTTTTTTTATATAACTATATGAAAATATGTTAATTAATCTATTTTTACGTTCGCTTATTACTGAGACCTCTTAGTAATCGCCAATTTTTTTTAAAAAACTTACAGGTTAAGGTTTATAATCTATTGATATTATGGGATATTAATGAAAATAAAATAAAATAAAATAAAATAAAATAAAATAAGTGTTATGGCGCGGGCATTACTAAGTCGTATCCATAATAAGCTGTTATGCCGAATGGCTATAAAAATCGATAGGGATATCAATCTAAATATGGAAAATACAATCAAACCCCAATCCAGTAACTATACGTTATTAGCATTGTTCATTGGTCTTGTCGTTTACCCAGTGCTTTACAGTACGGATTTTTTTGGAGGAATTCTTTTTTCAAACCTTCCTACGGATATGCTAACAACATTCAAAGACAGTTCTAATCGTTCGCAGTGGTGGTACTTTATTTCTTCAAATTTTGCATTCCATTGGATACCTTTTCTTTTCATTCTTCTTGCTCTTAAAAAAAACAATGAGCCATGGAATTCTATTGGGGTTGATTGGACATGGTTCTTTACGTATAGAGTTTGGTTTGGCTTGTTGTTAGTGACCTTAATTGTTGCAGCTTTCATTTTACCAAATATTTACTACGGAGATAATGTTCCAATAAAATCCAAAGCGGGCTTTATCGGGCCAATTAGCTCAACAGAGCGGTTAGTGATGATCCTAATGGCGCTTACAGCCGCCATTACTGAAGAGGTTATATTCCGTGGTTTTGCGCTAACACGACTAAAAAGATGGATACCAAATCCTTGGTTTATTCTTCCAATTACAGTAATTTCATTTATATTTATCCATGGTGAAATGAGAAGCGTAGGTCAAACTTTAAATTATGCGACAGCAGCTTTAGCATTTAGTATCCCCTTTATTCTCATGAAACTAAAAAGGCTTGAAATAGTGATTTTAATTCACTTCCTTATCAATGCTAGTTTAGTTCTTGTTCCCTGAAATAAGTAAAAATCAAACAGTGTAGAATTGGTTGATTTCGGCATAACAAGTTACTCAAACGGACGCTAAACAGCTGGCTAGCTTCGTTCCTCGCATTTTAGCCAGCTATTTACCGCCGCTTAGTAAGGCATTAGTTACAGGAATATATGGGTGCATCAGGATGAAGCCGAAAAATATAAAACTACTTATCAGCCTTTTAATCACGGTTGCTTTCATTACTACAGGTACAATATTTTGGAAAATAGCGAAAGATGAAATTTTCTATCTTTGCGGTAATTTTTCGTCTGGTGTAACGAAATTAAGTGTAGTTAGGCAACTGGAAACAGCCAATCTGTCCAGCTATACGCACACTGTTAATGAAAACGGTTCAATTATTGTGTTTAGTAGCAGACTCTATTTTTTCACTAATCAATGTATTATCGAGTTAGATAAAAGTGAAAAAGTTGTGTTTGCAAGTTATAAGTAAACCTATAAGCCAATTAATCAGGACAAATAACAGTTGATTTTTGCTCCTTCGGCGCTTATTTTAACCAACTATTTTTAGCCTCTAATCAGGCGTTAGCTGTTTAAATATGCATAAATTTTTAATTCTACCATTAATTGTAATATCAACTTTCGTTCTTGGAGATCGCACCGTGGTTTGGCCTGAGTTAAGCGAATTTCAATTTACATCTGGGCGTCAAGCAACCGAAGATGATATAAATTCCGGTGCAGCCGTATTTATGTTGGAGGTTGATGGTAAAAATATTGGTAGACCAATTGATATTTTGATACCCCAATATGCAATTCATATTGACCAAGAGACAGGCGAGAGGTCAAAGGTTGTCATTATCCAAGCAGAAGAATCTGACGTATTAGAAGCTATTGGAGCAATCAATATAGCTACGAATGAATATGTTGCAGCTTTAAGGTTCGAATTTGAATTTCTTGGTCAAGAACCGCCAAGTGTTGAGTAGTCACCCGCTAACAAAGCCACCAATGAACGTACGCTGCGCCCGGCCCGTTATGGCAGCGTTATGCAACTAAATGGATGTTCATGCGAATAAAGGATTGTAAATGCTCATATTAAATAGCATATACTTAACTGCTGTTAAATATGTGTCTAAAGCTTCCCGTGCTGGGATAAAATTAACCAATAACAAGGATGAACTTACAATGCATTTAAATACCTCAAATATCAATAAACCGACTCCCGCTTATGTCTTCGCTACATGGGGAGTATTAGCCATAGGTGTTCTAGGTTATTTATTAGGCCTCTGGAACGCAATGTTAGAGCTTAATGAAAAAGGTTTTTATTTTGCAGTATTTCTATTCGCAATGTTTTCTGCTGTTACACTTCAAAAAACAATAAGAGATAAAGAAGAAGGGATACCAGTTACAAGCATCTTTACTGGTATGTGTTGGGTTGCATTTTTCTCCTCTATTGCTTTATTAATCATTGGTCTTGTTAATGCCAATATGCTGCTAAGCGAGAAAGGCTTTTACGGTATGTCTTTTGTTTTATCATTATTTGCAATTATTACCGCTCAAAAAAACATTCGTGATTTAACTAATGAAGATGGCTTAACAGACCCTTCAGCACTCCCTAAAAGCTCTCAAACGCTGAGTGCAGCATTAGATGTTACAGAGACAATAGGTTAAGTGTTTCTAGTGACATACAAGTCGTTAAAGCAGGACAAATAACAGTTGGCTATCGCTTCGCGATTATAGCCAACTGTTATTTTCCGCTTAGCAAGGCGTTGCTACCTCGAAGGGTTTGAGTCTTTATGTATGTAGGTTACCAAGGAATAAAATCAAGTAAATGTCCACGTTGTAATCTTCAGTTTAACGATAGAGAAACTAAATGTCCTCATTGCGTTGGTTTGTCAGATTCGAGGCTATAAACCTTAAACCTCACTTTAAAAAAGAGTCGTTTAAACTCAATAAAGATTTAGGTAAGTCGTTTAAATTATTATTTGTGATAACATTTATCTTGCTAATTTTATTGGCTCTAGTGTAAAAAAAACTATAAGAATTTAAAGCAGAACTACTAACAGTTTGCTCGGTTTCGCTTCGCTTCACATTTTAGCAAACAATTATCAGCCCGTTAAATGGGCGTTTTATATCTACCTTAAATTATGCAGACACGCGCTGAACATAGTAAAAGAGTCAAACAAAAAAGATTGATGCTCAGAGCTCTATACGGGATTATCTTTTCGGTTTTTTTAGTTCTAGTTATTAACAGTTATTTTAAAATCCAAAATAACGATATTCAAATAATTTCGCAATGGCATGAATGCAAACCAAATAACTGTGAATATAAACTAGAAATCGAAAATACTGCTAAGGTACGAAAGTCGGTTTTCATTCGCATAAATGCATTTTATAGAAAAGCTCACCCTGAAGGTGGTGATACTTTTCATATAGTCAACTCGGAACGAATAGAGATCAATATGGAACAATTGAGCAAAGAAGAGATGAGGGGGAACTTAAAAGTGCCTTTAAAAGCTCATTTTTTAAAGTTTACAGTAGGTTCGGTGTCGGATACATATTAGCGTTTCAATCGGGACAAAATACAGTTGGCTTTTTGTTCTCTCTGTTCACTTATTTTAGCCAACTATATTTTACCTGTTAACAAGGGGGAGGATTTTTAACGTAGCCTAGCCCATTGAACGATGGAATAATTATCAACCATTTACTCAGCTATTAAAGTAAATGATAAATTTACTACCAATTATAAATATTAATTAAAAGGATATAATTTATGAGAGTAATAACACTTCTGATCATGCCTATTTTACTAGGAACATCTTATAGCGCTTTCAGTAAAGAAAGCTGCATGCAGGAAGTTGAGTGGTACGGTCATACTAAAACTTGTTATGAAAATGTCAGTGTTGGAAGTGAGCGTTTTAAAACCGGTTGTTTGAATGATGAATTTTTTAAGATAGAAGATCAAACTGCGAAAATATCCCATACCGTGATCGAGCAATGCCCTAGCTCTTATTTAGGAGCCTGTAAGAGCCCAAGTCTTCCATATAACATGTATTACTATGTGAATGGTGATATCAAGCAAACAGAAAAATCTTGTATTGCAAGTGGCGCCCAGTGGTTGAAACCAAATACATAACAAACATCAAACAGAAAAATTACCGTTGGCTATTTTTTCGTGCCGAAACATTTTAGCCAACTATCATTTTCGCTTATGTAAGTGTTATTTTTGATGACATTTGCTAGTTTTAATCAACAGGAGGGGAGCAATTTGTGGGGAATGTACTGGCGATATATACTTTCAATTTCCTTATTACTAGTTCTCGTTGCATTTCTGAGTGAGCAAGTGAATTTAATCAATGTAGGCAATAATTCTGGCTTACGACCAACCATTTTCTGGAGCATCATTGCGGGACTCTTTATTTCAGTAACCCTGTTTCAAAAAAAAGGATTAGCTTACGTATTTTTAGGTAATAGATTACAGCTAACCGATAAGACTTGGTCTTGGTTTAACTGTCTGACAATATCTCTTTTTGTAGTTTTAGCGATAATTGGTTACGTAGTTAGCCAAATAGCTAGTAAGGAGGTATGGGCGCTTTATAAGCTATTCGGGCAACCGCTCTGTTTAGTACTTTTTCCATGGTTTAGCTCATGGTTTGTTGTAAGACGCGTAAAAACTATAAGCCACTTAAAAGTACAATGATCTTACCCCGTTTTAACGTGGGGTTATCGATATTAGAGCTAAGGTCAACAAAGTCGCATTTACCATGTGAACTCAAGGATCGTTAAAGCCATTTATCCTAATGTCCACAACCACAATGTCGGATCAGTTGACCGTAAAGCACGATGCTAAAGCGTCAATAATGAGTACAGAACAGTTTACATTAAGATTAAAGTCTAGCTCACTCCGTGTCCCAGAGTGAGCTAGAGCTAACATTTAAATTGCCACTTAGCCATTATCAGGGGGCATCCGTACAAGGGCGCTTTGAGTACTGATAGTCAATTACTGTTGCCCGCGGGCAACCGCCTCAACTTCTGTAAGAAAAGCGGGTTTATTGTTGGTCATTTCCCACATTCCTAAAGCGATTGGTATGCCACCGATGCTATTTAATTGGTCAAAGAATTGTTTAAAAGCAAAACGGCGACCTTGCTCCTCGTCGAGCTTAGCTTTTTGCGCTATGGCAGTATCTAGTACCGCTTTACCCGTAACATAACTGGTGCCATAACCTGGTTGACGTAAATAAAGGTGTTGTTCAAAGATCAATAATTCAGGCTCTGTTTTCATCCATCCTCTAGGGGTGTAGTCCATATGGATTTCGCCTGCCTGTGCCATGGTCATTTCATTAGCATGAGCGTAAAGTGAACCTAGACCTCGAGCCGCTCTTTGAGCAAGCATAATCCAGACAATTTCTCGTGCTCTTGGATTGTCATCATACAAACCCGCATGCATAAATACTTCTTCCACCGCCGTGGCTGTGCCTTCGTTACGTGTGTCGAATATATTATACAGCAAGGCATTTTTTCTTATCGTTCTTGGATTAGGATCGTTTTCCATTATAGCCAGTTCAAACCAATGATAAAAATGCGAATACAAGGGTGTTGGATCAAGGTGGCTGCCGATGTAAAAAAAGTTTCGGGTTGCTTCGGGCACAAATTTACCCAAGCGCTCGTAAAGGGCAGGTTTAAAGTAATCAGCTACAGTTACAATATCCTTTTCCTGCAAAAATTTAAGAAAAAACGCAGCGGAACGGTTGGCTAATAGGTCATACTCAGCAGCGTTTTTCACCGCTTTTAAGGGCGGTAAGTCTTTATTTCTTTGTTCCTCTAATTTTAAGGAAGACCAAGCCCTATCAAGCTCTCGGCGCAAAAGTCTTTCTTCATCTTTCCAAGTCATAGGTAATAAATGTACGTGCTTTTGATACCAGCTATACTGTGCAATGCCAAGCCCTGAAGGCCCAGTTTTTCCGGCGCTTTGCTGTTGTAACCAATCAACGAATTGACGGGTAGATTGCAATGCAGCTTGATGTACTTTTATGAGTCGAGCATTCTTCGTACTATCAATTTGCGCTTGAATACCTAAAAGTGTTTTGTGCTGCTCTTGAATATCACGTATCCCTGCGACCCAAAGTTCTTTGGCGTTGCCGGTTAAGTTTTCCTTCGCTTGAATGTGAAAAGGCTTGATGCGAGCTAGGTCGTTACTAAGCCTATCCTGCTCGCTGGCATTCAGTGGAAATGAATAGTTCCATAGTTCAGTAACATAATGGGGCGTAGGTCCCTCATGAGCAGGGACATCACTTTTATATGTCCATACCTGCTTGTAAAATGCCGGATCTCTTTGCCATGGTTTTAACACTGTCTCATTAAATTCATAACCGTTTAGTTCTGCCAACATCACATACCAGTCGACTTGTTGTGCAACGGTCCATGATGATTTATCAAAGGCTAATAGTTGTTGTTTAAATTGCGCCCATTTGGCATGACGTTTTTCGAAGGTTTCTTTACGATAGTCGGGCGCAAGCTCGTGCAACGGCGCTACCTCAAAAGTACGCCACTGAATAAATAGCGCCTCTAATTGGCTAAAATCTGCAGATGATTTTGCGCCAAACGAAAAAAGCATTAGTGCTATTACTATATATTTCATTGTCATGTTCCTATCCTTGAAAAGAGTCGATGTAATGTAACAGGGCAGGCACTGAAAAATCTATCAAGAATATGCAAAAACTATAACTGCTGGGGCAGCATTGATGAAGCAAGTTTGCAGGTCAGTGTCGTCGAAATTTTATTAGAGGTTGTTATGCTTGAACTGATTGTAATAAACCAACATTTATAGCTGTTCTTAAACTTAATAAGATAGTGGATTTTGCCAAATGCTATATTTGATTCTCAGTTGTCACAAGATAAAAAGGCAAGGTCAGCTTTCTGTATTTTATGAGTGTTGCCAAAGCGGATTTTGGGCAATAAAACCGTCCGCTTTGTCTGCTATTTTTGAAAACACCCACCAGTAGTGCAACGAAGTGCGTTAAGTTATTGACCAGTGATGATTATTACCATCACTGGTCTAGCGCTGCTAAGGCTTAATAGACGGTTATTAATGTGGAGTTAATTGTCGATACTATTTTGGTAATACTCTCGGCTTTTTTCTGTTTGCTGGCATAGGTTGTTCAGGGCGTGTAAACTGCGTGTTGTCATACGGTGGACAACATCAGCATCAAGTATGATGATTTGTTTGTGCTTAACCGCGGGTATTATTGGCCATTTATCCCATGTGTAGCCTTCTTTATCTGTTTGGTTTTCAGATAGCGGTTGGATAATGAGCTCAATATTACTTTGTAAAATTTGCTCAATATTAACTTGTGGATATTGAGCTTGTGCTTGATGAAATGGGTTTTGAATACGGCAAATGTCTAAAAATTGCTGTGGCCAACTGCCTTTGGCAATGGTGGTTAAAGGTCTTGACCACACTTCGTAAAAGCCGGTCAATGGTTTTTTCTGACCATATTGCTTTTTGATGCTCGCTAAGTCGCTTAAAAATTTACTGGCAACAGCTTCAGCTTGTTCACTGTGACCCGACAGTTGACCGAATAAACGCAGCTCTTTAGCAACATCATCAAAGCTATCAGGTTGTGAATAAACCACATTAAAGCCGAGTTGCTTTATACGCGCTAAATCATCACCTGGATTACCACTTTTCCAAGCGATAATTAAGTCAGGTTGTAATTCAATGACCCGTTCTAACTGAATGCGTAAAGAACTACCTATGCTAGGGATTTTCTGTGCCGCTAGCGGATAATCTGCATGTGCGGTAGTCGCGATAATTTGCCCACCTGCGCCAATATCAAAAAGCATTTCCACAATGTGTGGTGCCAGCGCTATGATGCGCGGCCTAGGCGCATCAATTGCTACTACTTCATTAATCATTTGACTATTTGCCTGAGCGCTCGCGCTATAAGCTAAGCTCATTAGTAGCATAAGCAGGCAATGCGTAAATTTCATTATTACTCCATTTTTTTGATCATGGTCATTTATTCGTGAGCGATTTTTACCTTAAAACGACTTGTCCAACTTACCAATCAATACCTTTTTGCGCTTTTATACCATTATCAAAGGCATGCTTAAGCGGTTGGACTTCA
This sequence comes from uncultured Colwellia sp., assembly GCA_963977145.1. Lineage (GTDB taxonomy): Bacteria > Pseudomonadota > Gammaproteobacteria > Enterobacterales > Alteromonadaceae > Cognaticolwellia. The sequence goes on from CAXBNP010000004.1 coordinate 75,858, forward strand.
CTGACGGTATCGGCAAGTTCAATAATACTGCGATGGCAGGCGCGGCCGGTAATAATGACATGTTGCATCGCCGGTCGATTAACGATGGCTTCAATGACTTCATCTAAATCTAGGTACTTGTAGGACAACATGTAGGTTAGTTCATCAAGTAACACCACATCGACACTTTCATCTTTGAGTAAACGTTTCGCCTCAGCCCAAACCTTAACGGCGGCGGCAATGTCTTTTGATTTATCTTGAGTGTCCCAAGTAAAACCGGTTGCCATAACATGAAACTCAACACCGTTGTTTTCTAATAAATTGCGTTCACCACAAGCCCAATCACCTTTGATAAATTGCAATGCGGCAGCTTTATAACCATGGCCAACAGCGCGTGCTAGTGTGCCAAAGCCCGAGGTTGACTTGCCTTTACCATTACCAGTAATAACAATTAATAAGCCGCGCTCTTCTTGAGCAGAATCAACGCGTGCATCAACTTTTTCTTTAATACGCTGCATACGTGCTTGGTGTTTTTGGCTTTTATCTGTATCTGTTGTCATCTGAGTTATCCTGTTTTACGAGTGCGATACATGATCGCTAAAAAGAAAATACTACCAATCGCTGAGGTAATAATACCAATGGGAATTTCGACATTGCTCAGTATGCTGCGCGCTGCAACATCTACCCATACTAAAAAGCAACCACCGACCAGTGCTGAGCCAATAATTAACGGCATGGTTGTTACGCCAACTAGTTGGCGTACTATGTGTGGGATCATCAAGCCAACAAAGCCGATACCACCACAATAAGCAACGATGGCAGCGGTAAGTGCAGCGCATAAAGCTAAGAGAATTAAGCGCAGTTTATCGACATTAACGCCAAGGCTTGCCGCACTTTCATCGCCAAGTAGTAGCGCATCTATTTGTCGGTGTAAGGCAAAAATAGTCAATAGTGTAATCAAGACCATGGCACTGATCAGGTAAAAATGGAACATTTCAACACGGGTTAAACTGCCCATTAACCAAAAGATGACCCGATTGGTGGCAAAAGGGTCGCCAAGATAAAGCATAAAGTGACTGATTGAGCCAAGCATGAACGAAACCGCCACCCCGGTTAATAATAAATGATTCATATTACGCAGCAATGTGGCGATACCAAAGACGATAACGACGGAAAATAAAGCGCCAAGAAATGCCGCTAATGGCAAAGCAAGCGCTTGTTGCTCATTGAGTGCTAACGTAGCTATCGTTGCCCCTAAACCTGCGCCAGAAATAATACCAAATAAATAAGGGTCGGCAAGTGGGTTACGAGTAACGTTTTGCAGTATTGCTCCTGCACAGGCTAAGCCCATGCCAGCCACTAATCCGACCAACACTCGAGGGATGCGAATTTGCCAAACCACCATGTCATGTATCGGCGAGGCACATTCGTTAACCACGCATTGAAATATATCGCCACGGGTGATTTCTGCCGGGCCGTAGGTAATCGACATAACGATGGAGAATAAAGTGAAGGCAATCAGGCCTGAAAATATCCAAGCACTTTTGCCTTTAATGACGCCGATAAAATTCACAACAATTCACCGGTACTGTGATTGGATAAGCTTGGCTTAAGTGCTGACGAATCAGACGCTGGATAAAAATAAACCCTAGGTACGCCGCAATGTTGCGCGTCGTCTCGATAGCAGGGTAAAGCAAATACTTTTGTTAAGAGTTCAGGGTTTAATACCTGATCAACGTTATTGTCGCAAACTAAATGACCTTTATTTAACAGTAATAGGCGATTGCAGTAATGTGCGGCAAGGTTGAGATCATGTATGGTCATAATTACCGTAATGTTTAGCGCTTTAACCAGTTGTAATATTTGGTGTTGATAGAAAATGTCTAGATGATTGGTGGGTTCATCAAGGACTAATATCTTTGCTTTTTGTACTAAGGCTTTAGCGATCAGCACCCGCTGTTGTTCACCGCCAGATAGGGTGTTGTAAAATTTTGCTTGGCTGCTGGCTAAGCCAACTTTCTCTAGCGCGAGTATAATGTCTTTTTTATCAGCTTCGCTATCGCGAGCAAATAGCGTTTTATAGGGTAGTAGTCCCATTCTAACGACATCATAAACTTTTAGATCAAATATTGGTGGTGAGTTTTGCACCACTAAAGCGAATGTTTGCGCTAATTCATGGGCTTTGTATTGGCTGATTTTTTTATTTTTCAGCTTAATGCAGCCTTGCCAATTCTTGTATTGGTTTAGTAAGCACTTAAGTAGTGAGGTTTTTCCCGCACCATTTGGGCCGATAATACCAATAATATCACCGCGGGCAACATCAAATGAAATATCATTGAGAATAACTTGTTTTTCCACCGACCAAGAGACAGATTTAACACTGAGTAGTTTTGACATTAAAACTCATCCAGTTTAGCGCACACTAGCTGTGGAATATGTCGGATAACGTACAAAGCGTATATTTTCATTGCAGCCTAAAGGTTATTTAAAGCTTATGTTGAATAATGCCACTAAGGTACGACATAGGATACGAATGCCTTTAAGACAGTGTAACTCACGTGTATTCCCGCACGGTGTTAACATTATTAGTTTGGTAGAAGTTTTTGATACTAGGTGTCCTGACTTATAACTTTTTAACTTAAGCTATTTACAGTTGCGGGTACAGTCACGGTATTTAACCGTGTTCCCTATTAATTAGCCAAAAATAATGTTGGCTAAAGGTATCGTCTAATTAAAGCAGGGATTTTACGGTTATGTCTGCTGCTTTACAACGAAAACCTTATACCAATTTGATTAATTAGGTCTGCTACTTTTTTATTCGAAAGAATAGCTAAATATAAAATATAAAAAATAGCCATTAAGCATGCGGCTTATTAACGTTTATAAAATGATTTTTTCATTTTAACCATTAAAAGTTAACCGATATTTAGTCAACTTGCTAAGACGGGAAAGGCAAGTGGAGAGTAAATTAATAGGGTAAAAAAAAGGAGCCTAGGCTCCTTTTTTATTTCGACGCTATTTTTATCAAAGTAACAAATCGTGTTACGCAGACAGTAGCTGATTTTTTAGTGTAATCTTACCAAATTTTAACGCGCTTCTCAGGGGCGATATACATAGCATCACCTTCCTTGACATCAAATGCGCTATAAAATTCAGGCATGTTTGATAATGAACCTAAAGCACGGAATTCACCTGGCGAATGAGGGTCAGTCGCAACGCGGTTACGTAATGATTTTTCAACCATTTTTACACGCCATACTTGCGCATAACCCATAAAGAAGCGTTGATCGCCAGTTAAACCGTCAATCACCGGCGCTGATTTGCCATTTAATGAGGCTTTATAAGCTTTATAGGCAATAGTAACACCTGATAAATCACCAATGTTTTCGCCTAGCGTTAACTCGCCATTAACGTGTAAGTCATCAAATACCGCATACTGACTGTATTGGGCAACTAAGTTGTCAGTACGTACTTTAAAGGCGGCTAAATCTTCATCAGTCCACCAGTTACGCATGTTGCCGTCACCGTCATATTTACTGCCTTGGTCGTCAAAACCGTGGCCCATTTCATGGCCAATTACCGCGCCAATGCCACCGTAGTTTACGGCATCATCTGCGGCTAGGTTAAAAAATGGTGGCTGTAAAATAGCCGCTGGAAAGACAATCTCATTTTTGGTTGGGTTGTAATAAGCATTAACCGTTTGCGGAGTCATACCCCATTCTTGACGGTCAATTGGCCCGCCAAGTTTAGCCACTTCTTTTTCGTGAGCAACGGTGCCTGAGCGAATTTTGTTACCGACCAAATCATCACTTTTAATCATTAGTGCGGAGTAATCTTCCCATTTATTAGGGTAACCAATTTTCGGATCAAAGCTAGCTAGTTTAACATGTGCCGCTTTTTTAGTTGCCTCTGACATCCATTCTAGTTCGTCAATACTTGCGCCGTAAGCACCACGTAAGTTTTCAACTAACTGTGTCATACGGGTTTTAGCTTCAGGTTTAAAGTGACGGCCAACATAGACTTTACCGATAACTTCACCTAAATTGCTATTAACAACCGCAACGCCACGTTTCCACATGGGGCGCTGTTCTTCACGACCACTTAATTGCTTTGAGAAAAAATCAAAATTTTCATCGTCCAAGGCTTTAGTGAGTGAACCTGCAAAGTTACTTAAGGTATGGAAAGTTAAGTAAGTTTGCCAATCGGTTAGTGGCGTTGCTGCCAATGTTTCACCAAAACCTTTAACAAATGAAGGTTGATTAACAATTAAATCTGTCTGCGCGCTTACGCCTTGTGCTGCAAGATAAGCGGTCCAGTTAAAAGCATCAGTTACTGTGTTTAGGTCACTAACGTTAAACTTGTTATAACGCTTAGTACTGTCGCGAGATTCAACTTTTGTCCAATGAAAACCGGCTAACTTTGTTTCAAGTGCCATAATCGTTTCCGCGGCGGCTTTACCGTCATTTAAACCCGCTAAATTAAACATGTTTTCAATGTGAGCAAGATAACCCGCGCGTAATTTTACAAAACGCTCAGTTTCATTAAAGTAGTAATCTCTATCCGGTAAACCTAAACCATTTTGCCAAACATGCGTGGCATAACGTGTCGAGTCTTTTGCATCGACACTAATGTAAAAAGCTAATGGGCTATTAATACCCATTTTTTGATGTTCAGCAAAAAAAGTGGCTAAGTCATTTTTATCTTTTAGGGCGTTAATGCGGTCAAATATTGCTTGTACTGGTGCAGTACCGGCTAAATTACGCGTTTCGGTATCCATAAATGAACGGAATAAGTCAGCAACTTTTTGCTCGTCGCTACCCATTTTTAGGTTTTTAGTCGCCGCTAATTCTTCGATAATTACTTTAACGTTATCATCGGCTTCATCACGTAAGTCGTAAAATGAGCCAATTGAAGTTTTATCACCAGGAATTTCGTTAGTGTTCAACCACGCACCATTGACGTGACGGTAGAAGTTGTCTTGCGGGCGAACAGCAAGGTCCATATTAGCTTTATCAATACCAGATGATAAAGCGGTCTTTTGCATTGCTGGCGCTTCAGTCGCTGCTTTTGTGCTGGTGTTATCACTACAACCGGCAATGAAAAGTAAGGAGGTGCACACTGCACTTGTTATTATATGCTTCATTTAATACTCACGATTTAATTTATTAGTTTTATTTCAACCGAGCAATATTAAAGGCTATGACACTGATTTACTAGATTAATGAAACCTTTGCTAACATATTATTAACTTTTGTTTGTATGTTAAAATTTACACTCAAAAAATATAAACGCATCAGCTAACTAAGCTAATGAATCTTATGTTTATTTAATCAATACTACGAAAATATTAGGCTTGATTGCTAGCGCTGCGAATGTGATTTTATTTTTAAAATTTTACTCGTTAGTCATGTTTTGCTTATTTTTGCTGACATTTCTTCGCAAAAGGCAGAAAAGTTAATAAAGTCTAAAGCCATATCATTATCAGCTGTGCTATGATTTTACGCTCCATTACCTTGGTACTATTACCATTATCAATAAAGAAAGATTTCATGTTTCAGCCAGTTAGCGTTTTCATCGGCTTAAGGTATAGTCGCAGCAGTCAAAAAAAAGGCTTTGTTTCCTTTATTACCTTTTTTTCTATTATCGGTATTGTGCTCGGGGTTGCCTCTTTAATCACCGTAGTTTCGGTTATGGACGGCTTAGAACAAGAACAAAAACGTCGGGTACTGGGATTAGTACCCCATGTCTTGATCTCAGGACAACAAACACATATCAATAATTGGCGCGATTTACAGCGCGACATCCTCTCCTTGACTGAAGTAACGCAAGTAACACCTTTTCAAGAAAGTGAAGCCTTAATTCAGTCTAAATCTGCCCTGCAAGGAGTTTTAGTGCACGGTATTATGCCGGAGTTTGAACAACATAATATTATCAATAGCGCGATGGAATATGGCAAATTAGCTGATTTAGATACTCAGCCATTTAGCATTGTTTTAGGGCAAGCGTTAGCGCGAAAACTAAAGGTAAGTTTGGGTGACGTTGTGCGTTTAACCTTACCTAATAAAACACTATTTACACCGATGGGCCGTGTGCCTGTGCATCGTACTTTTACTATTGTCGGGATCTTTAATGTTGGCTCGGCTGTTGATGAAGCCATGGTTTATATTGAAATCAAAGCTGGCGCTAAACTACATCGCAATAAAGGTGATGGCGTTAATCAATTAAGGTTGTATTTAAATGACGCCTTTAATGCCCAACGCGTCATTGCGCTATTATCGGTAAAATATCCAGACTTTCAATTTGTCAGTTGGCAAGAGAGTCAAGGGGCATTATTTGCTGCGGTTAGCATGGAAAAAAATATGATGTGGCTGATGTTGAGTCTCATTGTCGCGGTTGCCGCTTTTAATATTGTTTCAGCATTAGTTATGGTAGTTGTTGATAAACAAGGTGAAATCAGTATTTTACAGACGCTTGGTTTAGACCGCAGTGGCATTGTTAAAATATTTATAACCCAAGGGGTAACTAATGGTTTTTTCGGCGTTATTTTGGGGGTCGCACTCGGGGTAATATTAACGTTGAATTTGAATGATTTATTTAGCTTACTTGGCGTTAACTTATTAGGCGCTGGGCAAAAATTACCTATTGCGCTTGACCCCATAAATATTCTGGTTATTGTCGCTTCTGCGCTGATAATGAGCTTTGTAGCGACACTTTACCCTGCTTATCGCGCTGCACAGACTCAGCCAGCAGAGGTACTCAGAAATGAATAATAAAATGAATAGCAAAATGGAACGTGATTTGAATAAGAATATCAACATAGTCGAAAACAAGAGTACCTTTAAACCTGAACTTACGCTTGGCTTGGAGTGTCGTCAGTTAAGTAAGTCCTATCAACAAGGCCCTGTTATCACACAAGTATTATCAAAGCTTGATTTAGCGGTTAAAGCTGGAGAATTAGTGGCTATTGTTGGCAGCTCAGGCTGTGGTAAAAGTACCTTTTTACACTTAGCTGGTGCGTTAGATACTCCAAGTGCTGGTGAAGTGTTTATTAATGGCGTTAATATTCATCAAATATCTGAAAAGCAACGGGCAAAATTCCGCAATCAACACATTGGTTTTATTTATCAGTTTCATCATTTGATGATGGAATTTACCGCAGCAGAAAATGTTGCTATGCCGCTGCTAATACGTGGCGATAAGCCTAAAGCTGCCATGGCTCAGGTTAAAATTATGCTTGAACAAGTCGGTTTAGCGCATCGCAGCCATCATCGACCTTCCGAACTTTCCGGCGGCGAACGCCAACGTGTCGCTATTGCCCGCGCATTAGTCACTAAACCCTCGCTTGTATTAGCCGATGAGCCAACGGGGAATTTAGATTTTGATACCGCAGAGCAAATTTTTCACTTGTTGCAGGAGTTGAATCGCACGGTAAATACTAGTTTTGTCATTGTTACCCATGATTTAACCCTAGCGGCGAAAATGGATCGTCAATTGCGTTTAGATCATGGACACTTAAAACCGCTCGAAGATTCAACTGAGCATGGTAAAACAAAAAATGAGGATGAATAAGTGCGTCAACCGTTAAGTGTTTTTATCGGCTTACGTTATGTGCGCAGCCGTCAGAGTAAAGGTTTCTCGTCATTTATCTCTGCGTCGTCAACTATCGGTATTGCTATTGGCGTAATGGTGTTGATTGTTGTGCTTTCAGCGATGAATGGTTTTGAGCGGGCGCTTGCTACACATTTATTGTCTATCGTACCTCATGGTGAAGTTGTTGCGGTTAATGCCCCTATTACTCAATGGCGAGATAATGTGCTGAAAATTGAGCAAAACCCTGATGTTATTGCCGCGGCACCGTTTATAAAGACGCAAGGCATGATGCAAAAATCGGCAGCACTTAAAGGCGTTGAAATACGTGGTGTTGACGTAGCGTTAGAGCAAAAAGTGTCGGCCATTTCTCGTTATATGATTGCCGGTCATTGGCAAGATTTAGCGTATGAAAATGGCGTTGTAATTGGCGCGGGTATTGCGCGTAAGCTTTCTGCACAAGTCGGTGACAAGGTGCAACTATTGCTACCGCCGGTAAATGTCAACAATCAACAAGTGAGTAAAACGCAGCAATTTCCTGTCCCGATGACTCAACAGGCAACCATTGTAGGTGTATTTAAATTTGGCGGTACCATAGACGACACCCAGGTTTTTATTAACTTAGCTAAAGCGACTGAGTTAGTTGGTTATCAAGCAGGCGAAGTGCAAGGTATTCGCCTAAAAGTGCAAGATGTTTTTGCCGCACCGCAAGTGGTGCGCGATGTTGGCTTTAATTTTGACTTTTATGTTTACATGCTGGACTGGACACGCAGCCATGGTCATCTATTTAATGATATTCAATTGGTCCGTTTAGTGATGTTTATTGTTTTAGTGCTAGTGATTGCGGTGGCGAGTTTTAATATAGTGTCTACGCTCATTATGGCAGTGAACGAGAAGAAATCTGATATAGCGATTTTAAAAACCATGGGAGCAAAGCCGAGCACTATTATGGCCAGCTTTATGTTTCAAGGATTAATGAATGGCATGGTCGGTTGTTTACTGGGGGCCAGCTTAGGTATTTTAATCTCGTTAAACTTAACCGACATCATTCGTGGTATAGAAACGGCGCTATCAGTAGAGTTTTTATCTGCCGATGTTTATTTTATTGATTTTTTGCCAACGCTATTACGTCAGCAGGATGTTATTAATACCGTGATTACCGCGCTGATCATGAGCTTGTTAGCGACAATTTATCCGGCATGGCGGGCGACAAAAGTAGAGCCAGCACAAGTGCTCGGGCAAGCGTAAATACCCAGATGTATTTAAGATAAATAATTTAATCGTTATAAAACAAAAAATCAGACTTAGGGTCTGATTTTTTTTAATTAGCAGTATTAAAACATTAGGGGACTAGTGGGCAATTTGCCATGCAATGGCTTGGCTAGCGACGAACATTTAGTCTCTGCGGGCCTTACGTTTTTTCCACTCTTGTGCTACTGAAAAACGCCAGAATATATTGATGGTTAAATAACCTAAGATAGCAAACATAGTGGCTAGTGCGCCACAACCGACTATAAAAGCCGGGCCTATAGTTGAAATGCTATCTACCAACCACTGCCAACTGGCATCAAAAGCAAACTTTCTGGTTGGCACACCAATAATCCAGGTACCAACCAAATAGCAAAAATAAAAAATTGCCGGCATAGTCAAAGGGTTAGTGATCCAAACGAGCGCAATGGATAAAGGTAGATTTGCATGTACTATAATTGCAAAGCCGGCCGCTAAAACCATTTGAAACGGCACGGGCATAAAGGCAAAGAATAACCCTACAGCAAAGGCTTTACTGACCGAACGGCGGTTAAGGTGCCACAAATTCGCGTTATGCAGTAGCGAGCCAAAAATTGTCAAATGCTTGTTGTTTTTAATCGTTTGATGATCTGGCATCAGGCGTTTAATGAATTTTTTCGGCATAAGTATACTTAACTTTTAATGGCTAAATGGAAATTAATCACTATGGAATGGTGGCTACTAACATTTTTTTTCAGTGCTATTTTGTCACTATTCTTACCCATAGTGCCAGAGTTTTCTTTGCTATTAGTTATATTACTACTTTCATTATTACTTATTTTTATTAAAAAATTGCGCTTAATTGCTATTGCTATCTTCGCGGCTGTTTGGATTTTGATTGCCGGCAGCGAACAAGAAAATATCTTAGCTAAAAATAATATTGCCGCTGAACGGCTACATAAAAAAGTTCATCTAATTCAAGGCGAAGTGTTAAATATAGTTAATAAAAAGCTCGGTAGTAGTCGTTTTAACTTTCTAATAACTCATTGGCAAGGGCAAGCACTGAGCGAGACATTTAAGTTGCGCTTAACGTGGAAAATGCCAGAGCAAGATTTGTTGCAAGGGCAAAGGTGGCAGTTAGCGGTAAAATTAAAACCCTCGCATGGCTTAGCTAATGTCGGTGGTTTTAATTACCAAGTCTGGTTGTTGCAACAGCAAATAATTGCCACAGGTTATGTTAAGCCCGACAAGCAAGTTAAAACAGCAATTATGACAGTAAAGCGTAATGTCTTATTGCATCAAGAAACGAGCTGGCGGCAATATTTATATCAGAGGTTAAGCCTTTTTTTAGATGATAAACCGCTCGGTGGATTAATTTTGGCGCTAGGCTTTGGTGAGCGAGGTAAATTAACGCCACAGCATTGGCAAGTGCTATCTGCAACCGCAACTCAACATCTTATCGCCATTTCTGGATTGCATATCGGCATAGTCGCTTTTGCAAGTTTGATATTTATACGTGCTGTTGCTCGGTACTTACCATTAAGTTTATTAGTGCCAAAACCTTGGCAATTGAAACTGATGCAGATGGATTTGAGCTACCTTCCGGTGTTATGCAGTTGTTTGATGGCTTGGTATTACGCCTACTTAGCGGGTTTCGCTATTCCTACCTTACGCGCTTTGGTGATGCTGCTATTGTTTTGGTCAGTTAGATTTATGGCGATAAAGCTGACATTGCTACGTTGGTTTTTATGTGCGATTGTGATTATTTTACTTATTTGGCCACTGAGTCTGCTCAGTGCGAGCTTCTGGCTATCAATATTAGCGTTAGTTATTATTTTTTCCACCTTTTCACGTTTCTCAATGACAGAGTTGCAATCAGTTGAAACGCAAGATAAACCGTCTTTATTAGCGCGGGATGAACGACCAAAGTCAGTACGGGTAACAAATTATTATCAGCTTAAATCGAGAGCATTACTTTGGTTTAAAACACTATTTTTTATGCAACTGGCGCTAACAATGGCGATGCTACCCATAGCAGCGTCGCTAAACTATCAACTACCATTAGCCGCATTTTTTGCCAATATTGTTGCCGTGCCTTTGATGAGCGTTAGCGTGATCCCCCTAACTCTGTTTGCGGTAATAGCATTGCCTTTTAGTGCATGGCTGTCGCAAATTCTTGTCGATTTAGCACTGCTAAGTTTGTCGTTTATTTGGCAGTGGCTTGCTTATTTGGCGAGTGTTAAGTGGGCTATTGTTACGGTCTCATATCAGCAAATACAAGCGCTGTTGTTATTTCTCGTCTTGATTGCGTTGGCGTTATTTTTTCGCCTCAGTCGCACTAAGTTCATTGCGACGCTGGTTTTATTTATCGCCGTGACTGCTAGCGAATTCTTTAACGCTCATCACAGCAAAGAATGGCAATTATCTGTGCTAGATATTGGTCATGGACTTGCGGTTGTTATTGAAAAAAACAATCAGGTTTTTCTCTATGATGTGGGCGCAAGTTACCCTAGTGGTTTTAATATGGCTGACGCCGCTATTCTTCCTTACCTAAAACATCAAGGATATCAGGCAATTGATGGTGTGATTATTAGCCATAACGATAATGATCATGCGGGTGGCTTACCTCACTTGCGAGCAAAAATGGCTATTAAAGATGTTATGGCCAATGATCTTGAGCTAAACCCTGATAGAAATTGTATCTCGGGACAAGGTTTTACCTGGCAAGGATTAAATTTTCAAGTGTTATCTCCGCGGCAAGCGAATGGTGATAAAAATGATGACTCTTGTGTCGTAACGATTAGTGATGGTTTTCATCGGGTGTTGCTGCCGGGTGACATCTCAGTAAAACAAGAGCGGCGACTATTAAGTATTACTGGTATGGATAAAAAAATTGCGAGTGATATTTTAATTGCCCCACATCACGGCTCTAAATCATCGTCTAGTCGTCGATTTTTAGCTGCTGTTGCGCCGCGTTATGCGGTATTTAGTGCCGGGTATTTAAATCGCTGGCAAATGCCATCAAAAGAAATTTTGCATCGATACCATGAATTTGATATTAAAACCTTGACCACGGCAGAAATTGGTATGGTGACGTTTAAGTTTGACAAGGCTAAAGCAATAAACAAAGTTGATGAAGGGAGTAAAAGTCATATTGAAATTATCAGTTATCGAGAGCACATTCGGCCATATTGGTTTGTAAATTAACCATTTAATAATAGTTTTTTGTGATAATGGGAGATTTATATCGTCTATAAAAGTTTATCAGTTGGTTGATTGGCAAAATAACGCTAAAATACTGAGGCAATTTAATAATAGCCATTAAAGTGATCCCTTTAGGGGCAGATTTTTTGATAACGCATTGAGAGCATGAATGTCGATAATACCATCACAACCGAATACAGAAAATACCACACGGCAAAACTTTAAGCGTCTGCTAGCTTATGCTAAAGCTTATAAAGCAGCCGCTGTTGTGTCGATTTTAGGTATGTTAGGTTATGCCGCCATTGACAGTTTTGTCTTTTCTCAATTGCAACCACTCATCGATAAAGGCCTTGACGGCCAAGACCCAACGTTTATGAAATGGGCGCCTTATGTCATTGTGGTGATGTTTATCCTGCGCGGAATTTGTCATTTTGCCGGTAATTATACTTTAGCTTGGCTGGGCAATAATGTTGTGGCTAATATTCGCCAAGAATTGTTTGAACATGTGATGTCTATGCCGGTTGCTTATCATGACAAAGAATCAACTGGCAGTTTGATTTCAAAATTAACTTTTGATACTGAGCAAGTACTGAGTGCAGTTTCGAAAGCCTTGCTGACATTAGTACAACAAGGGGCCTTTGTCGTTGGCTTGCTGATTGTTATGTTTTATAACAGCTGGCAATTAGCCTCAATATTTTTACTGATAACCCCGGTTATTGCTGGCATAGTGACAGTGGTTTCAGGGCGCTTTCGTACCATCAGTAAAGGCATTCAAAATGCCATGGGCGAGGTAACTACAGCGGCAGAGCAAACCTTTAATGGCCATAAGGTAGTACTAACCTTTGATGGTCAACAGCGAGAGTTTGACCGTTTTGCAAAAATTAATAAACACAATCGCCAACAACGCATGAAAATGGTGGCGACTCAAGCGGCTAGTGTACCAATTATTCAAATTATTGCCTCGTTTGCTTTAGCGTTTGTCTTGTATGTTGCCAACCTTGATTCGATGCGAGCAGATATTTCCGCCGGTGTGTTTATGACCGTACTCATGTGTATGGTAACGCTGCTTCGGCCACTCAAACTGCTGACTACGGTCAACAGTGAATTTCAAAAAGGTATGGCGGCTTGTGTTAGCATTTTTGCAGTACTGGATCAAAAAACAGAACACGACACCGGTACACTCTCGATAGAGCGTGCGCAAGGCACCTTAGCGTTTGAGCAGGTTAATTTCTTTTATAATGATGATGAAGAAAAGCAGGCACTGACCGATTTAAGTTTCCAGGCTAATGTTGGTGAAACGGTTGCATTGGTTGGGCGCTCAGGTAGCGGTAAATCAACCGCTAGTTCCCTTTTATTACGATTTTACAATGCCACAACGGGTAGAGTTTTAATCGATGGTAAAGATATTAAAGATTACAAACTAAAAGACTTACGCAAGCAATTTGCTTATGTTTCTCAGCAAGTCGTCTTGTTCAATGATTCTATTGCTAATAATATTGCTTATGGCAAACCCAAGGCAACTCGCGAAGAAATTGAAGATGCCGCCCGCAAAGCGCATGTGATGGAGTTTGTTGAAGGTTTACCTGAAGGGTTAGATACTAATATCGGCGACAATGGCGCGATGTTATCGGGAGGTCAACGCCAGCGTGTGGCGATTGCGCGGGCTCTATTATGTGATGCGCCTTTTTTAATTTTAGATGAAGCAACCAGTGCTTTAGACACTGAATCTGAACGACATATTCAAGATGCCTTAAGCATATTGCAAAAAGATCGTACTTGTATCGTTATTGCTCATCGTTTATCTACCATCGAAAGTGCCGATAAAATTATTGTTATGGAGCAAGGGCAAATAAAAGAGCAGGGCGATCATAAAACGTTATTAGCAAAAGGCGGCGCTTATGCTCAGTTACATAAATTTCAATTTGGCGATTAAGCCATTATGCAGTTCGTAAATCATGGTGGCTGTACATTATGCGCTTAATTGAAAAAGTTTGGTTTCACGGCCATCCTGCAAAGTTTTTATTGGTACCACTCTTGTTGCCATTGAGTGCTATTTTCGCGCTAAGCAGTTTTTTGCGCCGGTTCGCTTATCAAGTGGGGATATTGAAACAAATAAAAATGTCGGTACCTGTCGTGGTGGTGGGTAATATTGGTATTGGTGGTAATGGCAAAACGCCGGTAACGCTTTATTTAGTAGAAAAGCTTACCGAACAAGGCTTGAAAGTTGGCGTAGTCAGTCGTGGCTATGGTTCAAAAGCTCCGCATTATCCTTATCAAGTGAGCAATGAAAGTAGTGCGGAACAAGCGGGTGATGAACCGTTATTAATATTTAAGCGCAGTGGCGTTGATGTGGTTATCGGTGCTGATAGAGTTCAAGCCTGTCAACGCTTAATTGCATTAGGCTGTGAGCTTATTATTGCTGATGATGGCTTGCAACACTATCGTTTAGCACGAGATTTCGAATTCGTGGTGGTTGATGGTAAACGGCTATTCGGCAACGGTTTATTATTACCGGCAGGACCATTACGCGAGACAACAGGCAGAATTAACCGTGCTGATTGTGTTATTGTTAATGGGACAAGTTTATGGCAAAAACATGTGCAGTATTTGGCCTTGCCAATATTAAGCATGCAGTTAAACGCGACGAAAGTGATTAATGTCAAAAGTGGCGCGGTTGTTGAACTTGAAACATTTTTGGCCGAAAGCACAGTGACCGACAAAGGTGTTAATGCGTTAGCGGGTATTGGCGATCCCAAGCGATTTTTCAACACCCTTGAGCAAGTGGGTTTTACCTTAGCGATGAGTAAAGGTTTTGTTGATCATCAAGCATTTTCAGCGCAGGATTTACAGCCGTTCCCCAGTGATATGCCACTATTGATGACAGAAAAAGATGCGGTTAAATGCGCGGGCTTTGCCCAAGATAATTACTGGTATTTACCAGTTGATGCGGTATTTTTAGATGATAATGAGTCCATTAAGACGACAATAACTAAAATTACCGCACTTAGTCACTAATGGTATTAACGAACATCAATAACAGGGAATAATCACTATCTTGGTTAATTATTCTGGTTCGTTGATTCGACCTACAGTGAAAATTTAACGCTTGATGCTTTTTCATCAAGTGACGATTGATATGACATTTAAGAGAGATAATGATGGCGTTTGATACTAAATTAATGGAAATCCTTGCTTGTCCAGTATGCAAGGGAAAGTTAGATTACCATAAAGAGCAACAAGAGTTGATTTGTAAGTTCGATCGTTTAGCTTATACGATAGAAAAAGATATTCCGGTGCTACTTGAAAGTGAAGCTCGTCGCATGAGCGCAGATGACGCCTAGTTTATGCGTAATTAGCAAGACAAGATTAATGAGGTTTTTATGTCGTTTGTGGTAGTGATCCCTGCACGGTTTGAGTCATCACGTTTACCCGGTAAGGTACTCGCTGATATTGCTGGCAAGCCAATGATCCAATGGGTTGTGGAAAAAGCTTTAGCCAGTGGCGCGGAACAAGTTATTGTCGCGACTGACAACGATGAAGTTGCCCGTGTGGTCAAAAGTTTTGGTGGCGAAGTCTGTAAAACTCGGGCCGATCATCAGTCCGGTACTGAACGTCTTGCTGAGGTGATGCAAACCTATCAGTTTGCTGACCAACAGGTGATCGTTAATGTTCAAGGGGACGAACCTTTTATTCCTTTTGAAAATATTGCCCAAGTTGCCGATAACTTATCGAGTCAAAATCACGCGCGTATGGCGACCTTAGCGATGAAAATTGATAATGTCGAAGAAGCATTAAACCCTAATGCAGTGAAGGTGTTATGTGACAAAAATGGCTATGCGCTATATTTTAGTCGCGCCACTATTCCTTATGATCGCGAACGTTTTCTTAATAATGACCATATTGATGCCATTGGCGACTTTTATCTTCGTCACATTGGTATTTATGCTTATCGAGCAGGTTTCATTAAAGATTACGTACAATGGCCAGCAAGTCAGTTGGAGCAAGTTGAGTCATTAGAGCAATTAAGAGTGCTTTGGCAAGGTGAGAAAATTCATGTGGCGGTGGCAAAAACAAGATTAGCGGTTGAAGGCGTCGATACCCCTGAAGATCTAGAAAAAGCACGAGCTTACGCGCAGACTTTATAGTACTAATAAATGTCGATAAAAAGAGGCTATTAAAGCCTCTTTTTTGTTTTATCATTTGGCTATAAGAGTTTAGAGTTGATATGTTGTGACAATGAAAGTATTTGCCAGTAAGGGGATGTTTTTTTTGTTTATTAAACGGTTTATTTAACGGTATTTTTTAGGTGGATAGTTAATGGCTCTGAGCAAAAGAAAAGCGCGCTGGTTAATGGCACAAAAGGGCTTTTTAGATATGTTGCCGCTCAATTTAGCGGTGTTACCTTGGGGCATTCTTTGTGGCTCTTTAGCGATTCAACGGGATTTTTCTGCCCTCGAAGCCATGTTAATGCCCCTGATCGTCTTTGCTGGATCTGCGCAGCTTGTAGCGATTGAACTGATTGCCAACAATGCCTCACTAGCGACGATTTTATTTACCACCTTTATTATTAGTTCTCGACACTTTTTATATGCTTTAGCATTACGCGATAAATTAAAAATATTACCAAGCAAGTGGCGTTATGGGCTTGGCTTTTTATTAACCGATGAACTATTTGCCTTATCGAGTCATAGCAAAGCCTTTGTTGGTCAGTTGCGGCTGATTTATGCGCTATTTGCCGGTGGCAGTTTTTATCTCTTTTGGTTGTTATGGAATTTAACCGGCGTTATTGCGGGTAGTTATTTACCAGATTTAACCCATTTAGGGCTAGATTTTGCCATTGCCGTAACCTTTATTGCCTTGGTGATCCCAACCATTATTAATTTACCCATTTTAGTGACTGTGCTGGTTGCTGCGCTGCTTTCGGTATTATTTAAGTTAATGCAATTCGAGTTGGATTTAGTGGCCGCGGCAATGATTGCGATGTACTGCGGGTATCTAACTGATCGTTTTCTACAAAAAAACACTGATGCTAATGATGACAACAATAATAAAACCAGCCAGCGTGTGGAGGACAACTCATGACATTACTGACTATTCTACTGATGGCGATTATAACGTTTTCAACGCGTTATTTGTTTATTCATCCTCGTCTACCTGTGCGCTTAGGCGCTAAAATGGCGAAGTTATTGAGCTTCAGTGCTCCTGCGGTATTAACCGCCATTTGGGTCCCGATTATTTTTATTCAACAAGGTCAGTTGAATGTATCGCTGCATAACCCGTATTTAATTGCGGCCACCTTTGCCCTAATCACAGCGGCAAAAAGTAAAAGTATTTATTTAACCATGATTGTTGGGCTTATTGCTTTTGTCTTAAGTCGTTATATGTTGGCAATATAAGCTCGAAGGCACCATACTCGACAAGTAGCGTCGGCTTTTAGGGCTTTTGTAGCTAAAAAAGCGCAGCTTGTCGAATAAAGCTTGTCGCTGATATTGGTAACTTTTATGATGGTACACGCCTTTTATCTGAGATTATCATCATAAATACTGCTATGAATTTAACGAAATCATTAACCACCATCGCCATTGTCAGTGCGCTGACTTTTTCCCAAACTGCTATTGTCCACGCAGCAGACGCTAAAGCTAAAACTGAATCAGCTTCTAGCTGGTTAAACTTATCGGCAAAAGAGCTGAAAGCTGTTGAACGTTATGCCACTGAATATAAAGATTATATTTATAAGGTGCCAACGGAACTAACTTTTGTTACTGAAACTATTAAACGAGTTGAAAAACAAGGCTTTAAAAAACTAAGTGAAAAAAGTCATTTAAAGCCAGGCGCACGTTTTTATGATGTTAATCGAGACCGTACCATTACGCTGATTGTTATCGGTAAAAAGCCGTTAGAGCAGGGTACGCGCATTGTTGGCGCACATATTGATGCTCCTCGCCTTGAACTTAAAGGCCGGCCTTTATTTGAAAAAGAAAAGTTTGCTATGTTTCAAACTTATATTCATGGCGGCATTAAAACCTATCAGTGGGTTAATATTCCATTAGCTTTAGTGGGAAGAGTGGATAAGAAAGATGGTACCACGGTAAATATATCGGTCGGTTTTGATGAGAATGACCCTATTTTTTTAGTGACAGATCTAGCGCCTCATGTTGACTCACCTAATCGTAAGCGCACCAGTCGCGATGTTATAGGTAAAGAAGAGCTTGATGTGATCGTGGCCGCTAAGCCTGAGCTAGATAAAAAAATCAAAGATCAAGTTAGTGACTATTTAAAGTCAGAATATGATATTTCGATTGAAGACTTGGTTTCCGCTGAACTTGCCTTAGTGCCCGCGACTAAACCACGCGATGTGGGTTTTGACCGCAGCATGATTGCCGCTTACGGCCAAGATGACAAAGCATCATCAATTGCCGCTGTTAAAGCCTTAACTGAGCAAAAAATACCAGAATATACCGCTATTGCTTATTTAGTTGATAACGAAGAGGTGGGCAACATCAACAATACGGGGGCGGGCTCTAGCTATTTAGTCGACTTAATGAGTAGTCTACTCTATAACGAAAAGGGCGAGAGCTATAATGACTATCAATTGCGTAAAGTATTACGCAATACTAAAGTTATTTCTGCTGACGTAAATCCGGGTGTTAACCCAACATGGTCAAGTGTATGGGAATTAGGTAATGCCCCGCGCTTAGGCAACGGCGTTAATTTAAAGCTCTATGGTGGTGGTTTTAATGCCAACTCCGAGTACATGGCTTGGACGCGAAACTACCTTGATAATGCTGGTATAAAATGGCAAACATCGACTTATAAAGGTAAGGCTTCGGGTGGCACTATTGGTAGTGATTTATCCGATGATAATATGGAAGTGATTGATTTTGGTATACCTATTTTATCAATACACTCGCCTTATGCGGTTGGCTCAAAAGTTGATTTGTATTCTTTGTACAAGGCGATGTCAGCGTTTTATCAAGAAAAATAGCGGTTAAACTTATAACCAGCATCAGCGAATATTTATCGCCATTTGTTAAAAATATTAAGCCGTATTGATTATAATACGGCTTAATATTATTAGTCGTTATGCATTTAAAGTTTCACGGACGTGATTTAATCGCGATAAGTTAGGCGCGGCAAAAGGGCAAAATATACTTATAGCTTTTGCTTCGCGGCGACGGGATTAGCATACATAGTTAATAACCAGCGCTGTTGTTCTGTGGTAAGGTTTTCCATGCGTTTATTAAGTAGCTCAAGTACTGTGCTATCGGTTTTTTGTTTATTTAGTGTTGCGTGTGCCACTAGGTTACTGTCGTACAATTTATAATTACTGATTATTTCTTTATCGATTGCCGCGGCGATGGTTTTACTATCGGCATAATCTCCCTGAATTGGCGGGCAAAATTCGATATGTACACGACCTTTTTGTCCAACCAAGCCTTGGGTAATACTTTTTAAATCTTCGCCTTCTTGTTTTTTATAACTGCCAGTCGCTTCTTTTTCCGCAAGTTCAATAGCTTTGTCACTATCACAGGGATCAAACTCATAGGAAATTGATACTGGTACTATGTTAAGTTCTGCTAAGTAATCTGCGATAGGTGTTTGCTTGTCTTTGTTCAGTAAAAGCATAGAAATTAAGGCTGAATTTGTTTTATCTATTCCATCTTTAGCGCGGCCCTCGCGCTGTGCAATCCAAATATTTTGCTGACGATTAGCGACCGTATCATGAATGTAGGCAGACAATTGCTTTGAGGCATTCAACATCGCGCGTTTATTTTCTGCATTACGTTTGACAATAAAACTCTTATTAATACGCATTAGGTCAGCCACCCAAGGCTGATGCAGTAAGTTATCGCCTACGGCGGCTTCAACAGTACTGATGCCGCTTTTATATAAAGCTAAATTTACTAATGCGACATCTAAAACGATATCCCGATGATTACTGATAAATAGCGCAGGCTTGGTACGGTCAAAATTTTCAATGCCACTAAAGCTAAAGCCGGCAGTACTTTTCTTGATCAAATGATGCAAGTATTTTGCTACTTCAATTTGGATTTGTTCGATATTATGAAATTTTTGGGCACGAAATTTTAATGTCCACTTGACGATTGAACATGCAAACTGGGGCAGGAGTTGATATAAGCGTGGCATTTTTAAACTGGCAATCGAAGCTTGTAAGCCTTGTTGGTTAATTAACTTTTCGATTACGGCAACTACCTCATCATCACGATAAGGACGTATATCATCAAACATTCAGAGATCTCTTCTATGGCCAAAAAATAAATAATAAATGAGTAAGGATTATAACTGAACGCTATTGAAAAATGTGTTTTTTTGTTTAATAGTTTTGTCGATTTTTCGCTGGAAAATGATATTAAAATTATGAGCTAAACATGTTAAGAAATATTTTTATCTGTTTACTTAATAGTACAGGGGAAATATAGCGCTAGATAAAGCCTATACTCGTTATTTTCAGTGGTGTGATTGAAAAAATATGTGCAGCTCGAATGATGATTGAAATAGCGTAATTACTATGAATAGGAGCTGATAATAGTGATCCTTAACTGATTATTACGTCGTTAAATGATCTCGCGTTGTTTAACATACCGACTAAAAGCTTAGTCATCATTAATTGAGGTTTAAAATATAGCTTCGTATTGTCAGGTAGCTATTGTGATTCAGGTGATGATTTACAATCAGCCCACGCGGAAATTGACTTACAGGTAAAAGATTGACGCTTTAGCACCGATAAGCTTTTCGAAAGCTAGTTAACGAAGCTGCTAAAGCATTAGGGTAGCGATTGCATTTTAGTTGCTATAAAAACATAAACTTAGATAATAGCCTTTAAGTAGTCCTACACTTTGAACATTGTGCTAAATGATTGATTTAATATTCGTTATTGATTTACCTTTTTCAAGCAACATATATCCGACGAAATTATTTGGTAAATTTACTGCTATTAACTTGCGTTTTTAACATTTAGGCCCAAGTATTAATAATGAGTAGCTAATAAAAAGGAATACCTATGAAAATAAATCTTTCAGGTCATCATGTAGACGTTACCGATTCAATCAAAGAACATATCAATGAAAAGTTTTCAAAAATATCGATACACTTCCCAACCTTAATTTCACTAGATGTTATTTTATCGCACGAACATAACAAACATAATGTAGAGCTTCGTACAACATATGAAGGTGGACGTATTTCTGCATCAGCCAATGATGGCGTGATGTACCCTGCAATTTCGACAGCAGTAAAAAAATTGGATGCTGCGTTAAAGCACAGAAAAGGCCTGTTAAAGGCTAACTTACACAGTAAACCAGAAGTAACAGCACCTGAAATTGCCCATGAAAAAGTTCAAGAAATGAATCTCAATTAATATGGCAATAAATTAGTCTTAATATTCTAAGGAGGCGGTAGCCTCCTTTTTTAATGCTTAGGTTATATTTTGCGCTGCATTAAGCCGCCATTTAGTTTGGCATATCAGGCAAACCCCCTTAAAATAGTTACTTTTATAACAGGCTTTTAGAGATTATATGTTTGCAGCTTCAAACAACGACGCTTTTACAGATTGGAAAATTGAGTTTAATGCTGTCACATTCAAGGTGACGGTGGCCAAAGGGTTAATAAACCATTCACTCCATTTATATTGCCAAGGTAAATCATGCTAGAAATATCGAGCTCAGTAATCATCGCTGACTGGGAAGTTGAACTAACTGGCATAAGAGCCACAGGTAATGGCGGGCAGCGAGTCAATAAGGTCGAAACAGCAATACACTTGCGTTTCGATATTAAGCGTTCATCATTACCTGCCATATACAAAGCGAGATTACTAAAGCTATCGGACAGTCGCATATCGAGCGATGGCATTATTATTATTAAAGCTCAATCGTTTAGAACTCAATCTATGAATAAAGATGATGCGTTAAAGCGTCTGAAAGAGTTAATTAACTCTGCAATGATTGTGAAAAAAACTCGACGACCTACTAAGCCAACAAAAGGCTCAAACCTTAGACGATTAGATTCGAAGAAGAAGATGAGTTCTAATAAAGCCTTACGCGGTAAAATAGACCATTAAGAACCGCAGATCGTTTTCATAAACTTTTACTTGCCTCTTTACTACATTTTATGTAGTGTGCTATCGGATATGTAGCATACTACTAAATGTGTAGTTTAATTTTGAGGAGTAAATTTAATGTCATTACCTGTGCCAGGCTCACCCGTTAGAGGCTCTAAAACTGGCAAGCCAATTATGGCACTGCTTGATTTGTTAGGGAGAACTTGGGCTCTGGGAATTATTTGGCAGTTGCGCAACGAGGCACTAAGCTTTGGTAAATTACAGCTGTGTTGTGAAAATATATCACCGACATTATTAACAAAACGGCTAAAAGAGTTACAGCAAACAAATCTTATTGAAAAAAATTTACAAGGTTATCAATTAACTGCCGTTGGTTTAGAGTTATTTGATGTTATTTCGCCTTTAAGTCAATGGACAAAACTTTGGCAATTGTCATTTGATAAACCTCAAAAACCTCAGAGAAATTAATATGGTTAATGATTTAGCGTTTTGTCAGATGCCACTTGATCGCGCGTCAAGCTTAAGAAAAAACACCGAGTGGCTACAAGATAAAAGCACAGCCAAAGATAGCTGTTTCTATTTTTTTTGGCGTAGTAAATTTCTTTATCTTGAACAGGAAATTTACATTTTCACTAAAGAACTTGCTCAGAATATATCCAATGTACAAGCTATTGCCGAGACTTTAGATGATAGTGCTTTAATTTTTTTAGGCTTGAACGACACCAAAGCACATTTTGTTTGTGATCTTTCGCTAATGAATGAAGATACAATAGCGCGCTGGTTAGCTAAGTTCGCTATTGATAATATAAAATTTATTGATTTTAGACGTTCGATCTCACTACTGACGCAACAACAAAGTGCTATTTTAAGTTATGCTAAAGCGTTAATACATTGGCAACAAAGTGCTTTTTATTGTGGTTCTTGTGGTAGTGAAACTAAAATTTTGGATGGTGGTCATCGCCGTCTTTGTCTTAATGAAAACTGTCAAAAACAGCATTTCCCTCGTACCGATCCTGCCGTTATTATGCTAGTTGAATATCAACCACAATCAGGTCCTGCTGTTTGTTTACTGGCTGAGCACCATAGAACCCCTGAACAGGTTTTTTCAACCCTTGCTGGTTTTGTTGATCCTGGTGAGTCATTAGAAGAAGCAGTCACCAGAGAAGTTTTTGAAGAAGCAGGTATTAAGGTCGTTAATGTTTGCTACATCGACTCGCAACCTTGGCCATTTCCCAATTCTTTAATGATAGGGTTTACTGCGCAAGCACAGAGTACGAATTTATCGCTAGAACAAGAGGAGTTGCGCAGTGCAGATTGGTTTACCGCTCAACAATTAGCGGACTTTAATGACTGGGGGGATGACATTGATGGTCCCAAGTTGCCGAGAAAAGAGTCAATAGCAAGAATGTTAATTGATAACTGGTGCGAAAGGCAATTAGCCATTACTAAAGACAGTATCCTAGTATAATGTCTTGGGTCTGGAGGCTAATTTAAAAAGCACTTAGCGCCATTTTTTAGCTAATTAATTAACTGAGATAATTAATTAGCTAATCATTGATAAGGTTATTTAAAGCGTCTTCTTAAGGCGATTAAACTGGTGAAAACCAAACTAAACCAAACAATAGAGCCACCGCTACTAGTTGATTTTTTCGGTTCCGAGGGCGTTGGTGGAGTGACGAGTATTAATGTATTTTTAATCGCCGCTAAATTATCGGCGGTATTGATTGTTGTATCAACTATAGTCACGCTTTCTATGGTGACAAAATTTTCGCTGCCAGGAACAAAGTTAGTATCAGCGCATTGTTCGGCAGTAAAGTCTGGCATTGGTGTCGTACTACAACGAGGTATATTTGCAATAACATCAATGTTGTCCATTCCTGCTATTATTTCACCAAAAACAGTAAAACCGCCATTTTGAAGATCAAGTTTTGCTGTGCCGGCACTATTATCAGATAAGTTAACAAACCATTGACTGGTGGCGCTATTTTCATTACCACTAATTTTTGCCATGGCAATAGTGCCGCGAACATTGGAATAAACGGGTTCATTGGTAATCGGACTATCTGTTGAAATTGCACTCAATGGTAGGTTGCCAGTAAACTCAAAGCCACCCGCTTGCATAACAAATCCAGGTTCAACACGATGTACAACTGTATTGTCGTAGTCACCATCATTAATATACTTAAGAAAGTTAGCTACCGTTATTGGCGTGGTTTCATCGTGCAGGTTAACTTTGAAGTTACCTTGTGAAGTAGTAAATTCGACTATAGTTGCAGACGTTGAAGCACTGGCAATCATCAGTGTTGCGATTGCTATTTTTGAAAAATTTAAAAAAGGCATAAGTTGGTTACATATTACTTTACATATTAAAGAGTAGATTGATAATAATGGGCTTTGAAGAAAACAACAAGATAAAGCATGTGTTCTGGCCTACATTCAAGACATTTTTTTTATTAATCTAAAGCACTTTACATTCAGTGTAAATATCTTCTTACAGGCGCTTTGTATCTTGATGCCAAGGAGAAAAGCTAAACATGATCTCGATCAGTTGTTTGAGGTGTTTTTCTTAGTAAAGTACCTCGACTTATTCAAAACAACGTCAGGGCTAAAAGTGTCGAACTCGTATGAAATGAATTTAGGTAAAGCATATAACGAAAGCTTGCCGACTTTAGGCAATGTTATTACTGATATTATTCAATTTTTCGGCTGTGAGAGAATATATGGTGTCGGTGGCGACTTCGCGGCTAATTTAATTTCTGCCATAGCCCCAAGAGTCGAAATATGTCCATCAAGTAATGAAATGCATGCCGGTTTTTCAGCCTGTGCAAAAGCCGAGCTTGACGGTATTGGCTTTTGCTTATCAACCTATATGGTTGGCAGCTTACCTTGTGCATCTGCTGCGGCTTTAGCGGTAACTGAAGGCTTGCCGGTTGTTTTTATTTCTGGCGCACCAGCCGAAGCCGAAATTGAACATTTAGCGATTCACCATAGCTTGCATCCAAACACTGCATGGAAAACAGAATATGACAATGCGCTTAATGCTTTTGCGGCTTTAGGTATGAAAGTGGAGCGTTTACAGGGGCAAAGATCACAGGGACACCCAAATGTCGCGGGTGAGCGCTTTTATCAATTAGTCGCCCATGCCTATAAAAACAAGCAGCCGGTTTTTATTGAAGTGCCACGAGATCAAGTTTTTCAAAAAACGCAACCAATTCAATTACCCGATAGCGTGGGGGCAATTTGTGGTTGCGAACACGTATTGGCTGGTTCAGGTTTAGTTGTATCGGCAATCATTGA
This sequence comes from uncultured Colwellia sp., assembly GCA_963977145.1. GTDB lineage: Bacteria > Pseudomonadota > Gammaproteobacteria > Enterobacterales > Alteromonadaceae > Cognaticolwellia. The sequence goes on from CAXBNP010000004.1 coordinate 101,230, forward strand.
TAAACTTGAAAATGCACAATATCCCTTGCTTTTTTTAGGTGACCGATTAAAGCATAACAAAATATTGTGCCAGCTCTTACTCGAATTTTCCCGTAGGTATAATATACCTTACGCGACAAGTTGGTTCGCGAAAGGTATTTTTGATGAATATGAACCACTTTGTCTAGGCTCATACAATGGTGTTTTCACCGATACGCATGAACGTGATTATATCGATAATAAGGTCGACTATATTATAGATGTTGCCAGCAGTATTTTACCTCAAGACAGCAACATTGCATTTGCTACGGGTACACATAAAATTGAGAGTTTTGAAAATAAAACCTTACTTAAAGGCGGTACTTTATTGGAAAAAGATTTAATTGAAATATTTCAATTATTACTTAAAAACCATCAAAAAGTATTCCGCTATACTCAGCCTTCGCTATCTGGAACATCATGTGAAATGTTGAATCAAACGTCATCTACCGCGGTTAACTTAATCGACGAAAACGGTTTCGATGAGGATATAGACTTTAATAATCTGGCGGCAACATTAAATCGCATACAAAATGAGGTTGAAACAGCATTAGTTTATTTGCCGGAAGTGGGTAATTCATATTTTGCCAGTTACAGTTTGAAAGTTAAACAATCATCATTAGGGCGTGGTTGGCTTACCAACCCTTGGTATGGTGCAATGGGAACAGCATTACCTTATGCGCGAGTAGCAGCACAAAGAATTCAAGACAATGGTCAAGATGAAAGAGCTGTGGTGATTATTGGTGATGGTGGCTTTCATTTTCAACTCAATGAACTAATTCACTTTTTAAAGGATAATACCAAGGTCACGATTATTTATATGCGGAACAATGTTTTTCATTTAGGCAAGAATGGTGATAATCCAATTTATCATTGCAATGATAAGCGATTCGATGTTCATCAAGTTATTAAAGCTTATCAGGGGAATTCTTCTACAGCGACCAGTGTTGATGATTTTATTGCTATTTTCAAAGATACTCTGAGCCGTTCAGGAATCTCGTTAATTGAAGTTTTAGCAAAGCCAATAGCAGAAAGGCAGTGCCATGAAATTAGCTTACTTAACCTTTACATAAAAGCAAAGAATGGCGATGAGCAGGCGGCTAGACAATGGCAAAAGTTGACCTTATAAAAGCTCATAAAATATTAGATAAAGTATAGTCGTACAGCTAACCCCTAGCGAAAGCCCCCTTACACGCGTTTAGGCGGGCTTTAATCTCTAAGTGCGCCAGTGTCTGCCCATATTGTATTAAATAGGCTTGAAAAATCGGTCACTACGAGGTATTAAATAATTATCATAATTTAATGAAAAAGCCACCATGGTTGACCGACCAATAATTTCACTACGCGGCACTAAACCTATAACGCGCGAGTCAGCACTATTATCGCGATTATCGCCCAGCACAAGGTAGTAGCCCTTAGGTATGGTTAGTGCTTGAAAACTCTCTAACGAGTAACTTTTAGAGTGGCCTGGATCTACCAGGGTACGTATCAAGTGGCTATTACCCGCAATATTTTCTTCGCTTAAGGTGAAGTCACTATGTTTGGTAATGAGTTTATAGTGAGCGAGTGATTGATTAATAACTAATTTATTTTTATTCAAAGCTACCTCGTCGCCTGGAAGCCCAATAACACGTTTAACCAAACGTTTATTAGCCGCTTTTGATTCAAAAATGACAATGTCGTTACGTAATGGATCAGCAAATTTTACTAAGGTATATTGGCTAAATGGCAGCTTTAAATCATAGGCCATTTTATTAATTAAAATACGGTCGCCTTCAACAATGGTTGGTTTCATTGAGCCGGTAGGAACATCATTCCAGTCAGCAACAGCACTGCGAAAAACCAACATTAAACCAATGAATAAAAAGAAAGATTTATTTTCTTTTAGGACTCGAAAGATATTTTTTTTCATAACATTCCCTTTAAATAAAGCCAGTAAAATAACAACTCAGTTTTGGACTAAGTCATTATTTTAAAGTTCCTCGAATTGCTAAATATCAAATCAACTAAGTGTAATTATTTATGTCAACCTTTGTTGAGAGTTAAGGAGGGGCTTCGCGTTATAGCGTTATTTATCACTATAGCCCCATGGCGCCGCGGGCGGATTCAATGGTTTTGTTAAATCAAAATCGACACGAAATTCACGACCTTGACGAATAAGTCTATAACTAAATTGTTCAGGGTAGATAAACATTTGCCATGTGTTACCGGCTGACTGTGGGATTCCTGTTTTGACAAACAGCTGCTTTGAATATTCATCAGCTGGAAACGACTGAGCTTGTGGCCAACCTGCATCTATCGTATGACCACCATACATAGTGCTTTCGTCATGACTACCATCTTGGTGGCGGTGATCATGTTTTAATGACAAACCCGAACCTGTTTTGGTTATAATCCAGGTTCTAGAGGCGTCTTTGCCGACGTGGAATGGTATTTCGAGCTTTTCATCGGAGCAATTTCTAACATGCATAATAAGCTTTTTATTAGCAAAACCATCGCCGCTAGCATTATCTATTGTTACTTGGCCTTGAAAGGCTTTACCGCAATGAGCTTTGATGCTGTTAAAAAAACTATCTTGGGTCTCGATAGAAACTAATGGCGCTTCACTCGCCATTGTTGTATTGGCAAAGTAGAAGACACTGCTGGAAAGTATTAACTTTAAAAAATTTATTTTTGCTTTCATTAAATACACCTAGATTGATTGAGATTTTAATCCCCTAATACTTGATGCTATCAGATAATTTGCTAATAGTTATCTGAAAATTATTAAAATATTTTCTTGTAGTCTTAACGGCTGCAGCGCAAAATCACTTTGAATGCTGGTGTAATACTAAGTTGACTAATTATTTGCTGATTTTGAACGGTTAAAATCAGCAGCTACCGTGTTATAAAATTTATCAGTCGCATAACCACTGACTAAGTTTTATGGCGGGTATTTATCTATTTTTCCAGATGAAAAAAGTAGAATACTTAATTTATCAAATTGCTATAAAGTTTCGAGAATTGTAAAGATGAAGTTAAAAACTGAAAATGTTGTGATTGGCTTAACGGATCCAAAAAGTCCGTCAAATGTCGGGGCAGTGATGCGTGCAGCTGGTTGTTATCAAGTTAATGAAGTGCGTTACACCGGTGCTCGATATGCACGAGCAGCAAAGTTTCACACCGATACCAAAGATGCGTTACGAAAAATCCCTCTTAATGCTGTTGAATCGTTAACGAGTAACTTATTGCCTGGGCAACAAGTAATTTGTGTTGATTTAGTCGAGGGTGCAATACCTCTGCCGGCATTTGAACACCCAGAAAATGCGGTTTATGTTTTTGGCCCAGAAGATGGCACCATATCTCAAGAAGTGATTAATAATGCTGATGCGGTAGTGTATGTGCCAACAATCGGCTGTATGAATTTAGCGGCCAGCGTTAATGTATTGCTTTACGACCGCTTAGCAAAATCTAAGCACACGGCGGTGGGCGACGATTTAATTAAACGTAGCCGAGATACCAATAACACCGTAAAGGTGAGGGTTGATTGAACAAGAATGGCTTACTTGATACCAGCTGACTTTATCGAACACTATTTTTTAGCTGAGCAGTATGTGCAGTAAAGGTATCTTTATCCGGAGAATTGAAAGTTTTCTTCGAAACGGCTTGACTCTCGGCTAAAACTCTATACAATCCGTCTCAGCTAGAAAGTAAGACCTATATTTATGTACAAAGTTTCGAAGTTATATTAGTAAGTAGCTCGTCCTGTTTAATAAGTAATAGCAACACTTCCTGCAACACCGCCTTATTTTTGAGGCACCAATTACGAATAAATAGGATAATACAATGTCTAATACAACTACTGGTACAGTAAAATGGTTTAACGAGTCTAAAGGCTTCGGTTTCATCGAGCAAGAGTCTGGTCCAGACGTTTTCGCACATTTTTCTGCAATCTCTGGCGACGGTTTTAAAACTCTTGCTGAAGGCCAAAAAGTACAGTTTACTGTTACTCAAGGTCAGAAAGGTCCTCAAGCTGAGAACATCGTAGCACTTTAATTAATATTTCTTAGCTGGCAACGCTAGCTAAAATATTATAAGTGTTGAAAAAGGGGAGACATTGGTCTGCCCTTTTTTGTGTCTGTAATTATGTCAGTAATTGATCAATACAAACAGCTTATTGAGCAGAAAATACTTAAGCACGATAGCCAGCAGTACAATGCCGCTCTTGCTTTGGACATACTCTCCCAAAAATTAATTGCTAAACAAGCCCAATCACCGCTATTTACAGCGATAAAAAAGCTAATCACAAAGCCTGACGTTGTTCAGGGGATCTATTTTCATGGCCGAGTTGGTCGTGGAAAAACTATGTTGATGGACTTCTTTTACCAGCAACTTGCCTTAACGCGTAAGCGACGTATACATTTTCATCATTTTATGGAAAGTGTTCATCAAATGCTGAACGAATTAAGTGGCAAAGATAATCCACTAGGCCTAATCGCTACAGCGTGGTCTGTTGAAGTAGATATTATTTGCTTCGACGAATTTTTCGTCAATGATATTGCTGACGCGATGTTATTAGCTGGCCTACTCAGTGCCATGCTAACGCACGGTATTACCTTAGTGGCTACGTCAAATTGTCGACCTGACCAGCTATACAAAAATGGCCTACAACGGCAAAGGTTTCTACCTACTATTGCTATTATTCATCAGTACTGTCAGATTGTTTCTATTGATGGCCCACAAGATCATCGCTTAGTAAGCACCGATATAGCAGCGCTTAACTATCGGGACTTTCATATCGGCACAGCAATTGAAAGTAAGTTCTTGTCTCAGCACTTTTACGCGCTGGCAAGCGGAAATATTCGCCATAATGGCAGCATGATTATTCATGGCCGGGGCGTCAAGTTTTTAGCTTGTAGTGATAAAGCTATTTGGTTTGATTTTATGGCGCTTTGTTCTTGCCCCCGAAGCCAAAGAGATTATATTAAATTAGCCGATGACTATACCGCGGTACTTATTAGTAACGTACCACAATTTAGTGGTGAATTAATTCCTGCGGTTTTCTCTGGTGTGGAAGATAGTTACCAACGCAGTGGTGTGGTAATGGGACAACTAAGAGGGCTAGACGATGAGGCTCGTCGTTTTATTGCCCTAGTCGATGAGTTCTACGATAGAGGTATTCGCTTAATTGTTGCCGCTGAAGTTGATATTGCTCAGCTTTATCAAGGTACTCAACTTAGTTTTGAATTTGCCCGTTGTCAATCACGGCTTTTTGAAATGCAGAGATTAGCTTACGGCTAAATGGCTATTAATTGTTATAAATACCATTTGTCAAATTAACCATAAATTTAATAATTTAACTATTTAGTGGTTTTTTATTTTTTGTTTTAATTTTTGTTTTTTTATTTCCCCTTGATATTAAAGACTTTTTTATGTTGGCATCAGTTTTGTAAACAGAGTAGTAACAAGCGTATTTTTACACGCTAATATAACTCTAAAAACGCTCAATTTAAAATGGCAGGTAAATATGAAAACATTGATTGCGACAGCACTAATTATGGCAAGCTCAGTCAGTTTTGCCCACGACAATTCTTTTTCTAGTGAGTCATGTAATGTTGACTTAAATGGCGGTATTAATATCAATGCTGAAGAAATTACCTTTTCTAAAAATAAATCACCACTATATACCATCACTAACAATGAAACCCTGTTGGTAAAAGGTGAAGAGGTGTATTTAACTGCTCAGCAGCAAAAGTTATTAGGTAAATATTCAAGCAGTATTCGCGGTGTTGTACCTGAGGTTAAAAGTATCGCTCTAGATGCTATTGATTTAGCGATTGATGGTGTTAACTTAGCGTTTAACGAGTTATTAGGTGCAGGGAATAATGTTAGCTCGGAGTTAACCATACAATTGACCACGATTCGCGCTGAAGTGGATGCAGAATTTGATAAGCAGAATAATTTTTATATTGACGAAAATGGCTTTTCTGGCAAAGATTTTTTTGGTGAAGATTTTGAACAACGAATCGAATCGGCAGTAGAGAGCACCATTAAAAACTCTTTAGGTAGCTTAATGATTGCACTTGGCCAAGAAATGCTATTTTCTGGTGGTGATATGAATGCTTTTGAAAGCAAAATGGAAAATTTTGGTGAACTGATAGAGCATGAAATGGAAGCTCGTGGTAAAGGCATCGAGAAACGTGGCGAAGCATTATGCCAATCCATTATAGCGATTGATGAAATGGAAGAACAATTGAAAGCCAGTATAGATGAGCTTGCGAGTTATAATTTTATTACCGCGAATAAAAAAAACAGCCATAATGAAATTTAAGCCTTTAGGTAAATAAAATAGCGGTTAAATCATCAGTTAATCTTACTGTTAAAGCGTTGACCATAATGGTCAACGCTTTTTTATTGCCAAGATGGTATGTGCACGTTAAAGTAGCGCCCTCAATCGTCCTGATATATCTGTTATGCACGCTGTACAACAACTGCACCAATACCGTAAAAGCCTAAGTACCACTACCTATAAATCGCGCGGTCAGCGCGTTATTCGTTGTGAGTTATGTCGCTTAGCAATGCCATTTTGTATTTGTGATTTGTCACCTAGAGTAAGTTCACAAGCGGGTTTTTTGTTGTTGATGTACGATACTGAAGTATTAAAACCGAGTAATACCGGTAAGTTAATAGCTGATTTGATCCCTGATAGTTTTGCCTTTCTTTGGTCTAGAACCGAAGTAAACCCCAATGTTCTTGCTTTATTAGACGATCCTATGTGGCAGCCTATGGTGGTTTTCCCTAAAGCCTATGCCGGTGAAGGTCGTGAAATTTTTGATAATAAAATCCCCCTTACGTCTGGTAAAAGACCCTTATTTATTATGCTTGATGGTAGTTGGCGCGAGGCTAAGAAAATGTTTCGTCGTAGCCCGTATTTACAAAATTTACCTGTGCTTTCATTTACACCGAAAACACCAGAAAATTCAGCAGAGTTGAGTTCTCGCTATCAAATTCGTTTAGCAGCCAATAATACTGAATTAGCCACAGCTGAAGTTGCCGCGCAGGTTCTGTCTTTAGCGGGCGAGCAAACTAATGCGGATTTATTGGATCTTTGGTTTGATGTTTTTAGTTATCAATACCAGCGTGGCGTTTGTCAAGTCAATAAGGCTAATCCCAATGCCATCGCAGATTACACTGAGTTTGCTAAGCTTAATGATATTACTTTGGCAAAAGATGTCGCAGGCTAATACAACTAACTATAAAGGCTAAATTTAAAATGCATGAAAACACTGCAGCTAAAGCAAAACTATTTTATAATAACGGACATTATAGTAACGAGGTTAATTTATGAAGATATGTGGTGTAGAGTTAAAAGGTAACGATGCAATTATTTGTATCATGTCGCGGGAAAATGGGTTGTACGACATACCAAATACGCGCGTACAAAAAATTAGTCTGGTTGATGCTGGCGATGCTGAGCAGGTACAAGATTTTCAGTTTGCTTTTGCCAAATTGATGGAAGACTATAAAGTTGAAAAAGTGGTGATTAAAGGCCGCGCTTTAAAAGGCAAGTTTTCTGGTGGCCCAGTTGGTTTTAAATTAGAAGCAGCAATTCAGCTTATTAAAGATTTACCGGTGGAAATTTTAGCCGGGAGTTTTATTAAAAAAGCGCTAACACGTAGTCAAGTAGATATTGATTTTCGTGATACCGGTTTAAAGCAGTATCAAGAAAGCGCTTTTGAAACGGTTTTTGCTTTTTTTGAAGGCAGTATGTATTTACAATAATACTAAGAGCATTAACATTTAGTTAATAGTTAAAAAAAAAGGGTCGCTCAATAGCGACCCTTTTTTTGTTCAATTTTAACTATTTACTGGTTAATCCTCGACGTTCAAGTAATGGCTCTACTTTCGGGTCTTGGCCTCTGAAGCGACGATACATAATCGTTGGATCGTCTGTACCACCACTTTCAAGTACATGCTTGCGATAGAGCTCAGCAGTTTTTTGATCGAATATACCATTGTCTTTAAAGGCTAACCAAGTGTCAGCATCATAGATGTTTGACCATATATAACCGTAATAACCGGCAGAATAACCACCAGCAAAGATATGTGAGTAATAGCCTGTTTTATATCTTGGTGCTATTTGTTCAATCAAACCAATTTCTTTTAAAACATTTTTCTCAAAAGCGTTAGCGTCTTGTAACTCAGCTGTTTCTAACGAATGCCAGCTCATATCGAGTAAGGCTGCCGCTAAATATTCAGTGGTGCCAAAACCTTGATTGAACTTGCCAGAAGCTTGAATTTTTTCAACTAGCGCTTGAGGAATAACTTCTCCGGTTTGGTAGTGTTTTGCAAAGTTTGCTAATACTTCTGGCTCTGTCATCCAGTTTTCCATAACCTGTGAAGGATATTCAACATAATCTCTTGGTAATGCCGTACCTGTTTGTGAGCGGTAATAACCATCAGACAACAAACCTTGAATTGCATGGCCAAATTCATGGAATAGGGTTGATGCTTGATCAAAGGTTAATAACGTTGGTTTATCGCCAATAGGGCGTGGGTAATTCAAGACATTGTAGATAATCGGGGTGACATCTTCACCGTTCATTCGATATTGTTTACGGAAACTACTCATCCAAGCTCCACCACGTTTGCTTTCACGCACGTAGTGATCTGTCATGTAAACGCCAACATAACTTCCGTCACGGTCATACACTTCGAATGTACGTACTTCAGGGTGATATTTAGGTAAGTCATCACGTTCTTTAAAAGTAACGCCCCAAAGTTTTTCGGCGGTAAAGAAAACCCCCTGAAGTGTTGCCTCTAGCGAGAAGTAAGGTTTAGTTTCTTCAGCATCAATATCAAAGCGTTGCTTGCGAATTTTTTCAGCATAGTACCACCAGTCCCATGCGGCTACCTTGAAGTCACCACCTTGGGCATCGATCATTTTTTGAATGTCAGCTGTTTCTTCTTTTGCCCGCTCTAATGCAGCCGGCCAAACTTTGTTTAACAATTCAAAAACATTTTCAGGGGTTTTTGCCGTAGCATTTTCAAGCACAAAATGGCCGTGAGTTTTATAACCTAACAACTGTGCCTTTTGAAAACGAAGACTTGCCATTTCACTAGCGATTGCTTGGTTGTTATTGGCATTGTCGTTGTTACCGCGCAAGGTGTAACCTTTATAGATAGTTTCACGTAGCTTACGATTGTTTGAATAGGTTAAAAAAGGGTTTTTACTTGGACGATGGGTAGTGAATACCCATTTTCCTTCATGACCGCGAGTGGTTGCTGTTTCGCTTGCCGCGGCAATGATGTCAGCAGGCAAACCATCAAGATCTGCTTGCTTATCAATCACCATTTCAAAACTGTTAGTTTCAGCGAGCAGATTTTCGCCAAACTTCAGACTTAATCCGCTGAGTTTTTCATTCAACTGACGTAGTTTAAGTTTGTCAGTATCGTTTAGGTTAGCACCACCTCGAACGAAGCTCTTATATGATTTTTCCAATAAACGCTTTTGATCTGTGCGCAAATCAAATTGCGCTTGGTTATCATAAACTGCTTTAACCCGTAAAAATAAGGCATCGTTTAAGGCAATATCGTCACGTAACGCAGAAAGTTTAGGAGAGACTTCTTTCGCAATGGCGCGCATTTCATCATCAGACATTGAGCCGGTTAAACCATAAAAGGTTGAGCTGACTTTATCTAAAAAGTCGCCAGACTTTTCCATGGCAACTATGGTATTTTCAAAGCTCGGAGGAGATTTAACCTGGGTAATTGCCGCTATTTCAAGTTTGTTTTCTGCTATGCCGTGGTAAAAAGCGGGTAAGTAGTCACTCTTTTTAATTTTATCAAAAGGTGGAATACCGTGAGGTGTGTCGTACTCAGCAAAAAAAGGGTTATTTGCGGTATTTTCCACTTGTTCTACTTTGACAGTATCAGTATCAGTATCAGTTGCTGTGGTATTCGGCTGACAACCGGCTAATGCGATAGCAATTGCCAATGGCGCGAGATAACGAGTTTTCATTAAGTGACCTTTTTAGTTTTATTTTGACCAATGACTTTCTTAATTCATAGGGGATATAATTTATTCAGTGCGATAACTTCGCATTGAAGCTTAGCTTGATTCTATGTTGCACGAGGCATAGGCACAAGTAGATGATGAAGAAATTCGATGAGTGGCTAGTTATTGGCGTTTAATTTGTTTTTGAGCTGCAATTATTGTCAATGTAGCCTTGCTGTGTGAGATGAAATGAGCTTTATCTCGGGGGAAATATCAAGGGCTGGTTTATGTTGTTTAATTATGAGTTAAATTGCATGGCTGAAAAAAATCTCGACAAGCAGGGGGCAGATGCGATAAGTTAAATTACGATAGCCTTCGTACTGTGGGTTTTTCATTTGAAACTAAAGCATAAGGAATTGAAGATGAAACAAATATATTGGCTGTTAATTTTTATTATTTGGACTTGCGCTGGTTGTACTAGCTTTGAAAATGGCAACACTGAGCCAAAGCGAGTAATTTTAAACGATAGCTTATTCTCTCCAGTTAACCCAGTGACTTCTGAAGCAGACTTATATCAACTCACCGAACAGCAGCAAGCAGATTTTCTGCATTTTTATCATCAAGAAACAGACTTAGGCCATCTACCCCATAAAATTATTCGACACTTTTTAGAGAGTAACCTCGCTAACTTTACCTATTACGGTAAAACCTATACCGCTAGTGAGGCAATGTCGAAAAATAGTGGCAATTGCATGAGCCTTGCTATATTAACCACAGCTTTTGCTCGCTTAATCGATGTGGATATGGATTATCGTAAAATACACTCACTCCCTATGTATGAAAAGCACGGTAATATAATACTTTCATCTGTTCATGTTCAGTCGCTGTTGTATGATCCTAGTTTTGAGCCAGAAAAAAATTATGTCTACATAAGGCGTCCCGCCATTATTATCGACTATTTTCCACAAGCAGATAATATTCCTTCTAAAATTTTAAATTCTGATAATTTTTTAGCCATGTACTATGTTAATAAAGCGGCGGAGTTTTATATTGAAAGTGATTTAGATACAGCCTTTGCCTATGCCAAACGCGCTTATAATATTGATCATCAAAGTGTTACAGCAATGAACTTACTTGCATTACTATTTAAAAGAAAAGGTGATCAAGCTAGTGCCGAACAGCTATATTTAGCAGCGATAAAAAGTAAAGATATCAATATTAGCGTTTTAGATAACTATATAGTGCTATTAAAACAGCAAGGCAGAATGAATTTAGCTAGGAACGTTAAACGCAGTATTGCAGATATTTATGATCCAAACCCTTATCACTGGTTAGAAAAAGCGCAATCAGCTAAACTTGCAAATGAATATGAAGATGCCGAACGATTTTATCTAAAAGTGATTAAGTTAGCCCCTTACGTCAAACAAGCGTATTTTGAATTGCATGAGGTTTATCTTTTACAAGATAAGAGACAACTAGCGATTGCGACGCTAAAACAGTCACTGTTTTGGCTACACGAGCCAAAGCAAAAACGACAGTATAAAAAGCAATTATATCAGTTAAGTGTTGCTACTTAGTGAAACTCAGTTTATTTAAGGTTAAGCAATCAACAACGCTCGATTTGCTATTTTTTAGCTAAAGCGCTGTTGCAGCTGTGATAAAAACTATCGATGCGTCGTTATTCGCATCGCGTTATTTAGCTATTTCTTTAACAGCAAGTTCAAGACGTGGGTCTGAGGTGTCAGAGCTTGTTGATTTAAATACCACTTGATTGCTTTTATTGATAAAAAATGTTGTTGGTGTACCGCTAACGCCATAAAGCCTTGCCACATTATCGCCATTAACTGCGGTAGGGAAACTATAGCCTCGGGTCGCTAACTCATCTTGTGGCATTGCGCCGTCATCTTCATTAAAGCTAATGGCGACTATCCTGACGCCTTGCTGTTGATATTTTTTCTCTAATTCAACTAATTTTGGCTGAAGTTTTTTACAGTAGGGGCACCAAGTTGCCCAAAAATGTAAAATAGTGGCTTGTCCTGCAAATTGCGCAGAAGTAATAGCATCACCAGATTGAGTTTTAAGTTGCCAAGCGGGAGCTTGTGGCTTACCGGCAATGTCTTTAGCATGGCCAGACAGCGAGAATAATGTTAGTGCCAGTAAAGTCGCGATGATTAATTTTTTGTTAAAATTTTGTCGATAAATCAAACCAGATACTCATTTAAGTGATGGGTTAGATAAGTTGACCCCGTAAATTAGTTTATCGTTTCAAAAATATTTATTTATTTAAGCTAAATTCATTGAAGCGCTACTATTGTAGAGCTCGAATTCAGCTTATTGTTGTTAATTAACGATACTCAGCTAAGATCATATCCGCTGCTTTGGCGGCAATCATCATCGCTGGTGCGTTGGTATTACCGCTAATGAGTGTTGGCATAATTGACGCATCTACCACACGTAATTGTTTAATGCCTCTCACTTTTAATTGCTGATCGACAACGGATAACTCATCTTGGCCCATTTTACAGGTGCCAACAGGGTGGTAGATAGTATTACACTTTGTTTTTAAAAACTGATGAATGTCTTGATCGGTACTGCAATTTTCATCAGGCAATATATGTTTGACATGGCTTGATGATAACGGCGGTGTTGATAAGATTTTTTTTGCAATTTTGACGCCTTTTATCATGGTGTCAATATCATCTTGGTGCGCTAACAGGTTCAGTTGAATACACGGGCTTTGGCTGATTTTATTGCTATAGAGTGTCACCGTACCGCGACTTTTTGGTCTGAGTAAACAAACATGTAATGAAACGCCATAGGTAAAGAGCATTTTATGATTTCTACCGTGGTCGTCCATCGCTGCAGGCACAAAGTGCAATTGTAAATCAGGTAGATCCAATGTTGGATCTGATTTGATAAAACCACCCGACTCTGCAATTACACTAGTTAACAGGCCGGCACGTTTTGTGATAAATTTTAACACTTCTTTTGTGGCCCACCAAATGGCTTTTGGGCGATAAGCTAAGACATCACTGCGATTATGCTGGGCGACGTTGAGTATATCGACATGATCCTGTAAATTTTTACCAACGCCCTCTAGCGCGTGTACGAGTTTTATACCATGTTTTTCTAATTCTGCTTTTGGACCGACTCCCGAAAGCATTAATAGTTGTGGTGAGTTGATCGCACCGGCACTGACGATAACTTCTTTGTTTGCCATTAATTGCTCAACTTTACCGTGTTTTCTATATATAACCCCAGTGGCAATACCATTATCAATCAGTACTTTTTCGACTTGTGTTTGGGTGATTACGGTTAAATTTTTTCGCTGTAAATTGGGCGTTAAAAAGGCTTTTGCGGCGCTATGTCTTAAACCATTTTTCTGGGTGACTTGATAGTAGCCAATACCCTCTTGTGAAGCGCCATTAAAATCATTGTTTTCAGGATACCCGGCGGTGATTGCCGATTGAATAAATTCTTCATTAATAGGGGGTTTAGATACTGAATCAGCGACATTAAGTGCGCCATGGACACCATGAAAATCATCTGCCCCCCGTTCTTGATGTTCAAGGGCTTTAAAGTAGGGCAGTACGTCGTCAAAACTCCAGCCTTTATTCCCTAAACTATGCCAATGGTCATAATCAGCTTTTTGTCCTCTGACATAAAGCATAGCGTTTATTGAGCTACTGCCACCGAGAGTTTTGCCGCGAGGAGTGAAAATTTCACGATTATTCAGAGTTTTTTCTTGATGAGAGTTAAATTGCCAATTTAAAGTGCGGCTTTGCAATAGGCCAATAATGCCTATCGGTAGGTGAATTAACCAGTTTTTATCTTCTTTACCGGCCTCTAATAAGCAAACACTATGTTCACCACTAGCGGATAACTTATCAGCTAGAACACAACCAGCAGAGCCACCACCAATTATTACAAAATCAAATGTCTTCACACGGCTACCTTAAAAGTTACTTTTATTATTATTTTTAACACGTCAGACCACTATGATGTAAAATAATCATTTATTCAAGTGTCAGTTTAAACGAGTGTTTGAAATTTTACCTTAAGGGTTGAGCTGTATTTTTGTCAATAGCAGGCTGACAATGTCGCCAGATTATTACACCATACACGGCAAGGAATTAAAATAAGGCGTGAGCCAGGAAATAAGTTTACGCAGAGTTTTTTGTGCTAAATTTTGTATTATTTAAATATCGATAATGTCGTGTTAAGTCTCAATATTCATTTTGTTAGAGCGTAGTAAATAATTTTTGCAGTTTGACAAAAAAATAAAGGCTAAACAAATGTTTAGCCTTATCGAGTCAGATTAACTTAACTTAATCTGATTTAATTTAGCCCAAGCACTTTTTTACCTTGTTTAAAGGTAATATCCACTGGAATTTGTGCGGTTTCTAAACTGGCTAAGTCTTCTGCTAAATGGCTGTTAATCACACCACTTTCTGCTACTAGCTTATCAACACCAGCGTAATCACCGTTACCTTGCAAGGTTAAAATTAGTTCTGACAACGAATCAATTGCTGCGGTCATCTCTGCGACATTAACTTTGTATAGTCCTTGTTCATTACGTGAGAACGCGCCATTTTCAGCAAAATAGTTAAATCGCACCATATTAGCTTTACCGTGGGCTGAACTAGCGCCAAAGCGCACCGAGCGGAATATACCAGCTAAGAACGTGGTGTAGTAGTCTTCAAGCGTACCTTCGGTGATGACATTTTTAGCCAGTAACTGGCGTATCATGTAAAGACCTAGAATATCGGCTTTACCTTCTTCTAAGGCCGAAGCATGCTCTTTTAAAGACTGGCGTACGCTACCTTTGTTATTAATGGTATTTTTAATGCCTAAGCCATGAGCAACTTCATGAAACATAGTATTAGCAAAAAATGCCGTGAAGGTTACGTTCTTACGCTGCTCAGGCACAATTAATGTTTCAGCAATTGGTGTCATAATGGCATCAAATTTTGCTCGCATGGCATTTTTAAGCTGTAAACGGCGAGTACCTTTTTCCAATTGTACTTGTTCATCATTCGGCAAGTTAATGGCAATAGTTTTTCCGCCAGCATTTGCATGACCAGCATAGTATATAACTTCATAAGCATTTAAGTCGGCATCGGAGCCAGGAACTTCGGCTTTGTATTTTTTACTTACCGGTAAACCACGTTGTAACTCAGGTAAAAATTCGGCGTATTTGGCGAGTTTTTCACTCCATGATATATCTTTGATCAGTACGTAAGATTCAAAGGCAGCTCGATAACCAAACAGTTGATCCTCATAGGTCTCAATTGGACCTATAACGATATCAATCGGGTTATTCTTCATGTCCATCCAAGCAAAGTCTGAGGCTTGGAAATCATCAGTTCGCAATGCTTTTGCACGCATATTAAGGTAATTGGCAAATTCCTTATCATCAGCGAACGTTGCGGCCTTCTCTAAAATCACCGCAATGCGATTAATTTCGTCGCTATAAGCTTCTGAATATGCGGTAGTGACTAATTCACCATTTTCGTTTCTGTTCACTAGTGAATACAAGCCATTTTTGTCATCGAAGGTGGCTTGTTCAAATTCAGCTTTGCTCATATCGCTAGGGTAAAACTGTGCGCCATGGTTTTTAGTTGCAGTATGGGTTAAAAACGCTTTATCACCATTTAATCGATCCCAAGGACCATAATTAATGCGGGCAAATTCTCTTACTTTATCATCACTGATTGAGGCCAAGAAGCTTGTTTTATCTTCACCAAAAGCTTGTTGCCAGAAGAGGTCATCAATAATATCAGAGGCTTCGATAAGTAATGACAGCATTTTTTTTTGGTTCGCGCTAAGGTGCGACAAGTCGGCACTTAAGGTGACTGTTTTATAGATATCTAAGCGCTCTTGATATTCTGGTAATAAGTTAACGCTTGCAGGTGTTGCGATTTCTTTGTTGTCACCACAAGCTGATAATGTGCCAGCAATAATGATCAGTGAAGCGAGTTTTGAAAATTTCATGTAAAGTCTCTCTTATTAAATACCGGCTAGAGACTAACAAAATCGCTGATAAGCGCAAGGCTTGAATGAAACTACTTGCGATAAAGCTTAATTTTGAGGATTTTCAGATATAAAAAAACCGGCCTAAGCCGGTTTTTTAATTCATTACAAAAATTAAAGCGCTTTAATTGCAGCGTTCAAACGACTCTTGCTACGAGCTGCTTTATTTTTGTGAATAAGACCTTTGCTTGCATAACGATCTAAAATCGGTGCAGCAGCAGTAAATTCTGTAGTTGCTTTTTCTTTGTCACCGGCTTCGATAGCAGAAATTACTTTTTTAAGTAAAGTACGCATCATTGAGCGACGGCTTGCATTGTGTTGACGGCGCTTTTCAGATTGTAATGCGCGCTTCTTAGCAGACTTTGAGTTAGCCAAGGTGAACTCCTAAAATTGAATAAATATTGCCTAAATTTAAGGCGACGAAATATGCCTGTTTTTAACTGGTTTGTCAAATAGATTACTGCTTTAATTTGACCGTTCGGATAATTACCCGTTTACATAAATGAAACCAATGTGTGCATTCTAAAGTTTTTAGTTAAAAGTTGGAAGTGTTGATCTACTTTGATTTAACTAATTTTCGAAATATTTACACTTTTTAGCGCTGTTTTTCCCATAACACTTAGTTTTAAGTGATTATTTATCATTGATATTTATTTACTAATAAAACTTGCACGCACAAGGAAAGACTTGTTTATCAATTTATAAAAGCCGCATAATAGGTAAATATGATGCGTTCAGCGTAATTTATGCAGCGTTAATCGTAAAATAAGCAATTTATGATTTATCGGCATGCGAGTTTGCTGCTCGAAAAAGGCATGAAAAAAATAAAAAAATAGCTTGGGGTTAACTGTTTGAGTAAAAAATTAATTAAGTCGGGACTAATTGTTAGTGCTATGACGTTAATTTCTCGTGTACTTGGCTTAGTGCGAGATGTAGTTATTGCCAATATTATGGGGGCGGGGGCTTCTGCTGACGTATTTTTCTTCGCAAATAAAATTCCTAATTTTTTGCGTCGTCTTTTTGCCGAAGGTGCTTTTGCTCAGGCTTTTGTGCCGGTATTGAGTGAATATCACACCAATGATGAAGCGCATAGCACTAACGAAACACGCAAGTTAATTGCCCAAGTTTCGGGCACGCTAGGTGTTATTATTACCTTAGTGACCTTATTTGGCATGATAGCGTCGCCATTAATTGTGGCATTGTTTGGCTTCGGTTGGTTTTTAGATTGGTTAAATGATGGGCCCGCTAGCGAAAAATTTGACCTCGCTAGCACATTGTTAAAAATAACCTTTCCTTATTTATGGTTCGTTAGCTTTACGGCCCTTTCAGGCGCTATATTAAATACTTATGGTCGCTTTGCTGTTTCATCATTCACCCCTGTGCTATTAAACGTAGGCATCATCGCTTGTGCGATCTATCTAGCGCCTATTATGGACAATCCCGCTTTTGCACTTGCTTGGGGGGTGTTTTTAGGTGGTTTTATGCAATTTGCTTTTCAATTGCCATTTTTATATCGCGCCGGGGCCTTGGTTAAACCTACGTGGTCATGGAATTCTCCTGGCGTGACTAAAATACGCAAGCTAATTATTCCCGCACTTTTTGGCGTTTCAGTGACGCAAATTAATTTACTGCTTGATACCATTATCGCCAGTATGTTGATCACCGGTTCGATTAGTTGGTTGTATTACGCTGATCGATTATTGGAATTTCCGCTGGGTTTATTTGGTATCGGCATTGCGACAGTGATATTACCCAGTTTAGCTAAACTACATACCAAAAAAGACACGCAAGAATTTAGTGACACGATCGATTGGGGCCTCAGAATTGTTTCTCTCTTCGGTTGGCCGGCTTTAGCGGGTTTGATGGTACTGGCACAGCCGATCATTATGGTGTTATTTATGCGAGGTGAGTTTACCCAGTATGAAGTGTTACAAGTCTCTTATGCCTTATTTGCTTACCTTTCTGGGTTGCTGAGCTTTATGTTTATTAAAATACTAGCGCCAGGCTACTACGCTCGCCAAGACACCAAAACACCAGTAAAAATAGCCATAATAGCTATGGTATCCAACATGGCTTTTAACCTAATGCTAGCACCATTTTTTGGCTATATTGGCTTAGCTATGGCGACGACGTTATCAGCGACGCTTAACGCTATGATGCTTTATCATGGTTTAAAATCCGCGAATGTTTTTCAGCTATCGGGTAAAACTTGGTGGTTTATTTCACGGCTAATAATTTCTGCTGCGGTTATGGCGATGATTGTTTACCAACTATCACCTGAATTTGATGTTTGGCTTTCGTTTAGCTTTGCCACGCAGATATCACAACTTTTGATTTGTATTGCTGCGGGTATATCGAGTTATTTAATTTGCTTGCTATTGTTAGGTATTCGACTTTCAGATATTAAAGTGGCGCAAAAAACGCTAAGTTAATTTGCTATTTATCTTAAAATAACGCGTGCTAAGGGCTGATTCTTATTACTGACTGAGTTATAATTCGTCGGATTTTATTCTATTATGATTTAGCCAGTGGTAAAGCACTTTTGGCAGTAAGGTTTTTTTATTTTATGCATTTAACACGTGGCATTCATAACATGCGCATAAACGCTGATGACAATCGTCAAGGTTGCGTGTTAACTATCGGCAATTTTGACGGTGTGCACTTAGGGCATAAGCAAGTCATTCTCGCCTTAGTTGAAAAGGCTAGAAAGTTGAATTGCGAAGCGGCAGTATTGGTCTTTGAACCCCAGCCACAAGAGTTATTCTCGCCTGAAACCGCGCCGGCAAGATTGTGTCGATTACGTGATAAATATGTATTATTAAAAAACTTAGGTATAGATAGATTAATTTGTATCAATTTTAATAAGAAATTTGCTAGTCTAAACGCTGAAAGATTTATTGAAGAATTATTAGTTAAACGCTTAGCGATAAGGCATTTGATTGTTGGCGATGATTTTCATTTTGGCAAAAATCGTCAAGGAAATTTCTCCATGCTCAAAGCAGCAGGAGAGAGGTTTGGTTTTTCGGTAACTGATACTGCGAGTCATAAGTTAGCGGGTTGTCGGGTCAGTAGTACGGCAATTAGACAGGCACTTGAGCAAGATGATTTAGATGCTGCAAAAGCCATGTTAGGACGGCCATACTCTATGATAGGCAAAGTCTTTCATGGTGACAAACGTGGCCGCGAAATGGGTTTTCCTACCGCGAATATAAGATTGAAACGCCGTGTTTCTCCTGTTTCAGGGGTTTACGTGGTGCAGGTTAACAGCCAGTTTGGTCAGCATTATGGTGTTGCCAATATCGGTTCAAGACCAACAGTTGCTGGTATTAGGCAACAATTAGAAGTCCATATATTTGATTTCGATAATAATTTGTATGGTGCAATTATTGAAGTAGTTATGTTGAGAAAACTACGCAGTGAGCAAAAGTTTAGCTCACTAGCCGTGCTTATTGAACAAATTAGCATTGATACAGAACAGGCTCGCACTTTTGTGCAACATTTAGCGATAACTTAGTGACATCGTTGCGATAAATTAGCGATAAGTTAAGTAAATAAAATATAACACCACACTAAGCAAAGCCTTAGCGACTAAGACAACGGATATTTATTTTAATGAGTGATTACAAGCAAACCCTAAATTTGCCCGCAACTTCTTTTGCGATGAAAGGAAACATGGCAAATCGTGAACCGAACATGCTAAAAGAATGGGCAGAGAAAGACTTATATGGTCAAATTCGTGCCGCTAAAAAAGGCAAAAAATCATTTATTTTGCACGACGGACCCCCGTATGCAAATGGCGATATTCATTTAGGTCACTCCGTTAATAAAATTTTGAAAGACATTATTGTTAAGTCAAAGACCTTATCAGACTTCAATGCGCCCTATGTGCCGGGTTGGGATTGTCATGGTTTACCGATTGAATTGATGGTAGAGAAAAAGGTCGGTAAACCCGGCCATAAAGTTTCTGCCAGTGTCTTTCGTGAAAAGTGTCGTGAATACGCTGCCAAGCAAGTTAATGCTCAACGTGAAGATTTCAAACGTTTAGGTGTTTTTGCCGATTGGGATAAGCCGTATCGTACAATGGATTTTGATACCGAAGCTAACATTATTCGTTCATTGGGTAAAATTGCCGAAAATGGTCATTTACATCAAGGGTTCAAACCTGTGCACTGGTGTACAGATTGTGGTTCATCTTTAGCTGAAGCTGAAGTGGAATACCAAGATAAACAATCACCGGCTATTGATGTGAAATTTACTGCCGTTGACCAAAGTATTGCGGATAAATTTAATCATCCAGAAGATCATGCCGGTGAAGGTTCAGTTTCAGTCGTGATCTGGACCACCACACCTTGGACATTACCTGCTAACCGCGCAGTTTCAGTTCATGCAGAAGTAGAATATAGCTTAGTACAATGTCAAACAGAGCAAGGTAAAGAACGCTTTATCCTAGCCTCTGATTTAGTGACATCGTGTATGGACCGCTTTGGTATCGATAAATACCACGCATTAGGTTTTTGTCAAGGTAGTGATTTAGACCTTGTGCAACTTAAACACCCATTTTATGATTTTACTGTTCCGGTTATTTTAGGCGAACATGTAACTACTGATTCAGGTACAGGTTGTGTGCATACCGCGCCAGGTCACGGTGTAGAAGATTTTGTGGTTGGTAAGCTATATGATTTAGAAGTGGCCAACCCGGTCGGCGCCAACGGTGTTTATTTAGAGGATACGCCGATATTTGCCGGTCAGCATGTTTTTAAAGCCAATGCTAATGTGGTTGAAACCTTAAAAGAGCACGGCACGCTTGTGCACCATCATGCGTTAGAGCATTCTTATCCCCATTGCTGGCGTCATAAAACACCATTAATTTTCCGTGCTACGCCGCAGTGGTTTATTAGTATGGACAATAAAGGTTTACGACAAGACTCGTTAAACGAGATTGAAAAAACCCAATGGATCCCCGATTGGGGTCAGCGTCGTATTGAATCTATGGTTGAAGGTCGTCCTGATTGGTGTATATCACGCCAACGTACGTGGGGCGTGCCAATGGCACTATTCATTCATAAAGATACCGGTGCCTTGCATCCTCGCAGTATTGAGTTAATTGAAACTGTAGCACAGCGTGTTGAAGATAAAGGCATTCAAGCATGGTTTGATCTAGAGGCATCTGAGCTTATTGGTGCTGATGCTCAAGAATACGTTAAAGTCCCAGATACGCTCGATGTGTGGTTTGACTCGGGTACTACGCATTACTCGGTGGTTAATGCTCGTGAAGAATTTGACGGTATTGCTGACTTGTACCTAGAAGGTTCGGATCAACATCGCGGTTGGTTTATGTCTTCAATGATTTCTTCTGTGGCGATGAATGGCAAAGCTCCCTACAAGCAAGTGCTTACGCATGGTTTTGTGGTTGATGCTAAAGGTCATAAAATGTCGAAGTCTTTAGGTAATGTCATCACGCCGAAAGAAATCACTAATACCTTAGGTGCAGATATTTTACGTTTATGGACCGCATCGGTAAATTACACCCAAGAAATCACCGCAGGCGATGAAATATTTAAACGTCAAGCTGACGCCTATCGCCGTATTCGAAATACCTCGCGCTTTTTATTATCAAACTTAAATGGCTTTGACCCTAAAACAGATTCAGTTGCTTTTGATGATATGGTGGCGCTTGATCGCTGGGCAGTAGATAAAGCGGCGCAGTTACAAGCAGAAATTATTACCGCTTATGACGAATATGAATTTCACTTGGTGGTACACAAATTAATGAATTTCTGTACGACTGAACTTGGTGGCTTTTACTTAGATATTATTAAAGATCGCCAGTACACAGCGAAAGAAGACAGTGTTGCTCGTCGTTCATGTCAAACGGCGATGTATTTAATTGCTGAAGCAATGACGCGTTGGATGGCGCCAATTTTATCTTTTACTGCACAAGAAATCTGGCAAGCGCTGCCAACAGCATCAGGAGATACTCGTGAAGAGTTTGTTTTTACCGGTGTTTGGTTTGACGGCTTACCAAAGACTGCCACCGACAGTGTTTTAAATAATGATTACTGGAACGAGCTTTTATTAGTGCGCACAGAAGTGAATAAAGCACTAGAAAATGCTCGCAAAGAAAAGCAAGTAGGTAAAGCACTTGAAGCTGCTGTTACCTTATATACCACAGCCGAACTTGCAGAAAAGTTACAGCAATTAGGTGAAGAACTTCGCTTTGTCTTAATTACTTCAAAAGCCGTGGTAGAAATTGTTGAAAGTGCGCCAGCAGATGCGTTAGCCACTGAAGTTGAAGGCTTATGGTTAAGAGTTGCGCCAGCAGATGGCGCTAAATGTGATCGTTGTTGGCATGTCACTGAAGACATTGGTCAAAACGAGCAGCACCCTGAGCTTTGTGGACGTTGTATTAGTAACGTAGAAGGTAACGGTGAAGTTCGTCAATTCGCATAAACTAAGTCATTATTAATGCGATTAAAACTAAAACGTGCAGTACTTTAACAAAGTCTGCACGTTTTCTAGTTCTTAATTGCGTGAGAGTTGCGTCTCGTACGCGAGCAATAGCAGAGAATTTATGGTGTTATGAAAAAATTATTTACAGAAACAGGTTTACGTTGGTTGTGGCTTAGCGTGGTTTTTTTAGTGGCTGACCAAGTGACTAAGCAATTAATAGTCAGTCATATGGATTTATATCAATCGATCGATATCCTACCTTTTTTCAACTTAACTTATGTCCATAACCTTGGTGCCGCTTTTAGTTTTCTAGCTGATCAAGGGGGCTGGCAACGTTGGTTTTTCACTGCTATCGCCGCGACTGCCAGTATTGTTTTTATTGTTTGGTTAGCAAAAACACCTAAGCAACAAGCGTTATTATCTGTCGCGTTTGCTTTAATGCTAAGCGGCGCTGTTGGTAATTTAATTGATCGCGTGCTATTTGGCTATGTTATCGACTTTTTAGACTTTTATGGCTTCGGCTATCATTTTCCTGCTTTTAACATTGCCGATTCCATGATCTTTATTGGTGCAGCCCTCATGATTTTCGATTCATTTAAAAATGGTGAACCGAGTAAAAAAATACAAGATCTTAATTCTTAAAGAGATATTTTATGACAAATTTAGTCACAGCTTCTACGGAAATAATCGCTCATATCACCATGAAACTTTCTGATGGCTCTGCTGCAGATAGTACCAAGGTTAATAAAAAACCCGCTAAAATTATCATGGGTGATACTAGCATTTCACCGGCATTTGAAGCACAACTTATCGGTATGTCAGCGGGCGAAAGTAAAGAGTTTACTTTAGCCGCTATTGATGCCTTTGGTGAGCCACTACCTGAAAATATTCACTATATGGATATTAGTAAGTTTAGTGCAGAAGCGCCGGCAAAAGTGGGTAATATTATTACTTTTAGTCAACCGGGCGGTGAGTTACCCGGCATGATAAAAGACGTTTCGGGTAGTTCAGTTACCATCGACTTTAATCATCCTTTGGCCGGACAAGCCGTTACGTTTGTTATCGACGTTGTTGAAGTTATTTAAGTTACCCGTTCAGTAAATTAAGCAATAATGAGAATATAATGGAAATTATTTTAGCTAACCCTCGAGGGTTTTGTGCCGGTGTTGACCGAGCTATTAGTATCGTTGACCGAGCACTCGACTTGTTTGATGCGCCGATTTACGTGCGCCATGAAGTGGTTCATAACAAGTTTGTGGTTAACGGCCTAAAAGATCGTGGTGCAGTATTTGTTGATGAACTGAACGAAGTACCTGACGACAGCACTGTAATATTTAGCGCTCATGGCGTGTCAAAAGCGGTACGCAATGAGGCGAAAAATCGCGGTTTAAAAGTATTTGACGCCACTTGCCCTTTAGTGACAAAAGTACATATGGAAGTTTCACGTACAAGCCGCAAGGATATTGAATGTATTCTTATCGGTCATGCGGGCCATCCCGAAGTAGAAGGCACTATGGGGCAATACGAAAGCGAGCAGGGCGGTATTTATTTGGTTGAATCAACTGAAGATGTGGCAACGCTTGCAGTTAAAAATCCCGAAAAACTTTATTATTGCAGCCAAACAACATTATCGGTCGATGATACCAGTGATGTTATTGATGCTTTAAGAAAAAAATTCCCATCCATTCAAGGGCCGCGTAAGGATGATATTTGTTATGCAACACAAAATCGCCAAGATGCGGTGCGCGCAATCGCAGAGCAAGTTGAGCTATTACTTGTTGTCGGTGCTAAAAACAGTTCGAATTCGAATCGCCTGCGAGAATTAGCAGAAAAAATAGGCACAACATCGTATTTGATTGATACTGCAGCAGATATTGACGTTTCATGGCTAAATGGAATAGAAAAAGTTGGCGTAACCGCAGGTGCATCTGCCCCGGCAATATTAGTACAGCAAGTTATCGAAGCACTTAAATCCTTTGGTGGTCAAGCAGTTATTGAATATCCAGGGCGAGCAGAGAATACGGTATTTGCGGTGCCAATAGAATTACGCTAGTCTTAAGGGGTATGGTTTGTAGTTGTAATGGGATAGTTTTCAAATTTACGGCTTCATTTATGACTACAAATTTTTAGAGACAATTTTTTTTCGAGTGGTAATTATACTTAAAATTGAGGAATATTACTCGTCATAATACTTTAAGGTATGGGTTAATGCTGTTCACCAATGTGATTTTTAACACATATAGACTCCCACTAAGTAGTGATTTCTTTGATCGCTACCAGCGTTTGTACTCGTCTAAAATTACCTATTCCTATTGGTTAAGTTTTTCAGTTATAGTACTAACACATGTTTTTTATTTATTCTTATTTAAAGGGAGATTAAATATTGAGTAATTCATATTTTCCTATCTCACATCAAAAGTTGTCTTCAAGTAAGGGGATGACATTTATTGAAGTGTTAATAGCGGTTTTTATTTTAGTTACCGGTATTTTAGGTGCTGTGGCCATGCAAGCAACAGCAAAAAAAGGTAGTTTCGACGCTATGCAACGTTCAGTAGCCTCAGCGTTAGCACAAGATATTATTGAACGCATGCGCAGTAATAATGCCAATGCATTGGCCGGGTATGCCGGTACCGATTATGGCGCAACACTCAATGTGTTGCCAGCCAAGCGCTGTAATACCCTTGCGGGTCTGTGTACGCCAGTCGAAATGGTTACTAATGATCAATACGAATGGGAAATGTCTCTGATGGGCGCTGATGTTGTCAATGGTAGTAATAATGTTGCGGGTTTAACCGGCGTCAGAGGCTGTGTAAGTCATGCTCTGAATGCGGTAGTTGTCGTGGTCAGTTGGGAAGGACGAACGGAAATTGGTGATGCTGCAAAAAATAGCTGTGGTACTGCTGGCAGTAAAAGGCGGCAAGTTATAGTTGAGGCGTTTATAAACTAATATGAATAATCAACGTGGATTTACCTTAGTCGAAATATTTATTTCACTGGCGGTTGGCCTAGCACTTTTTGCTGGCATACTCAGTGTTTTTGTTGGTATTAAAACCACCACACAAGAGACAGCAACCTATGGTGAGTTACAAGAAAATGGTCGCTTTGCCTTAAGCGTGCTTAGTGATGATTTATCAAAACAAAATTTTTGGGGTGACTTTACCGGTACTTTAGACCGTTCAATGCTCAATGCGGTGCCAGGCGCACCAGCAATAGAATGTGTCGGTGACGGTTTAAATAATGGCACTTTTCCCGCGGCGATTGGACACTTTAGGACGCTTTGGGGACAGACAGTTGCTAATAATGCGGTTATGGGCTGTATTAACGATGCGAGCATCGCATCTGACATTATTCAATTAAAACGGGCAATAGCCGACCCGATAACCGCAAGCACAGCTAATAACTACTACTTAGTTGCAAATTTAAATGAAGCAGAAATATTCACTGGTGCAGCTATCCCTGCGTTAGCAAATAGTCAACTTTGGCAATACCAGCATCATATCTATTATGTGAGAAATGAGGTTCAGGGCAACAATAGCGTTCCCGTCTTAATGCAAGGGCGTCTAACTAATACCATGAGTTTTGATCCCATTATTGACGGTATTGAAATTATTCGCTTTATGTATGGTATAGATACGGATGCCCCTGGTAATGCCGGCTATGGCATTGTTGATACTTTTCTTTCTGCCAATAATATGACGTTAACACAGTGGGATAATGGTAATAATAATAGAATTTTGGCTGTGCGTATTTATGTACTAGCGCGTAGCATTTTGCCGGATAACAAATATACTAATACTAACACTTATAATTTAGGTGACTTTGCTTTCACACCGGCCGCGGGTGATAATTATCGGCGCTTATTATTTAGCTCTACAGTAACCTTATATAACGCAGGAGTTGACTCATGGTAAGCCGAAAAATTCATGCTCAGCATTTGATAACCGCTACCGGCTCTGTTAGCCAACAAAAAGGTGTGGTATTGATTGTTGCATTGGTATTTCTAATTGCGTTAACCGCAGTTGCTGCCGCATTAATGCAAAATACCACGTCAGATATGAAAATGTCAGGGGCTAGTGAAGATAAAGTCGTTGCGACGCAAGAGGCGATTAGTGCCGCTGATGAAGTGTTGTTTAGGCAAATTAATGGTGGTCAAGGTAATAATGCCTTTTCCTCTGCACTAGTATTATTTCCTATTGCAGTAACGAATACCTTAACAAAAACCAATACGGGTAGTAATACCACGGCAAATATTAATATTGCCAACAATGACCTTGAGCTAGAAGCTGATTGCCCCGCCTCCAGATCTGCTTCATCCGCGCAAGTATTTACTTGTAATGTGTTACGCGTGCAAGTGGTCCGAAAATTTGGACGAAAAAATACCAACGAAGTCGAAGTAAATACTGGCGTTGCTCAGCAACTTTTACGATAACTTTTAGGTGTTTAAGCTAAATATTGGAGTTTACACAATGAAAAAATTTCTGGCCACAAGCCTACTATTATTAATATCAACCGTATCTTTTAGTGAAGATATTGAGTTATACGTTAGCGAGGCGGTTAAACTTGCTGGCAATAAAACCCAAGTGCTTATCATCTTTGATAACTCTGGCAGTATGAGTACGCCACTTTCTGTCAATGAGGATTATGATCCTCTTGAAGTTTATCCGGCTGTTGGTAATGATAACTCATTAAATAGTAGTTTTATTTACTTTACTAAAGGCGGTGCTGACGGCGGTGCGGGGTTACCCGTACCCGATAAAAATAACGAATCACGGCGCTTTTTAGATGCTATTAATAGTTGTCAAACGGCGCGAGAAATTTTGGCTAAAACTGGCTTCTACTCTGGTCATATCCGCGAATATAGCTTTAAAGGCGCTTCAGGTAGTTGGAATGAAATTCCTGATAATAATGGCGCAAATATTGAGGTAATCGATTGTGAAGATGACGTTTTAAGGGAAGAGCCGAAAAATATTGCGTCACTAGCTGAAGGTTACCCGATTAATTATGTCGGTGATAAACAAAACCCTATTTATCATACGCCAGTTAAACTCACGTCTAACGTTAATTGGTCTGGGCAATTTGTCACGCTTTATACCGATAACTATTTACGTTGGCACCATGGTGAGACCATAGCACAAACACTGACCAGTCGTATGGAAATTGCTCAAAGTAGTATCGCTAACGTAGTCAAGTCTGCACCTTCAGTTGATTTCGGTTTACAAGTGTTTAACCTAAATTATGGTGATGCTGCTACTCAGCAAAACGGTGGCCGTGTGGCATTTGGTATCCAGAATATGACTGATACTAGTGAGGCAAAGTTGCTTAATATTGTGAATAACCAACTAACTGCAGAAACGTGGACACCATTATGTGAAACACTTTATGAAGCTCAACAATATTTTGCCGGCAAAAGTATTGACTTTGGCGATGATGATAAAGATATCTCTTGGTATACCGGCAATGCTCCGCCGCGAGATTTATCGATAGAAAACTCGACGACTAAAAAATATATATCGCCGTTTAATGATTGTACAAGTAAAGCTTTTGTTATCCTCATTACTGACGGTGTGCCAACCAATGATAATGGCGCAGATGCTAGAATCCAAGCACTTTCAACCATCGAAGACGGAAAAACAGTTAAGTTTAGCGGTGCTAAGTTCGCTGGCAATTATTTAGCCGGTGTCGCAGAATGGATGAATGAAAATGATGTCAATACGAACCTAGTAGGTAAGCAAACGGTTTCAACCTTTACTATTGGTTTTAGTGAGGGGGCGGACGATGCTGCGCCGCTATTGAAAGAAGCGGCTAAACTGGGGGGCGGAGCTTATTACCGTGCAGAAGACAGCGTTCAGCTTACCGCCGCATTGTTGAATGCACTAGAAAGTTTAGAGCCAAGTAATGACAGCTTAACCTCAGCCTCTGTTGCAGCGAATAACTTCGATCGAACTGAAACCTTAAACTCAGTTTATTATGCCATGTTTCAGCCTGAAAACGGCCCGCGCTGGCAAGGTAACCTGAAAAAATACAAAGTGATCAGTGGTAATCAAGTAGGTAAACATAGTAAACCAGCACTTGATGACAATAGTGGCCATTTTTCGAAAGATGTAACAAGTTATTGGTCGCCAGATAATGCCAAAGATGGTGACGCTGTTCCAGAAGGTGGCGTCGCTGAAATGTTACGTAAAAAAACCAACAGAGTCATTTATAGTGACATAGGCACCAACAGTGCTTTGGCTTTACTCACCAAGACGCAAGCAGAAACATCATATGGTGGTAGCACAGAACTTGCTACAGAATTGCAAGTTCATGAAGATGATGTTGATGCCTATTTAAAGTGGGCGTTAGGTAAAAATGTCGATAGTGTTAAATTAGACGATGGTACTACTCCTACTATGCGACCAGATGTTTTTGGTGACCCACTGCATTCAAAGCCGTTAGTGGTTAATTATGGTGATAGTATTCGCATTGTTATTGGCACAAATGCCGGTGCCCTTCATATGTTTGAAGACAAGGGCGATAGTGTTGATGAAAACTGGGCATTTATGCCGAAAGAGTTTTTTAAAAATATTAAAGCATTAAGGCAAAACTTTTCTACCGCCAAGAAGGTTTATGGTATCGATGGCAATATCACGTCATATATTAAAGATAATAATGGTGACGGTATTGTTAATGGCGCCGATAAAGCTTGGATATTTTTTGGCTTACGCCGTGGCGGTAGTTCATATTATGCACTAGATATTACTAGCCCTAGCGCGCCAAGTAAGCTCTGGCACGTAGATGGTTTGTCATCAGGGTTTGGTGAGTTAGGGCAATCGTGGTCACAACCAAAACTCGGTTACTCTAAGTTAAATGTTTCAGGTACGGGTGCTAGCAAGGTCGCTGCGCCAGTATTATTCTTTGGCGGTGGTTATGACCCCGCAACCAAAGACGCTAAAGTGCCAGGAATTGCCGACAAAAAAGGTCGAGCGATTTATATGGTTGACGCGGCTACAGGGACGCTGAAATGGAGCTTAGCGCCAACCAATGGCAGTACTGTCTTTAGTGGTACTGATAGTATTCCATCTAGCATTGCTTTACTCGATAGTGATGGCGATGGCTTAACCGATAGGTTATATACTGGCGACACCGGAGGCAATGTTTGGCGTGTTGATATGCCAAGTGCTAATCCTGCTGACAGCAACGATCCATGGACAGTATTTAAGTTAGCTGAATTAGGTGGAACTACTGATCTCACCGACGCACGTTTTTTTAACGAGCCATCGATTGTTCGTACTTATATCAGCGAAACAATTCAAACAAAACAGAAAGACAAAGACGGTAATGTTGTTAAAGATGGTGATGGTAATGACCTAACTATTACCAGTTATCAAGAGAAGCCTTATGACGCAGTACTCATTGGCAGTGGCGACAGATCAAATCCATTAGGTATTGATACTGATGACACGTTTTTTATGATCAAAGATGAACATGTTAAAACACAATCATTTTATAGCGCTTCAGAGCCCAAATTTCCGACAACAATTTTAAAGGGCGGCCTATACAACTATACTGACGACCCTTTTGGTCAAACAATGACCACTCAGCAACGTGAAACATTAGCAATTGCTGTTAGCAAAAAGTCAGGTTGGTATATTAACCTTGAAGGCTCAGGTGAAAAAAGCACCGCTGCCGCAATAGTGATTAATGGTGTCGCATTTTTCACCACCTTTATTCCGCCTAACTTAAATCCAAATGTTGTCCATTGTGAGCAACCCAATGGCACCGGCTTACTATACGCCGTTGATCTGGCACTAGGTACTGCGGTTTATAATTGGAAGAAAAATGATGGTGACGGTGATGGTGATGGTGATGGTCCTCCTGATGATGCCGTAAGGAGTGTTGTCATTAGCGAGCAATTTTTAGGTGCGCCAACGTTAATCGTAGTACCGGACGATAATGGGGATAGCATTGGAAATATTATTGTTGGTAGAGAAGTAGTAAATACCCCTTTTACACTGCAAACGATGCGGACATACTTATATATTAAAGAGGAACAGTAATGTATAAAGTCAAGCTGATTAAGGGCTTTACAATTGTTGAACTGTTAATCACGGTTGCTATTATCGGTATTTTAGCTTCGGTGGCTTTTCCGGCCTATACTGACTTTGTTGCTCGCTCAAATCGCACAGAAGCCCAGCGCGAGTTATTAAGATTAGCGAACTTGCAAGAGCAATTTTATGTCGATAGTCGAGCATATACTGATGATATGAAAAAATTGGGCTTAAATAAAGATCCATTTATTAC
Source organism: uncultured Colwellia sp. (assembly GCA_963977145.1). Classification (GTDB taxonomy): domain Bacteria; phylum Pseudomonadota; class Gammaproteobacteria; order Enterobacterales; family Alteromonadaceae; genus Cognaticolwellia. The sequence continues at coordinate 131,987 of CAXBNP010000004.1, forward strand.
CGAAAATGCTAATTATAGTATTGATGCCGCGCTTGCAAACGGTGGCTTTGTGTTAACGGCGACAGCGCTTGAACCACAAAAATCAAATGACAGTGGCTGTTTGACCTTGTCGGTTAGCAATACGGGTAAGAAATTGCCGGCTAATGCCTGTTGGGAGCAATAAAATGAACAACAAAATATTATTTATTACTTTACTACTTTTAGTTAGCACTAACGTAATTGCTGATGCAGCTAATAAAGAGGGAAAAAAGTACAAAGTTGATGCTAAATGCCACGTTGAAGTGGTGGGGGGGCAACAGGTTATTTACTTTGCTTACGTTAAGGAAGATAAAATCAACAAACTTGCTGATACCTTGGTAAATAGAAAGTTCTCTACACCTTTTTTTAAAGAAAAACAGCGAGTGTATAAAGTGTTTGAGTGTGTATTATTAGATGCAAAATTTAACTCTGCGAAAGCGAATCAATTATTTGATAAACAACCCCGTTAAATATAAATAAACATTGCTTAAAATAAAAAATCGCACGGTTAAAGCGTTCTATCTATCAAGGGGGCTAAATAATGACTTACTTAGTGATAATTTAACCCCGTTGATAACTTATTTGAGCATTCTTTACGACACTTTAGCGGGCATTGTCCCACTATATGCACTTTACATCGGTACCATTGCGATTTTCATCTTTGCCGTCATTATCGGTATCTGAAGTTGCATATACTCGACCAGATAATGATATTTCAACACCACGCGATAAATTGCTATCACTTTTTGGGCAATAGCTAAAATTACCATTGCCACCAAAGTCTAAGCGGCCTGTTGGTGCAAAAACAATAATGGCTTGGCTAAATTGCAATGTATCGCCGCTGGAAATTTTCCCTTTAACTTTTATTAACTCTTCGTTGGCACTATTATAACTTTGGTTGTTGGCTAAGCTATTGTCATTATTAATAAAGACACTTAACTCATTTTGCCAGTTGGCGCTGCAGGTCGTGCCGCTTAATGGGCAGACGGTGACATTCTTACCACTATTTATCGCACTGTTTCGTGCCGCTAATAGTAGCCGATGAATTTCACTCACTTCATTATCGACTCGCGATTGCACCATAAACTGGCTCAAGCTAGGGGCGGCAATTGCGGTTAATAGACCAATAATGACCACGCCAATAAGTAACTCGGTGATGGTAAAGCCTTTGGCAAATTTTATATTTATTGATTTTTTAATAGCTAACTTAGACATAACTATAACTTCAGTTAAGATTGATGCTTTACTTATAGCATTGTTGCTTAAACTCAGCTAGCAAATTTTGCACTCTTCATCAGTTTACCTAAAGCATTGTTAGTTAAAATTAATTTTTTTGTACGTTGCTTGATGCTACAACTGTCTGACTTTATACGTTTAGCTCAGCGAGGCACTATCGTTTTTGTGCAAGGTTCCTCGCTGTTCAGTGTCATTGTGAATAACATAAAATAATATCGCCTACCTTTGTTAAAGTAGCTATTACTCTTAAAATAAATGAGTTAGAAACACTTTATTTTAGCACCCGAACGCCTGATGTTTTTGCTGTTAGTCTTATTCGCGGCGCTAACATAAGCTCTGCCCGACGTTGCCACGACAATACCTCGGCTCTTATCCTTGTGATGTTGAGGGCAGTAGCTAAAAGTCGCATTTTGTCCCCAACCCACTAAATGCCCTGTCGCTTCATATGTTAAACCAATGCGTGTTTTGCCATATTGTAGTTTGTCTCCGGTTTTTATTGCGGCTTTATGAGCGACGAGCTGCTCATTAAGTAAGGGTTCATAGATTTTATTATTATTAATGTCGGTAAATACGCTCAGCTCTTGATGCCAGAGGTTTTGACATTGCTCTTGAGCATTTAGTGGACATAGGGTTACTTTAGTATTGCTAGTTAAGGCAGTGTTTCTGGCAATTAAAAGTAGTCGATGGAGGGTGAAAATTTCATTGTCTACACGCGTGTAAACAATGAAATTATTCAGGTTAGGGATACCGATAGCAATTAAACTTAGTACTATTGCTAATGCTACCATTGTTTCGATAATCGTAAATCCATTATATTTTGACATAACAACCATTCCTTAGTTGAGTGCACCTTTCAATGCTAGTTATAGTCAAAAAACTTTTAACTTTCCAAGTAAAAGTGCTTAATTTTCATATATTGTTGGTATTGCTGAGCGCTTATGGCGAGTTTTCATATAGATAGCGATAATTTTTTCTTCAACTAATTTATCAGAGTTCTTTCCTTCTAAAAAGTCATCTAATTGGTCATAACTTAGCCCTAGAGCGTCTTCGTCTTTTTTACTTGGCGTTAGTTCTTCTAAATCGGCAGTGGGGGCTTTATTAATTAATTTAGCGGGCGCACCCAATGCCAATGCGAGCTGTTTTACTTGTCGCTTAGATAGACCAAATAAAGGGGCTAAATCGCAAGCGCCATCGCCCCATTTAGTAAAGAATCCAGTGACGTTTTCTGCTGAATGGTCAGTCCCTAATACTAAACCGCCTAATATGCCAGCAATGTGATATTGCATTACCATGCGAGAGCGGGCTTTAACATTACCTTTAGAGAAGTCTATCTGTTGTGCATTAGCGGTTAAAAGGTTGGCGTTTTGCAGTGCCTTAATCGTTTCATTATGAATGCCCTCAGACGCGGCAAAGATATTAGTGGTTAAACTGTGGCTAGGTTTTATAAATTCAAGTGCGAGTTGCGCGTCATCTTCATCTGCTTGGACATCAAAGGGCAGTCTTACGGCAATAAATTTATATGTTTGTTGGTTTTCATTAACTTCACTATTTAATTGGTCAATGGCAAGTTGCGCTAAACGACCGCAAGTAGAAGAGTCTACACCACCACTTATACCTAAAATAAGAGCTTTAAGCCCCGATCCTATCAGTTTTTTCTTGATAAAATCGATTCGACGTTTAACTTCAAACGCAGTATCTATTTCAGGTATTACTTTCATTTCCTCAATTATTGCCTGGGCTGTCATTATATTTCCTTTAGCTGATATCTGGCACATTAATTTTAAGCTGATTTGTTACTCAGGATAATACTAGTGTAACAAAATCTATCTTTGATGAGAATTTTTGCACTATAGCTGGAAGCTAATTCTGTGTACAATCACAAGAAATTATGTAGATAATAATTATCAATAAGATGCAGAGTCTCAAATAAACCTATAGGTCGTAAAGATGAAAAAGATAGAAGCGATAATTAAACCGTTTAAAATGGACGATGTACGTGAAGCACTGGGAGAAATTGGTGTCACGGGTATGACAGTTTCAGAAGTAAAAGGTTTTGGGCGCCAAAAAGGTCATACAGAGCTTTATCGTGGTGCTGAATATATGGTGGATTTTTTGCCAAAAGTTAAATTAGAAATTGTAGTAAAAAAGGAAAATGTTGATCGCTGTGTCAATACCATTTTAGAAACCGCACAAACGGGGAAAATAGGTGACGGTAAAATTTTTATTACCGATGTTGAGCGCGTGATACGTATTCGTACGGGTGAAGAAGACGAAGAGGCTATCTAGTTTTGGGCGGTTTAAAAAAATACCAGCAACATGCTGGTATTTTATGTTCAGGATGAACGGTATGTCGTGGTCACATGGATGTGAAAGAGCGACGATGTTCAGGATGAACGGTATGTCGTGGTCACATGGATGTGAAGGAGCGACGATGTTCAGGATGAACGCTTAGTTTCTGTTCCTGTCATAAACTAAATACCAACATCCATGTTGGTAATGTCGTATCACTTTGATGTCAATGTACTAGGATGCTAAATTATTAGTTAAGCATTCTGGCTAATTGAATGCCGATAATACGTTGCCTATTTATTTAGCAATCAATGAGTTATTAGGGTAATTTGCCGCTAATACTTGTTTCGCATTAATGCGCAAATCAGCTAAACCTAGCTTTTCGTAGCAAACAATCATAATTTCTAACGCTTCTTCAGTCTCTGGGCTTGGAGAGAAATATTCTACAATATATTTACCTCGATTAGCCGAAGACACATAGGCTTCTCTTTTTAGGTAGTAACGTGCAACCGATAATTCATACTTTGCTAAACGAGATTTAATCGCAATCATACGTTGTCGAGAATCGGCCGCATATTTACTTTCTGGATATTTTTCTAAGACAATTTTTAAATCATTGAACGCATCGCGTGCTGCCGTAGGATCACGGTTTGAACGATCTATGCCCGCTATGTCTTGAAATAAGTTTTCTTGTGTTGCGATATTAATTAGCGCTCGCATATAGTAGACATAATCTACGTTGGCGTGCGCAGGATTTAATCGTAAAAATCGATCGGTTAATGCTATACCTTGAGCAGCATTGCCACTTTTATAATAAGCATAGATTAGATCTAATTGTATTTGATGAGAAATGGGTCCGTAAGGAAAACGAGAATCTATCGCAGATAAGATTTGGATCGCTTTTTTATATAAGCCATTATCAAGGGACGCTCGGGCATCGGCAAATAATGCTTGTGCTGACTTGTCTGGTACCTTTTCAATTTCTTTCTCACTTGTGCCTGAACAGCCCGCTAAACCGAGCATTATTGTAAGGCACATTATTTTTATTGTCATTTTTTCCATAGACTTCAATATCACTACTTTGTTTTAGTTAAAATAAATATCTTCTTCACTATAATTACTTAATGTAATTGCTTTGGCAAAGAGGTAAAATAAGCACTGGCATTCTAACCCAGCAATCATACCTTGCACAGTGCTAATTAATAGAGAGTTTAATGGCTGAGATAATTCAACACCGGGACACGGTTCCCGAATCATGCTTAGGCAAACGTTTCGACCAGACTTTGGCGGAAATGTTCCCTGATTATTCACGTTCACGATTAAAAGAATGGATTTTAGCCGGTCATGTTACGATTGATGGCCTCGTTGTGGATAAACCACGCGAGAAAGTGTTTGGTGGCGAACAAATTGCCATTGATACCGAAATCGAGGCAGAAGTGCGCTTTCAAGCGCAAGATTTACCTTTAAATATCGTTTACGAAGATGACGATATTTTAGTGATTAACAAACCCGCAGGCTTTGTTGTGCATCCAGGAGCAGGTAACCCTGATGGTACGGTGTTAAATGCCTTACTTCATCATTGCCCGCAATTAGATGTTGTGCCAAGAGCTGGTATTGTTCATCGTTTAGATAAAGACACCACAGGTTTAATGGTGGTAGCAAAAACAATTGCTGCACAAACCAACTTAGTAGAATCGCTGCAAGCGCGTGAAATTACACGTGAATATGAAGCTATTGCTACTGGCATTATGACCGCGGGCGGTCTTGTTGATGAGCCTATTGGTCGTCATGCAACTAAGCGTACTCATATGGCTGTTACTTTTTCGGGACGTCCTTCGATAACGCATTATCGAGTAATGGAAAAGTTTAGGTTACATACCCGTTTACGATTGCGCTTGGAAACCGGCAGAACACACCAAATTCGTGTTCATATGGCACACATTACGCATTCATTAGTAGGAGATCCTGTTTATGGTGGCCGCCCAAGACCACCTAAAAATGCCTCTGAAGAGTTACGTGAGATGTTGCGCCAATTTAAGCGTCAAGCTTTGCATGCAGCAATGCTATCGTTATATCACCCTATTTCTGGTGAACAAATGACTTGGCATGCCGATGTGCCTGAAGATATGGTGGCCTTAACTAATATATTGCGAGCAGATACTAAAAGCAATCTTAGTGATAGTGACTATTAAATCGACGGATAATTTGCATTTTATTAAATGGCCAGCCACCCATGTGTTGGCCTTTAACACGACTCGATTACCTTCTAGCAATTACCTATCAACGAAAAGTTCGGCAAATTTATTATCAAATGCTGCCAACACGGAACAGCTTCAGTCAGCATTTGATTATTTCAATCTGGGTAGCCATGTAGGGGATTGTCCTGATTCAGTTGCTCGTAACCGGCAATCCTTACTTCAATACTTACCAAATAAGATAAAAATTCAATGGCTAGAACAAGTTCATGGCAGTAATGTCGTTGACGTTATCAAACACAACACGACGCCTATGGTGGCGGATGCTGCCATAACACGATGTCAAAATATTGCTCTAGCCGTAATGACCGCAGACTGTTTGCCTATTTTACTGTCGAATAGAGAGGGTAGTGAAATTGCCGCAATTCATGCTGGCTGGCGACCTTTGGCTGCCAGTATTATTTCCAGCACACTGACAAAGATGAAATCAGAGAATAAAGATATCCATGCTTGGCTTGGCCCATGTATAGGTGTCGAGCACTTTGAAGTTGGGGCTGAAGTAAAGCAAGCATTCAGTGATATATCGCCAATATTGTCAGGTTTTTTTATCAACAGTTCGTTTGATAAATTTCAAGCCGATTTAGTAGGACTTGCCACTTACTTGCTAGAACAAGCGGGCGTTGTTTCAATAACACATCAGCAAGCATGTACTTTTACTGAAAGTAATAAATATTACTCCTATAGAAGGGAGAATAAAACCGGTCGAATGGCGTCTATTATTTGCTTTAATCGATAGTTATAGTGATACTTGATAATAACTATGCTGTTTTTACTGTTGTAAATTAAGTTCAAGGAAGAGAAATGAAAATTTTTTATGTAATAATTTTATTATGTATAGCAAGTTGTAGTGATTCGAGTAAAGTGTCGAATGATACTGAAGAAAACAATAAAAGTAATAATCAATCAAATGAAAACTCAACGATTGCTATTCCAGATAATAGAGCTGTCGATCATTATAAAATTCTTTTTATAGGTAATAGTCATGTAGCCGGCAATAACTTAGCTAACATTGTCCAGCAACTATTTGAAAGTAACCTGACCAACAAATTAGTTACTAGCCAGCTAGCGCCGGGTAGTGGTTTCCTTGATGACCGTATTAATGACGGTATTACTCACGAAAAAATCCAAAGTAAACAATGGACACATATTGTCTTACAGGCACAAAAGGTATCTGCTACTCAATCTAGACTTTACCCAACCAGCGCTGCAGAAAGCTGGATTGAATTAGTTAAAAAAGAGTTATCTGCCACGCCAATTCTTTTTCCTGAACATCGACAAAAAGATCGAATATTTGAAGGTATATATATCCATGATATTCATATGGGTATTGCTGAAAAAGCGCCTGCTTGTGTCGCACCAGTAGGTTTAGCATGGGATCTTGCTTTAACTATTTATCCTGATTTGATATTGCATCAAGATGATGGAAACCACGCCAATGTTACAGGGAGCTTATTAACCGCAATGGTTTTTTATCAGACAATAAGTGGCGAATCTGCGGAAAACTTACCCTATATCGAAAACATAGCTGTTAGCAGCGTTATACAAGAGCAATTAGCACAAGTGGCTAGCCAAGCTATTGCGGAAAACGAACCTTGTTTGTTTTAAGGTGATTTTCTAATTACAACTTGAATTAACACCTATTGCCCATAAATATACAACAAGAGTGTTGCAAATTACCTGTAAAGCATTAGGAGAACGTTAATGCGTTTAGAACGATTTACCCAGACTTTCCAAGTAGCAATATCTGATGCTCAGTCTATTGCCTTAGGTAAAGATCATCAATTTATTGAACCGATACATTTAATGCTCGCGTTATTGAATCAAAGTGCGAACAGCATTATTCCGTTATTAAAAAGTGCCGGAATAAATGTACGAACGTTAAAAAATCAAGTGGAAGCCGCCATTGCAGAGTTAGCGCAAGTGTCCGGAACTGGTGGCGAAGTTCAGCTTTCATCTGTAATGGGCAATATCTTAAACCTTTGTGATAAATTTGCCCAAAAGCATGGCGATAAATTTATCTCCTCAGAAATATTTATTCTGGCGGCGTTACAAGATAAAGGTAAGCTAGGTCAAATACTAAAAAGTTTAGGCGCGAGTGAACAACGTGTGCAAGACGCCATTGTACATATTCGTGGCGGTAAAAATGTTGATGATACTAACGCTGAAGAAGTACGCCAAGCTTTGGATAAATACACGGTTGATTTAACCGAACGAGCAGAACAAGGAAAGTTAGACCCGGTTATTGGTCGAGATGATGAAATTAGGCGCACTATTCAGGTATTGCAACGCCGCACTAAAAATAATCCGGTATTAATTGGTCAACCTGGTGTTGGTAAAACGGCGATTGTTGAAGGTTTAGCTCAACGTATCGTTGATCATGAAGTACCAGAAGGTATTCGAAATAAGCGGGTACTGTCACTTGATATGGGGGCGCTGGTTGCCGGCGCTAAGTATCGTGGAGAGTTTGAAGAACGACTTAAAGCGGTACTAAGTGAGTTAAGTCAACTTGAAGGTCAAGTCATCTTATTCATTGATGAACTTCATACCATGGTAGGAGCGGGCAAAAGCGACGGCGCTATGGACGCGGGTAATATGTTAAAACCGGCGCTTGCACGAGGTGAGCTGCATTGTGTTGGCGCAACTACCTTAGATGAATATCGTCAATATATTGAAAAAGATGCTGCATTGGAACGACGTTTCCAAAAGGTTTTGGTAGATGAGCCTAGTGTTGAAGATACCATTGCGATATTACGCGGTCTTAAGGAACGTTACGAACTTCATCATAATGTTGAAATAACGGATCCTGCTATTGTTGCCGCGGCAACGTTATCGCATCGATATGTTAGTGATCGTCAACTCCCTGATAAAGCCATTGATCTTATCGATGAAGCGGCTTCTAGTATTCGTATGCAAATGGATTCTAAGCCCGAAAACTTAGATAGATTAGAGCGCCGCTTAATTCAGCTAAAACTTGAACAACGCGCCTTGTCTAAAGACTCTGATTCTGCCTCTATAAAGCGTTTGGACTTAATCTCAGAGGATATCGCCACGTGCCAAACCAGTTATGACGAATTAGATGAAGTATGGAAAACTGAGAAAGCGGCACTTCATGGTACACAGGCCATCAAAACTGATTTAGAGCACGCCCGTATTGAGCTCGAAGCCGCTCGACGCGTTGGTGACCTTAATACTATGGCCGAGTTGCAATATAGTCGCATCCCAGATCTTGAAAAACAGCTCGATCTTGCAAGCCAAGCGGAAATGCAAGAAATGACTCTACTACGCAACAAAGTTACTGATGTAGAAATCGCAGACGTGTTGAGTAGAGCTACGGGAATACCGGTTGCAAAAATGCTCGAAGGTGAGAGTGATAAATTAATACATATGGAAGATAACCTGCACAAACGCGTTATTGGTCAATCAGAGGCTGTTGTTTCAGTATCCAATGCTATTCGTCGTTCGCGAGCAGGTTTGGCCGATCCTGATCAACCTATAGGTTCATTTCTATTTCTTGGTCCTACCGGTGTTGGTAAAACAGAATTAACTAAAGCTTTAGCGCACTTTCTTTTTGATAGTGAAAATTCTCTGGTACGAGTCGATATGTCAGAGTTTATGGAGAAACATTCTGTTGCTCGTTTAGTTGGAGCGCCTCCAGGTTATGTGGGCTATGAAGAAGGTGGTTACTTAACTGAAGCGGTAAGACGTAAACCATATTCTGTTATTTTACTTGATGAAATAGAAAAAGCGCACCCCGATGTTTTTAATATTTTACTGCAAGTATTAGATGATGGGAGATTAACTGATGGGCAAGGGCGTACAGTAGATTTTAAAAATACCGTTATTATTATGACCTCAAATATTGGCTCTGATATTATTCAGGAATATGGCGATGACAGCCAATATCAGCAAATGAAGGCGAGGGTTATTGCTGAACTCAGTCATCACTTTAAGCCTGAGTTTATTAACCGAGTGGATGAAACTGTCGTGTTTCACCCTTTACTTGCTGAGCAAATTAAAAGTATCGCTAGTATTCAAATATTGGCTTTAACCAAACGATTAGAGGAACGAGATATCACCATGACGTTATCAGAAGAAGCATTATCTTTTGTTTCCGCTGCAGGCTTTGATCCTATTTTTGGTGCAAGGCCCTTAAAACGTTCTATTCAGCAAGAAATTGAAAACCCTTTGGCACACAAACTGTTGGCTAATGAATTCTCTGCAGGTGACCATATTTTCGTTGAGCTTAATGATAATAATTTGAGTTTCGTCGTTAAAGGGCATGAAGGTTAATGCCTTCTTTAGATTAATATTATCGTAAATACAGAGCGAAGTTTACTGACTTAATCCTTGCAATAAACTTCGCTCTGTTTTGTATTCATTGCTAATTGTTGCTGCTTTTCTAAAGCACTCAATACCTTTACTTTACCGTTTTCATCTTTATATTGAATATTGTCAAAGTTTTGTAATGTTTTTAAGTTATCGAGAGCTGCAACGCATTTGTCATTACTCAGGTCATCATTACGCACTTCATTTTTTCCGTTACTTTCTGCAAGTAAGTTATCATTTGGCTGTGGGGCTCCTGGCGAGCTTTTTTTATCGATAATAGCCGATGATTTTTGATTATTTGCCATGCTAATTTCAATGTAATCATCATGGTTTGGCTGATTTTGACTGAAGTGAACGACATTCTCTTTGTCAATCCAACGATAGACTGTCAATTTTTCAGCGGCAGAAACATTGAAATACACTAATGTTATTAAATATAGTGATAATGACTTAATGTTCATAACGGTACCTTTGCATAAGTTTATACTGAATTTCCTCCACTATAGGAGAACGAGTTTGGGTCATTGTTAATGGCGACTAATATATAATCACTAGAGTGTTTTATAACAATACAAAGAGCAGTTTACAAATTTTTGCTGCTTTTATTCATCACCATTTTTCTATAGCTATCATACATAATTAAACATATGCTAGATTAATAGCCTATTTATAATTTTAACTTACTATACGGTTTTATTTATGCCAAATAAAAATAATGATGATTCCCTGCCAACTCGCGGCATTTATCTTCTACCCAACTTATTAACCACAGCAGGACTTTTTTCCGGATTTTATGCCGTAGTGTCATCAATGAATGGCCACTTTATTAGTGCTGCTGTTGCTATTTTTATTGCCATGATATTTGATGGCCTAGATGGGCGAGTCGCCCGTATGACTAATACACAAAGTGAATTTGGTGCAGAATACGACAGTATGGCTGATATGGTGTCATTCGGTATCGCGCCAGGGTTAGTTGCATATAATTGGGCGCTTTCTAGTTTTGGTAAGTTTGGTTGGTTAGCTGCCTTTATCTATGTAGCTTGTGCAGCATTGCGTCTTGCCCGCTTTAATACCCAAGTTGGGATAGCAGATAAACGCTATTTTCAAGGGCTAGCCAGTCCAGCCGCTGCTGGCGTTGTTGCTAGCCTTGTTTGGGTTGGCAGTGAATATCAGATTAATGGCGACGATTATGGTTTTATCATCGGTATTATCACTATACTTACAGGGCTATTAATGGTGAGTAATTTTAGATATAACAGTTTTAAAGATGTTGATTGGAAAGGCAAAGTGAATTTTGTCTTTGTTTTATTGATAGTGCTTGCGTTTGTAGTTGTCGCATCTAGCCCGGAAAATATTCTGCTGATTATTTTTGGCTTATATGCTTGTTCAGGACCATTTACCACCATTCGCTCGGTGAAAAAATTGAAATTGGAACATGTCGTAGGGGATGATCAAGATGCAGACTTTCATAGTGATAAGAACAATAACGCTGCAGACGCCGAACATGTAGCTAGAAAATCAAAAATTGATGAGCCTAAATAAGGCCAGCCCTCATGTAATCGATGTGCGACTAATTTTCCTCATGAGCTTTGGTTTTATTGTCGATAGCCAGCGTAAATATAAGGAAGAATAAGTGCTATTAAGTGCTGCTGCTCCCTTGTTAGAACGAAAAACCATCGTCTTGCTCAAATAAAAAGCAAACAAACACTTATTGGCAATTTAATTGCGTTTAGGTGTTGACGTGA
>CAXBNP010000005.1:0-140124 GCA_963977145.1 uncultured Colwellia sp.
TGCTTAGAGGAATCACCAAGCTTTTTACGAATAATGGACATGACACGAGCGAGCGAGTGATCCATGACCACCGCGGTTGGCCAAAGCGATAGTAATTCATCTTTAGTCACTACAACGCCTTTGTGCTCAACAAGATACTTAAGTACTTGAAATTCTAGATTATCAAGCACAACGATATCATCAGTATTATGGTCAATAATTAACGCGGTATTCAAACAATCTAATACTATCTTTTTTGACAGTCTAATTTTATCCATAAACACACCAGACAATCATTTCCTATTACCGTATTAAATTATATTTATTCTCATGATATTACAGTAGTTTTTTAAATAATACTAAAGGTATGTCAATTAGAGATTGAGGATAGTCATTATAGGTTTTACTGAGGTGTTAGCACTTACGGATATCAAAATATTTTACTATTTAACTCGCTAAGCCTAGCGGTTTTATCAAACTAACTTAACAGGTATGTAAAGTTGGAGAAATTAGGCCTTGTAGATAGATAGAATTTATCAATTAGCAAGTACGCCATTATCTAACCATGAGAATATATCATTTAACGCTGACGGATATCATTGCAAGGGTTTGGTACTCAAACCAAATCACATTAGTATGTAAGTCATATTCGTTAAGTAACAATGAAAGGTAATGTTACATAAGACCATATTTTTAAAGCAAAGCGAAAAAACCATGGCCATTAACTTTATTGACCGAACAACAAGGTGCCATTTACCTATGATTACTATATTTCATCGCTATTATTCGATGCACTTTTGTCATAGGGCTAAGTCGTCGACTATAACGGCAAACAATGGAATAACTAATAGGTCATGAAATAAAACTAAACTTTTATGCTTAGTTTTATTTCATTGTTACTTTTGTAATTTTTTACGCGTCGGCTAAAAGCCTACGTTTAAACCAATAATCAAGGCTAACATAGCGCCCGCCACCAATAAAAAATAACGCCAATAGCATAATAAAATAAGTTGCCGCAAACTCAATACCATTATTTAAAATAGTGATATTACCACTGCTAGTAAGCCATTCGTAGTTACCGTGCTCTTGTAGAATAGAAATCATAATATCTTTTTTCTCTGCTGCAGCCTCTACACGTGCATTAGAGAATGGCGCATTAGCATCTGCAATCGCTTGCCAGCCATATTGTCCGTGCACCGACGTCATAGCTATAAACATGGTAAACATCAAGGGTACAGCCATTAAACGCACACCTAAGCCTAACAATAACGCGATGGCGCCAATAACCTCAGCGCCAACGGCTAAAATAGCTAAAATATAGGGAAATGGTAAGCCTAAACCCCAGTCGTCATTACCAAACCACTGCACAATATTGTCAAAACCGTCTATTTTAGTCGTACCCGCCATCCAAAAAATGGGCACTAAATACAAACGTAATAATAATGGCGCGAGAAAATCCAATTTTTTGGTTGAATTTAATATCCCGTAACTTTTATTTAATAATGCTCTTACCATGATTATTCCTGATTGCTTGAAGTGATTAGGTAATTTGACCCGATAAGATAGAGTGCTATTTCAATTTTTTTAAAACAAATGGGTTTTCAATACAGCTCATAGATTTTTTCGATAAAATCAAAACTAGCCGATCTAGCCGGTAAGAAACAACATAAGCGCTAGTGTTGACAATAAATAACACCGCTGAATTAACCGTATTAATAACGATGATGCAAAGATGAGAGTTACTTAACTTTCATCTTTACATAATCGTGTAGCTGTGTGAAACGTTAAAAAAGAGCAAATATTGATTATTGGCTTATAACGTTTCTATTGTCGCTAATGCTTGGGCAAATTCAGGTAACTCCAACTCCACACATGCATCGTCTTCTTGCCAATTCAGACCAATGATAACGCCATCTTCTAGTAAGTCTTCTACCCAAAACTCCATCCAATCTGCGACCGTAATAGCAACCGGAAGGTATTCAGCCCACTCTTCAACACAATGACTTTTAGCAAGTGCTTGGGTTGACCAAAGTGGCATGACTTCAGTATTTTCAAAATTGATTGAATCGAGTACCACCCAATCCTCGCTGCTTTTATCTTGTAACGCCCACAGTGTTTGACTGTCTTTTGTTTGCGCTAAAAATGACTTTAATGTGGTTTCAGTGCTCATTTGTTCTATACCCTTAATGACGTTTTTTACATTATACCAAGTGAATTAAATCTAAAGATATTAATTTGTTATTACACACAGATATTCATCAGCAATCGCTGACATCAATGGTGATAAATTCGAACTTATGCTTGATGGCTGCAACCAAGTATTAATGTCTTTCGGCAGAATTAACACCGGCATGCGATGGTGATATTGTTCGCACAGTGGATTTGGCTTAGTGGTTAACGTCACGACTTGGGGCTGACTGTTAACGCCATAATAACTTATGCCAGCCATATATAATGGCAGTTCTTGAGCATGACTAAAATAATACTTTTGCTTCTTACTGCCTTCTTTTCGCCATTCATACCAACCACTACAAGGTATTAAACAACGATTAGCGGCAAAGGCTTGTGCAAATGTTGGTTTAGTCGCCACCGTTTCACTTTGCGCATTAATCAGTAAGCGTTTCGACCACGAAGGCTGAATGCCCCACTGCATATTAACTTGAGTCAGTTGCTCGTTTGACTGAATAAGGGTCGATATCGCTTCGCTCGGCGACAAATTGTTATTACTTGCACTGTAAAAATTTATTCCTAGGGTGTCGCTGACAATTTTGCATAAAGGATGATCAATGATATTAAGTCTGCCACACATACTATTTGCCTTAAGAATTGTCGCTGTTATTGCATTATATCATCTGATATTAGGTTAATCGTAATTTCTGGCTTTTAAAGCAAATTAGCTTAAGCATACATAAAGCTGAATATCGAATTGGTGCAGGTATACCCATTAAATTAACCATCTGTTAAGCTGCAGATATTAGCCACTTAAAGAACAGACAAATCATTGAAAATTGAGATTGTAAACAGTATTTCAGATATTGCTGAGCAAGACTGGCAGCGACTAAACCGTGATCGTTCAGTGTTTACAAATTATCAATTTTTTCAGTGTTTAGAAACCAGCGACTCAGTGTCTAACACCCAAGGTTGGCAGCCTCATCATTTACAATTAAGTGATAGTCACAAAGGTGAAATTAACGCCATATTGCCGATGTACGTAAAATCTCACTCATGGGGCGAATATGTTTTTGATTGGGCATGGGCAGATGCTTACCAAAAACATAATATCCCCTACTACCCCAAATTAGTCGCTACTACGCCTTTTACGCCAGTCACCAGCAATAAGCTGTTATCTAGTGATGTTTCGCTTACTGAGATCTTTGAGGTGTTAAGCGATCATTGCCAACATCAACCGCTCAATAGTTGGCATTTACTCTATTGTTCGCCAGCGCAGCAAGAGGTGGACGATGTTTATCAACGCAACACAGTACAATTTCATTGGCTTAACTATAACTACCGTGACTTTGAGGATTTTCTTGCACGTTTTACCGCCAGAAAAAGAAAAAACACCCGCAAAGAGCGGCTTGCTATCACGCAACAAAACATTGCTATTAGACGTGTTTTCGGCAAAGACATTAGCGAAAAAGAATTAGCGTTTTTCTATTTAACTTATCAGTTAACGTATTTAAAGCGCGGGCATACACCGCATTTATCGTTAGCGTTTTTTCAGTCAATGGTAGAAAAATTACCTGAACATATTTTGCTGCTAATCGCTAACTGCAACGGTGAAGACATCGCCTGTGCTTGGTTCTTCTTTGATGACAGTAATTTATATGGTCGCTATTGGGGCTGCACACAGTCATACAATAATTTGCATTTCGAGCTGTGTTACTACCAAGGTATAGAGTTTTGTATTGAAAAAAAACTGAGCTTATTCCACCCAGGCACACAAGGGGAGCATAAAATACAACGAGGATTTGAGGCCAAGTTAACCACGTCATATCATTGGGTTAAACATGCAGGGTTCAAAGCTGCCATTAAAGCCTTTTGTTTACAAGAACAACAGCAAATACGCCACTATCAAGTCCAATGCCAACAATTATTACCTTTTAAATCAAACGATAAAAACGGTTAACCACGCTAATACCAATATCAGTAAAAATTTAAGTAACCATTTGAGTAAAAAATCATGACAAAAGCCTTTTCCCAAGCCTGTGAAAATAATAAATCGCCTATTCTATCCTTGCTAGTCGACACTTTTAACAAGTGTAAAACCGTTTTAGAAATAGGCTCAGGCACTGGTCAACATGCGGTGTATTTTGCACCCAACCTGCCATGGTTAACATGGCAAACTAGTGATGTGCTGGTAAATCATCAAGGCATTGGACAATGGTTAAACGAGTATCCTGCGGTTAACTTGCTTCATCCTATTGAACTGGATCTTAATTACCACTGGCCCATTGAAAAAGTTGATGCCATTTACACAGCTAACACTTTACACATCGTTAGCTGGTCATTAGTACAAGCATTTTTCAGTGGCGTTTCACAACATGTAAATCAACAGGGTAAGTTGTGTATTTATGGGCCATTTAATTATCAGGGCAAATACACGAGTGAAAGTAATGCGGGATTTGATCTCTGGTTAAAAGAACGCGACAGCAAAAGTGCTATTCGCGATATTGAGGCGATAAAAGCGTTGGCTGAAAATGCCGGTTTTTCGTTAGAAAACGATCATGCCATGCCAGCCAATAATCGTTTACTGGTCTTTACAAAGGTACGGTAATTCAACTGTTCGTTAAGCATATTTGCCATAAAAAAGAACAATGCGCTAAGCACACAATCGCATTGTCATTATAGCGCTAATTTTTTTCACCACGAGATAAAAATAGCTAACTAAAAATTATCAGTCTGGCACTTTCACAGAAATTTCAATTGACTTAGCATCACCAGCCAGCCATTTCTGTAAATAGACGCTGCCGAGAACTTCAGCCTTACCTGCTTCAGGTACTTCCTTGAATCGTATGCTGTTTTTGTTTTCTTTTTCAAAAACAAGTTTAACGCTAACTGCTGGCATTTTATCTTCCTATTCAATTATTAAGAGTTTACGCTAAGTTTAAACGTGCCACTAACCACGTCGCAATGTCACGAATTTGTGTCGGGTGAACACTATGTGCCATTGGATAAGTTTGCCACTTAACGGGGTAGTTCTTGGCTTTAAGTAAGCTATTAGCCATTTTACCGGCGCTCAATGGCACAACATCGTCATTATCGCCGTGTTGTTGTAAAATTTCCGTGTGGCTATTTGCTGCACTTAACTGTTCAGGTAAGGCATCAGCATTAGGTAAATAGCATGATAATGCCATAATACCTGCAAGCTTTTCAGGGTAACGTAAACCGGTGAACATGCTCACCACGCCGCCTTGACTGAAACCCGCTAAAATAATATGACTCGCAGGAATGCCGGCAGCGATTTGCTCGGCGATCAAAGCCTTAACTTTTACTTCCGACTCAAGCACACCGGTCATATCGGCTCGGTTATGCAAATCCATACTTTTAATGTCATACCATGAACGCATAACATAACCTTGGTTAATGGTCACGGGTTGCTCTGGTGCATGCGGAAAGACAAAGCGTACCGTATGGTTTTTAGGTAAAGCGAGCTCTGGCACAATGGGCGAAAACCCGGCACCGGAATCTCCTAAGCCATGTAACCAAATAACGCAGGCTGTGGCGGGTAAGTTAGGTTCTATGGTAATTCGTTCTAATGGGGCAGCTGACATGCTTCTCTCTTTATGATCATTACAGTAAAAAAATGTCGATATCATAACGCTTCTACAGAGCAATTAAAATATGCTCATCGCAAGAAAATCATAATCATGGTGTGAGCTATTTTTACTTGTGTATTTAAATCAAAGATTTTGACTGATACTATGGTTCAACAGCAATAAAGCGGGTGATATTGACCATGGATGTAGGAATAAAAACAACTAAATGATAGTGCCAAAAAAAATCTTAATTGCTGTTGCGCTATTGCTAAGCACAATAGTATTTAGCTATTTTTTCCGCGTTGCTATTGTAAAAAGTGTTATCAAAGATGAACTAGCCTTATATCAGGCCAATATAGCCTGTTTAGATTTTCACCTAACCACGAGTTTAGATTTATCTATCGATAAGTTATGCCTGCGAACAGCGCAAGCAGAAATCAACATTGAAGATATGGCCATAGCGTTTGAGCTAGTCGCTGAACAAAAAATTAAGCACATCAATATTGCATCAGTTACCGTTAAAGGCACAACAGCGCTATTTAGCCAACTCAAAAATAACCAGCAAAAAAATAACCATGCAACAATAATAAAACAGCTAGATTCTTATTTAACCCAACTTGAACAGCTTAACCTTCCTTTCGACATTAATGTCGCAGCGTTACACTATTTACCTTTTACTTGTGAAAATAACAAAAAATCAACTAACGCTGAACCACAAAAAACAAGTCGCTATTTAGCTCAACTTTCAGTAATAAAAAATTCGGTTAAATTTTCATTAAAAGATCAGCAGCAAAGCACTTTTTTGGCATTTTCGACTAATAAAGCTAAAAAATCACCGCTAATGCTAAATATATCTGCTCAGTTAACGCCATTAAAGCGCTTTTTATTGGCACATAAATTACTGCTAACGCCAGCAATATTAGAGTTACTAGCAAGGCTCAATATTAGCGGAGATTTTCATAGTCTATTAAGTTATCAAGCCGGTCAATTAACTTTGGCCAGTCAATTAAAAGACTTCGCTTTTACTACTGTTCAGGGTATTCAAGCGAGTGGTCCCTTTGAGCTTACAGGAGCGCTTAATATTCATGGAGAAGTTAACGTAAACCAAGAAAATAAAGCGATGAACAGTTACGCTGAACTTGTTGTTGAATTTCAGCAAAAAAACGCCTTGCTGTTACAGTATAGTCATCAACATCTGCTTGATTATTTAAGCAAAAACGTGCGTTCTTCTGAACTATTCACGCTACTCATAGACAATCCAATTGAGCAATTAACTTTACATCCAAAAGGCAAGTTAATTTATCACTTGAACGATCAGCAAGTGTTTTTATCGGGCATAGCATTAAAGGCTGAAAGCGCTCAGCAAACTCATCTACTTAACTTAGATAATATTGCCCTAGATCTTAAGCACTACCTGACTAGCGACCTTAGTCACGCAATTACTTTTGCCGACAATAGCCTAGCTAAAAATGTTAATCTCAGCGCCAATGATATTGCCCCAGGTAACGCTAAAAAGCATGGGCCAAATGAAAGTGCAGCACTAATTCAGCTCGACTTTAAGCTCGATAGCTCATTGTTACTCTCAACCCTTAATAGTTTCACCCACTCACCGGTTGAATTCAAACTACAAGGTGGCATTAAGCTAGATCACTGCCAAACAACAATACATTTTGACCAAGACTCATTTTTCATAAGCGACAATATCGAGATTTTGGCAAAACAAAAAACCACAGAAAAAAATAGATTCACCGTTAAACAGCTAAAAACACAAATACAAGGTGATATTGAAATTCAAGATAAGCAAAGCATTTTCTTAAATTTAACAATCGATAGCCAAGCTAAAAAATTGCGTGTTGATAACATGATCGAGGTCAAAAACTTAACGTTAAACAGTAATATTTCCGGTAATTTAAATGATATTAAAATAAATGCCACTGCCACGGCTGATAATATTCCATTAGGCAATATAGTCATTATAGGAGCCTTGGATAAGCCAAACATTGCCATAACGGCTAAGGCGTTACCGCTAACGGAACTACTCTCGCTAAACATCAAATTACCAACCAAAATTGACCTGGTTGAAGGTACACTTAGCTACAGCATAGAAGGTTCGGTAACTGATTTAACAAACCTTCAAAGCACCCACTTAGCCATGTCAGTTGCAATAACCTCTGCTAGTGGTGAAGTAGCAGGTATTTGGATACAAGAGCTTAATTGGCAACAAAACTTCAACTTTATAGCCGGTAAATTCACCACGCAAGATAGCTCAGCGCTAGGCTCAAAGGATAATTCAAAGGACAACCTAACGGTTGCATTAATAGACATCCCTACGCCAATATCAAAACTATCCATTAGCACTGCTTGGCATTACCAAAAAGACTTCAAAATTTCGGCAACCACACTTAAAGGTGATATTTTAGGTGGCAGCTTTTCCATTCCAAAAATTCAATGGCCACTAGAACATGGTCATTCAGTTGACGTTCAGCTGACCAGTATAGACTTGGAGCAAGTATTGGCGTTAGATAAAAAGCAGGGTATTGTGGTTACCGGCAAGATATCCGGGCAATTGCCGATTAGTTATAATGGTAAAAAGTTCACCATGGAAAAAGGCGAATTGCATAACGTGAGTAATGGTCTTATTCAGGTAATTAATAACCCGGCAGTACAAGAAATTAAAGCCAGCAACACACAATTACAACTAGCGTTTGATGCACTGCAAAACTTGCACTATCATCAATTATCCTCTGATGTTTCTATGGCAGATGACGGCTATATGCTATTGAAAACGGTGATTAAAGGCCGAAATCCAGACATCGACAACGATGTAAATCTGAATTTGAACTTAAGTTATGATTTATTAGGCTTGCTTGAATCAATGGCAATTACCGGGCAATTTGAAGATCGTATTATCAAAGGTTTACAAAAAAACATTAAGGAATAAGTATGAAGAGAATACTAACCGCCGTGTTAGCTATGTTTATAATAAGTAGCTGTACACATAAAATAGAAGTTAGCGCTAAAGAGCCAATCACACTTAATATAAATTTAAAAATTGATCATGAAATCAAAGTGAAAGTCGACAAACAACTTGATGACATTTTTAGTGACGATAGCGACGTATTTTAGGGAATAACAATGAATAAATTCACGATGAACTTAATAAAGAAATTAACGGCTGTGCTACTGGTAGCAACCGTAGCATTTTCCGCATGGGCTATTTCACTCGACGATGCTAAGCATCAAGGCTTGATTGGCGAAATGCAAAACGGCTACTTAGGTGTTGTCGTTGATAGCGCAGAAGCGCACAGCATAGTCGATAGCATTAACGAAAAGCGTAAAAACATTTATCTTAACCTCGCCCGCAAAAACAACATCACTGTGGAGCAAGTTACTGTTTTAGCTGGCGTAAAAGCCATAGAGAAAACTCAGCCTGGCCATTTTATTAAAAATTCTGACGGACAATGGGTTAAAAAGTAATAAGGCAAGAAATTAGGCGGGAACTATCTCAGCTCCCGCTTATTAAATTTCAGCTATTATTACTGCGACAGGGTTATGTCAAAGTTATATCGAAAGCACATTTATAGGTTGCTACTTAATCAACTCATACTGCTTGCTTGCAGTATACGTTTGCAAACCAAAGTGACCTAAAGTATAGCTATAAGTCCCATTTTCATTGGCTATTTGACTAGAGTGAACACCATTTACCCGACAAGTGCCACTGCCGCAGACAATTGGGTCACTCCAACTTTTTATAGAATAAACTCGATTAGCAATACTTTTGCCATATAACCAATCTAAAAATGGGCTAGATACCGATAAACCGTTAGTACCACATGTCGCTGTCCAAACATTCCACGGGTAAGCACCACAGGTCCATAAGCCTCGATAAGCACCAGCAATGCCAATAAAGGCATCGACTTTATTGCTTTTGCCTAATTTTATCACTTGCTGTGCTGCTAACGTAACCCCCATAGAGTGAGCAATAATATCTATTTTTCCGCTACAAGAGCTTGCTAGTGCACTATTTATCGCATTTTTAACCGGTGTTTCTTCCGATCCGCTGTGATTGTTTGAGCTAGCTGACGATCCTCCCCACGATGGACGAAAAATTTCACTGTCTTGATAGTTTTTTGCTTTCAGTAAGTCATAAGTATTGTCCCAATCGGACGGCGTGCCTGTATTACCATGAACTAGCACGACACTATCTAAACATGTGGCAGCAACGTTTGCCGTCAAAAAGATTAGCATGAACGAAAGGCATAGTTTTCTTAGCGCTATAGTCGTTATATTTTTCATGTTGTTCTCGCTTATTAATTTTAGTTATTACGATTATTCACTGAATGAACAATGCTAACTTTAATCAACAAAGGCATAAAAAGAAGTGCTACCTTAGTACTAGTACCCTGACCTGCTAATAGCTTTATTTGAAGCCGTATCAGATGCAATGGATCCCTATATGCAACGCTTGGTGATCTAGGTTTAGCAATTACGTTCGGCCACATGGCAAAAGGTTAATAGTGATTTGCACGAGAAACCTGAACTCGATAACGGCGACGCCTAAATAAAATGCTCTATAGCGGTTTATCAAATTAGAGATTGCGTTTCCTTTTTCCATATCTGAGATCAGCGCTGATACTGGCTTTAATACCGAACTAGATCTCAGAGGAGACTATACCCAAGGCAGTTCCAATACGTCGGGAACTACCACTGGCAATACAGATACCAAGGAGTACAAGGTCATAGTGCCGGAGAATGTCTGGGAAATTGTAGTGAGGTGATGTAGAGATAACTTTTTGCTAAGAGACTGGCAGCTTAAAAGTTGATCCCAAATGTTCGCATATGGTTTTGCTAAATAGTGTGGCAAGGCCATATAGCTTTATTAATCGTAAATTACAATCCTTTCAAGCGGTAAAATTCGATGGCGTGAATTGGAATTTAGTGGTTGTTTATTCAGAAAGAATAGATGCTGAAGCAACAAAATAGACTGATTATGCTCAAAGTCGTACAGTAAACTTTAACTTTTATTACAGTTATGGCTACGTGCCATAAGTTTTAATTAATTGGATTTAATACCCGATAAATTCAATGATTGGAATGGTGAAATTAGAATGTAATTCAATATAGAGATAATACTGAGCCGACTCAGTAACACGCTAAAAGTAATTCATTAGAAAATACAGGGAAAAATATTTAAGGTAAATTTCATGAATTACTACTGTCTTTTAATAATGACAATAGCCTCTGAATGTTGGCTTTCCTGGGAGACTTGCCCTTCGACAAGAATTATAATAATTAGCAATTGAATCAGGCAGAGAAAATATTTAATATTTTGGCATTCCCAAACGTCCGCTCATTACCACTTGAAACTTAGACCGAAGCTAAAAATCGATTAAAGCGAATTTCTGCAATTAGAAAATAGTTAAATTGCAGAAATGAAATGCCACCGGCAAGGTTGAGCATGAAGCGGACGTTAGAAACAGCGAGCTACTAACTTCCGCTTAGTGCCCAAAGTTAGCATTCTTAATAATAGCAACAGCTAACTAAGTCCTTTGCCATTAAAACACTCTAAACAACGATTTTTAGATATTTCCCCCTAACATTTATAACAGATTGAATTATTTAGATTAAGTGTATTTATTTGATGGTTTCGTGGGTATTTGAAAGTCGAACAATTGAGTGGCATATCAAATTAAAGATATAAATTTTATCGAACTTCAATACAGACATAAGAACAATGTCAGGGAAATATCTGCCGAGAATGATACCCGCCAGGAATAATTAGCACCCCATTAGCAACCAAACGAAAAAAGGCCGATTCATCACGAATCAGCCTTTAAATGTCTATTTGTATATATTTAGTGGTGCGGTTGGGGGGACTTGAACCCCCACGACCTAAATCACCAGCCCCTCAAGCTGGCGCGTCTACCAATTCCGCCACAACCGCGCAATACTAAATTCATACTATTTGTTTTTACAAATTATCTTGCTGATATTGAGGTTAATCAGCTAACTTAATTTTTTGAAGCTACAGCCACTCTAGCTGGTGCACCTACCAATTTCGCCATATCTGCAAAGATTTTAAAACTAGTTTGGTACGTCGCTGCCTTTTTCTACCGCTGCGTCGCTAGCCGGTACATCAGCGTTATCCGCTTTAGGCTCAAGGCTGTCGGTAGGAATAGCATCAGTTGCTGGTGCAACTTGTCCAGCAGGAGTGTCAATATTGTTCCACTCATCGGTCGCTTTAACGCGATTAGCCGTTAAGTTACCTAATACCAGGCTGATAGCAAAAAACGCTATCGCTAAGTACGTTGTCGATTTTGTTAAGAAGTTACCAGAACCGCTTGAACCAAAAATAGTGGCTGATGAGCCAGCGCCAAATGATGCGCCCATATCAGCACCCTTACCTTGTTGAATTAGCACTAAGCCAATTAAACATAACGCAACGATCAAATACACTACAATTAAAACTTGATACAACATTTTATTTTCCCTTTGCTGCCAAACAAATTATTTTAAATTCTTCGGCTTTTAAACTAGCACCGCCGATTAATCCACCATCGATATCAGCTTGTGCAAATAATTCTTCACAGTTTGTCGCATTGACACTGCCACCATACAACAATGGCACTTTAACTGCGACGTTTTCATCAACTTTTGCGATAAATTCGCGTATAAATTGATGGGTTGCTTGTGCCATTTCTGGCGATGCTGTTTTTCCAGTACCTATCGCCCATACAGGCTCATATGCAATAACAACATCGGTAAAATTTTCAATTCCGATTTCATCAATAACCGGCTGCAGTTGCGCAGCCAATACAACCTCAGTTTGTTCAGCTGCACGTTCGTCTTCACTTTCACCGATACATAGAATAGGTGAAAGGCCAGCAGATAATGCCGCCTGAACTTTTTGTGCCACCAATGAACTGGTTTCTTTATAAATACTGCGGCGTTCAGAATGGCCTAATATAACGTAGCTAACACCAACCTCTTGTAACATTGACGTTGAAACTTCGCCAGTAAATGCGCCTTTAGCGTGTTCACTTAGGTTTTGTGCGCCTAAACTAAACGTTTTTGCCAAATCCACATTCAAGCTTGCTAAACTAAATGCCGCTAGATAAGGAAAGCTAGGACAAACAACGACTTCAACATTTTCATTTAACGTAATGTTATTTAACTCTGAAACCATTGAGTTGACTAATGCTAAACTGCCATTCATTTTCCAGTTTGCTGCAACAATTGCGCGTCTATTCATTTTTCATTCCTAAATCAAAGCGGCGAGATATTAACTAACCTGCCGGCAAGATACAAGCATTTCAAGCAATATCATGTTTAATTGCTCAATATTCACTCGACCGTTAAAAAGAACGGGACATTGTCAGCTAAAAAGCTTGTTTGACCGCGTCGGCAATTTCGTTTGCTAAGGTGGTAACCTCTTCATGTTCAGGACCTTCTACCATTACACGAATCAAGGGTTCTGTGCCAGATTTTCTTAACAGAACTCGGCCACGACCGGTTAATTTTTCGTTAACTCGAGCAACCGCACCTAGCACGGCAGCATTAACTAAAGGA
Source organism: uncultured Colwellia sp. (assembly GCA_963977145.1). Lineage (GTDB taxonomy): Bacteria > Pseudomonadota > Gammaproteobacteria > Enterobacterales > Alteromonadaceae > Cognaticolwellia. Next base: position 13,308 of record CAXBNP010000005.1, read on the forward strand.
TCGTTATTGCCAGAAAATCTAACATTCACCAACACTTGTGGTAATTTATTCATACCTTGACGTAATTCAAATAAGGTTTTACCTGTGTTGCAAATTGCGGTTAAGACATTCAATGCGGCAATAATACCATCACCAGTTGAGGTATGATTTAAGTTGATCACATGTCCTGAGTTTTCTGCGCCTAATTTCCAGCCTTTTTGCTTAAGCATTTCCATCACATAGCGATCACCGACTTTACTACGGGCAAATGGCACGTCCATATCAGCAAGTGCAAGCTCTAAGCCCATATTGCTCATCAATGTGCCAACTACTCCGCCATCGATGTTGCCATTTTTTAAGTCGTTACAAGCGATAACATAAACACTTTCATCGCCATCTATCACATAACCGGTATGGTCAACCATCATTAAACGGTCGCCATCGCCATCAAGCGCGATACCAAGCGCCGCTCCATGTTCAATAACTGCAGCACTAATTGCCGCCATTGATGTCGCACCACATTCATGATTGATGTTAGTGCCATTGGGTGAAGTGCCAATTTCAATCACTTCTGCGCCTAACTCACGAAAAACATTCGGTGCAATATGGTATGTCGCACCATGTGCGCAGTCGACCACTATTTTCAGACCATTTAATGAATACTGACTTGGAAAATTACTTTTACAAAACTCGATATAGCGACCTGCCGCATCAGCAATACGCGTGGCTTTGCCAAGTTTTGCCGACTCAACACAACTCATCTCTTTATCTAGTTCTGCTTCAATAGCTAATTCAACATCGTCAGGTAATTTTTGTCCATCTTGAGAGAAGAACTTAATACCATTGTCGTAAAATGGGTTATGCGAAGCACTAATAACAATACCCGCTTCCGCACGAAAGGTTTTTGTTAAATAAGCAATACCTGGCGTTGGCATGGGCCCTAATAGGCCAACATCAATACCAGCGGCAGAAAAACCGGCTTCCAATGCAGACTCCAACATATAGCCAGAAATGCGCGTATCTTTACCTATTAATACTTTTTTCGTACCTTGCGCTGCCAAAACTCGTCCGGCGGCATAACCTAATTTCATAACAAATTGTGGCGTAATTGGATATTGACCGACTAAACCACGAATACCATCAGTACCAAAATATCTTCTTTCTGACATTATTTTCTCCCTTGTGCTATGCGCTGGGCATTAGCCTTTTAATACATAGCTGTTTTACGATGATCAATTACAGCTTTTAATACTTTTAATGCGTCCACGGTTTCTTGCACGTCGTGAACACGAATAATATTTGCTCCTTGCTGAGCCGCAAGAATTGCAGTACTCAAACTACCCGCGAGACGTTGTTCAACTTCTCGGTTTAATAAATTACCTATCATAGATTTACGTGACAACCCGGCGAGAATAGGTAAATCTAACTGACTAAACGTTGACAAGTTTGCCAGCAAATGAAAGTTTTGCGCTTGAGTTTTACCAAAGCCAAAACCCGGATCCAAAATAATCCGTTCTCGCGCGATACCAGCTCCAACGCAAGCAGCGATACGCTGCTTAAAAAAACTTAAGATGTCATGAATAACATCGTCGTAGCTTGGGTTATTTTGCATGGTGCGAGGTAAACCCTGCATATGCATTAAACAAACAGGAACATTGCTCTTTGATATAACCGCTAAACAACCGTCATTTTGCAATGCTCGCACATCATTGATCATATCAGCACCTGCGGTTATCGCTGCATGCATCACCGAGGCTTTACTGGTATCAATAGAAACCAAAATATTAAAACGTTGTTTTATTGCCTCTAATATCGGAATGACCCGCGCTAATTCATCTTCGTCGCTAACCTCAACAGCACCAGGTCGCGTTGACTCACCGCCGATATCAATAATGCTCGCACCGTCAATAATCATGCGCTCAACTTGCGCAAGGGCATGGTCAAAATGAGCAAACTTACCACTGTCAGAAAAAGAATCAGGGGTAACATTGAGGATACCCATGACTTGTGGCATTGATAAATCTACTATTGAGTTTGAAACGTTAAGGTCATTTAACACCGTATTCTCTTATTATTGATTTTTTAATAGCTAACCATCAAATTTTACATAATATAAAGCCCCAATAGTGGTTAAATCAAACGATTTAACCCATTGAGGCTCTTGGTACTATCTTGCTAATTATTTAGCAGGGATATCTGAAGTATCATCAGCGTTAGCAGACTCATCTGATGGCTTCTTTTCGTCATCGGTTTTTTCTGATGGCTTGCTAGAATCCGCATTTTTATCTGATTTATCATCTGAGTCTCTGGCATCAAAATCTGCTGGTGGACGAACCTTAGTGCGATTCATTAAATCATCAACTTGCAATGCATCAATGGTTTCATATTCCATTAAGGCATCTTTCATGGCATGCAAAATATCTTCATTTTCTTTTAAGATAGTTGCGGCTCGTTGATAGTTACGATTAACAAACTCTTTAATTTCTTCATCGATAGCACGCGCCGTTTCATCAGACATATTCAATGACTTAGACGATGTTCTCCCTAAGAATACTTCACCTTCTTCTTCAGCAAATAGCATAGGACCCATTTTTTGAGAAAAGCCCCACTGCGTAACCATTTTGCGAGCAAGTTGTGTTGCTCGTTCAATGTCATTTGAAGCACCGGTGGAAACTTTCTCAAAGCCGTAAATCATCTCTTCAGCAATACGACCACCGTATAAAGATGAAATATTACTTTCTAGATGTTGCTTACTGTGACTAAAACGATCTTGTTCAGGTAAATACATAGTAACGCCTAGCGCACGGCCACGCGGCATAATACTCACTTTATATACCGGATCATGATCTGGCACTAAACGACCGACAATGGCATGACCTGCTTCATGGTATGCGGTCATTTCTTTCTCTGTTTCACTCATCACCATAGAGCGACGCTCAGAGCCCATCATGATTTTATCTTTAGCTTTTTCAAACTCTGCCATACCGACAACGCGACGCGCTGAACGGGCAGCAAACAAGGCAGCTTCATTAACTAAGTTAGCTAAATCTGCACCAGAAAAACCAGGTGTACCACGAGCGATAACAGATGCTTTAACATCATCGCCTAAAGGTACTTTGCGCATATGAACTTTAAGAATTTGTTCACGACCACGAATATCGGGTAAACCAACCGTGACTTGACGGTCAAAGCGGCCAGGGCGTAATAATGCAGGGTCTAAGACATCTGGACGGTTAGTGGCGGCAATAACGATAACGCCTTCATTACCTTCAAAACCATCCATTTCAACTAGCATTTGGTTCAGCGTTTGCTCACGCTCATCGTGACCACCGCCCATACCAGCACCACGTTGGCGACCTACGGCATCGATTTCATCGATAAAGATGATACAAGGCGCTGCTTTTTTCGCTTGTTCGAACATGTCACGAACACGTGAAGCACCAACACCAACAAACATTTCAACAAAATCTGAACCAGAAATGGTAAAGAACGGCACTTTTGCTTCACCTGCAATGGCTTTAGCTAGTAATGTTTTACCTGTACCCGGTTGACCAACCATCAAAACACCCGATGGAATACGACCACCTAGCTTTTGAAAGCGTGATGGGTCTTTTAGATAATCAACTAGTTCAGACACTTCTTCTTTTGCTTCGTCACAACCGGCAACATCGGCAAAAGTAGTTTTAATTTGATCTTCGCCTAATAAGCGCGCTTTCGATTTACCGAAACTCATTGCGCCTTTACCGCCCCCACCTTGCATTTGACGCATGAAAAATATCCATACACCGATCAGCAATATCATCGGGAACCAAGAAACAAAAATAGTCATTAAAAAGCTAGGTTCTTCAGGCAATTCACCCGAGGCATTAACCCCCTGCTTAACTAAATCGTTGATTAAGTCTTTGTCATGAACGCCAGGGATAACAGTGACAAAGTTTTCACCACTAGTTTTAATGCCTTTAATAACACCATCGCGACCAACGACGACATCACGCACTTGCCCTTGACGTACATCTTGGACAAAACGGGTATAATCGATTTGTTGTTCATTGGTACTACTCGGAGAAAAACTCTGAAATACCGACATTAGTACCACGGCTATTACTAACCATAAAATAAGATTTTTTGCCATATCGCTCAACTTAATGACCTCTTGATAATTTTCACGCTAATTTCCAATAAATGTGTTATCTAAACTGATAAAACATCGATGAATTATTTATAACTAATTTACTACAATTTAAAGCCCGTCGCCACAAGATAAACTTCACGTGAACGAGCACGTGATGATTCAGGCTTGCGAGTTTTAACGGTTTTAAATGCAACTCGAGCATCTTTAATAAATTGCTCGAAGCCCTCTCCTTGAAACACCTTTACTACAAAAGCGCCATTTTTCTTTAAAACTTGATTACACATATCAAGTGCTAACTCCACTAAATACATGCTTCGTGCTGCGTCTGCCGTATCATTGCCGGTAAAGTTTGCCGCCATGTCAGACATAACAACATCAATATTTTTACCATTAATTCGGGTTAATAATGCATTGAGTACAGCTTCCTCACGAAAGTCTCCTTGCAGAAAATCAACTCCGGCAATAGGATCCATAGCTAAAATATCACATGCAACGACTTGTCCGCTATCACCAACCGCTTTGGTGGCATATTCAGACCAACCACCTGGAGCCGCACCTAAATCAACCACCTTCATACCGGGTTTGATCAACTTATCTTTCTTGTTTATCTCTTCAATTTTAAAAACAGCACGAGAGCGAAGGCCCAATCGTTGTGCCTTTTTGACATATTCATCATCAAAGTGCTCTTTGAGCCAACGAGCACTACTGACACTGACCTTATTCTTACTCATTCAATCCACTTATTTATTTATGCAGTTTATAGGTTACTGGTTTACTTTATTCGTTACTAAAAAAGTACCCCCTGTATTTTAACCATAATAAAACATAAAAGTACGGTAAAAAGCAGACACTTTGTAAACAATATTAGTATTACAAACTAGATGGAGGTAAAATAGCGATAATTCAAGCTAACTTGTAACGAAAATTGTTAATGAACTTAAATAAAAAGCAAATACAGTATTTAAAAGGTCTTGCACATAGCCTTAAACCCGTTGTATTACTAGGTAATAACGGCCTTACCGAAGCGGTAGTTGCAGAAATCGACTTCGCGTTAAACCACCACGAATTAATTAAGATTAAAATCCCTACTGATGATCGTGAAACAAAAGCACTTATTGTTGAAGCCATTTGTCGTGAAACAAATTCAACTAAAGTACAGGTGATCGGTAAAACCTTAGTTATTTTCCGCCAAACTGAAGAAAAGAAAATTCGTATACCAAAAACTTAATTGGTATAGATGTTTGGGTTATTAAAAAAGGGCTTTAGCCCTTTTTTTGTCTTCAATTTTCTCCATCGGTTAAAAACCGCCCTGTACATTAGAAAAAACTAATATACAAAATTAATGCTTTATCATAGAATAAAGCCAATTAAATACGCTTTTTAAGGTTATAAAATGATTTTATCCGTACAAGAATTAGTTGCTCTGGCTAAAAAGTCTGTTAATAGTGTCAGCGCAGCACAAGCGTTTACCCGGAAAAACGCGACATTTATTGATGTTCGAGAGCCCGCTGAGTCTGCCGCGTCTCCGATAGAAAACTCAATTGCCATTCCACGTGGTGTATTAGAAATGAACATCGCTAAACATTGCGCCAACGCAGAGATGGAAATTTATCTGCATTGCGCTACTGGTGGTCGCGCTGCATTAGCCGCAGAGCAACTACAACGCATTGGCTATAAAAATGTTAATGCCATTAGCTGTCAACATGACGCTATTTTTCAGGCACAAAAAAACCAATAACATAAGATCAATTAACATTACTGGCTTTAGTGACATTCATTAAGCTAAATTAGCCTTAATGAATGTTAGAAGCTAAATATGCTCTACGGCAATAATTTCGTATTCAACCACGCCACCAGGGGTGGTAATTTCGATTTCTGTATCAACTTCTTTACCAATTAAACCACGAGCAATCGGAGAGTTTAACGATATACGTCCAGTTTTAAAATCAGCTTCGTCATCACCGACAATTTTATAAGTGACTTCGACGTCAGTATCAAGATTTAGTAATTTCACTGTTGTGCCGAAGATCACTTTGCCACGATTGGGTATTGCCGTTATATCAATAACCTGTGCGTTACAAAGTCGACCTTCAATATCTTGAATGCGACCTTCACAGAAACCTTGCTCTTCTTTAGCTGCATGGTACTCTGCGTTTTCTTTTAAATCACCATGTTCACGAGCCGTAGCAATATCTTTGACTATACGCGGACGTTTTTCGGTTTTTAAAATTCTTAGTTCTTCTTTTAATTGCTCAGCACCTAGCAGTGTCATTGGATATTTTGTCATTTTACTCTTCTTTTTCTAACAAGAAAGGTGGTTTACCTATACAACGAGTCGTAGGTAACCACCTTTTGAAAATAATTCGCTTAATATAATTTTTAAAGAAAATTGCGCTTTATTATGTTTTCACACAGTGAGCAAATTCACTTTCAAGCTGTTTATTTACAACGTTTATGTAACTCTTGTATTGAGGTTACGATATTACGATCATCTGCAGCATGCGATTGACAGGCGGCAAATGCAGCGTTCAATGTCGTAGTATATGCGACTTTGTAACGTAAAGCACCACCACGTAACACTTTAGAATCTTCAATCGCCTTACGGCCTTCTGTGGTGTTAATAATGTAGGTGTACTCACCATTCTTAATTCTATCGAGAATATGCGGGCGACCTTCATGGACTTTATTCACTAAACGACAAGGAATATTCGCCTCACCTAGAATAATCGCCGTACCGTGCGTTGCATCAAGCTCATAGCCTAAAGTAACCATTTGTTTTGCTAAGTCGACCACTCGCTCTTTATCGCTATTACGCACAGAGATTAACGCGCGACCATCTTTAGGCACAGATACACCGGCACCTAAGTTAGCTTTTGCGTAAGCTTCTTCAAATGTTTCACCAACGCCCATCACTTCCCCCGTTGAACGCATTTCTGGTCCTACTAACGGGTCACTACCGTGGAACTTATTAAAGGGAATAACCACTTCTTTAACCGAGAAGTAAGGCGGAATAACTTCCTTGGTAATGCCCTGTTCTTTCAGTGACTTACCTGCCATTACTCGCGCACCTATTTTCGCTAAAGGCACAGCAGTGGCTTTTGAAACAAACGGAATAGTACGTGCAGCACGAGGATTAACTTCAATGATGTAAACCTTGCCGTCTTTAACTGCCATTTGTGTATTCATTAAGCCAATTACGCCTAATTCAAAGGCTAAATCAGTGACTTGTTTGCGCATCACATCTTGCACTTCTTGGCTTAGGCTATAGGCAGGTAATGAACATGCCGAGTCACCAGAATGCACACCCGCTTGTTCAATATGCTGCATAATGCCACCGACCACGACATCCGTGCCATCACAAACCACATCGATATCAACTTCAATGGCATCATCAAGGAAATGGTCAAGCAATACGGGTGAGTCGTTCGACACGTTAACCGCTTCAGTCATGTAACGACGCAAGTCATCTAAGTCATAAACAATTTCCATGGCGCGACCACCTAAAACATAAGATGGGCGAACGACTAATGGGAAGCCAATGGCTTCAGCTTTTGCCATGGCTTCTTCTAATGACGTTACTGTCGCATTTTCAGGTTGTAATAAGTCTAAACGATCAACCGCTTGTTGAAAACGCTCTCTATCTTCTGCACGGTCAATGGCATCTGGAGAAGTACCTATAATGGGTACGCCAGCCGCTTCCAAAGCACGAGCTAATTTAAGCGGTGTTTGACCACCGTATTGCACAATAACGCCTTTTGGCTTTTCAATACGCACAATTTCAAGTACGTCTTCAAAGGTAATTGACTCAAAATATAATCGGTCAGAAGTATCGTAATCGGTTGAAACTGTTTCAGGGTTACAATTAACCATAATGGTTTCATAACCGTCTTCGCGCAATGCCAGTGCGGCATGTACACAACAGTAGTCAAACTCAATACCTTGACCAATACGGTTAGGACCGCCACCGAGAATCATAATTTTTTCATTATCGGTTGGGTTAGCTTCACACTCTTCATCATAGGTAGAATACATGTAAGCAGTGTCTGAGCTGAACTCTGCAGCACAAGTATCAACACGTTTGTAGACCGGGAAAATGCCAGCATTGTGACGTTTTTTACGCACTTCAGCTTCAGCAATACCAATTAAATCGGCTAAACGAGAATCAGCAAAGCCTTTACGCTTTAATTTACGCAAATAATCAGGGGTTAATATTTTTAAACCGCCCTCTGCGACTTTCGCTTCTTCTAAAACAATATCTTCAATTTGTACTAAGAACCAACGATCAATATTTGTTAAGCGGAAAATATCATCAACCGTTAAGCCTAAACGAAAAGCATCCGCGATATACCAAATTCGATCAGAACCGGCTTCTTGCAGTTCATGCATAATTTTAGTTTTAGCACCGGGTTGCGTGACATCAACCATAGGGTCAAAACCATTAACGCCAACTTCTAAGCCACGCAATGCTTTTTGTAATGATTCTTGTTGATTACGGCCAATCGCCATAACCTCACCCACTGATTTCATTTGGGTGGTTAATCTGTCTTCACAGCCAGCAAACTTTTCAAAGTTAAAACGTGGGATCTTAGTTACCACGTAATCGATAGTTGGCTCAAATGATGCTGGTGTTGCACCACCGGTGATATCGTTGGTTAATTCATCAAGGGTATAACCTACGGCGAGTTTTGCCGCAATTTTAGCGATAGGGAAACCGGTTGCTTTTGACGCTAATGCCGATGACCGAGATACTCGAGGGTTCATCTCAATAATCACCATACGGCCAGTATCAGGACAAATACCAAACTGTACGTTTGAACCACCGGTTTCAACGCCAATTTCGCGTAGCACCGCAATCGAGGCATTACGCATGATTTGATATTCTTTATCAGTCAAGGTTTGCGCTGGTGCCACGGTAATTGAATCACCGGTATGAATACCCATAGGGTCAAGGTTTTCAATCGAACAAATAATGATACAGTTATCATTTTTGTCACGTACGACTTCCATTTCATACTCTTTCCAACCGATTAATGATTCATCAATCAATAATTCAGAGGTCGGTGAAAGATCTAAGCCTCGAGTACAAATTTCATCAAATTCTTCGCGATTATAAGCAATACCGCCACCTGAGCCCCCCATGGTAAACGATGGGCGGATAATGCAAGGGAAACCTAAGTTTTTACTTGCTGCATGTGCTTCTGCAAGGGTATGAACAATTTCCGCGCGCGGAGTATCTAAGCCAATCGCTTTCATCGCTTTATCGAAACGACTACGGTCTTCTGCTTTATCTATCGCATCAGCGGTAGCGCCAATCATTTCAACATTAAATTCTTTCAATACGCCTTTAGCTTCAAGCTCAAGCGCACAGTTCAATGCGGTTTGCCCACCCATAGTCGGTAATACCGCACATGGACGTTCTTTTTCAATAATCTTGCGCACAACTTCCCAGTGAATGGGTTCGATGTAAGTGGCATCGGCCATTTCTGGATCTGTCATTATCGTTGCGGGGTTGGAGTTTACTAAAATAACTCGGTAACCTTCTTCGCGTAATGCTTTACACGCTTGTGCACCGGAGTAATCAAATTCACATGCTTGACCAATAACAATTGGACCAGCGCCTAAGATCAAGATAGTTTTTAAATCTGTACGTTTTGCCATTTTATATTCTCTCTTCTCTTGTCTAAGGGCTAAGCTTTTTTCGCAGCAACGATTAAGTCGATAAAATGATCGAACAACGGTGCAGCATCTGCTGGACCTGGGCTCGCTTCAGGATGACCTTGGAAACTAAATGCCGGTTTATCCGTACGATGAATCCCTTGAATTGAGCCGTCAAATAATGATGTATGCGTCACTTTTAAGTTTTCAGGTAAGTCATTTTCATCAACCGCAAAACCGTGGTTTTGTGCAGTGATCATCACTACATTACGCTCGAAATCTTTAACGGGATGGTTGCCACCATGATGACCAAATTTCATTTTAATGGTTTTAGCGCCGCTGGCTAAAGCCAATAGTTGATGGCCTAAACAGATACCAAATACTGGAATATCGGTTGTTAAGAATTTTTTGATTGCGCTAATCGCATAATCACATGGCTCTGGGTCACCAGGGCCATTTGATAAGAAAATACCATCGGGATTCATGGCTAGAACTTCTGCTGCTGAAGTTTGTGCAGGTACTACTGTGAGCTTACAACCACGATCCACTAACATACGTAGAATATTGCGTTTAGCACCGAAATCGTACGCAACTACATGAAACTCTGATTTTTCCGGCGTAACATGGCCTTTTCCAAGCTGCCAACTGCCTTCAGTCCATTGGTATGCTGCTTGGGTAGAAACTACTTTTGCTAAGTCCATGCCTTTCAGGCCAGGAAAAGCTTGGGCTTGCGCTAGCGCCTTTGCTTCTTCTGCGCTAGCATCAACTATGTCACCCGCTATTATACAGCCGTTTTGGGCGCCTTTCTCTCGTAAAATACGGGTGAGTTTACGGGTATCTATATCGGCAATACCTAAAATGTTTTTCGCTTTTAGGTAGTCGCCTAAACTTTGTTCATTGCGAAAATTACTCGCCAATAGCGGTAAGTCACGAATTACTAAACCTTTTGCCCGAATAGTGTCAGATTCTTCATCTTCACTATTGGTACCTGTGTTACCGATATGGGGATAAGTCAGGGTAACAATTTGCTCTGCATAAGAGGGGTCTGTCAGAATTTCTTGGTAGCCAGTCATTGAAGTATTAAATACTACCTCACCAACAGTCGTCCCTTCAGCACCAATAGCGGTGCCCTTAAATACAGTGCCGTCTTCAAGCACTAAAATGGCAGATTTAGTCAATGTAACCTCCGTTAAGAAGAAAGAAAATCAATGGTAAAACAACTAATAATTTAACCATTAATGATAAAAGCGAATCTTACAGAAAATGCCAAAAAACTTAGCCGGTTCATCATGAACAGTAAATTTTTGACAAAATCCACTTATTCTACGCTTGAAAGCATCTTTCGTCTAGTGATAAATGTAAAAACCCTCTGGTTTTAGCGTTATTGACACAAAGCAGCCAAAACCAACACTCTTCTATAAAAAACACCCGTAAATACTGACCACTTAGTCAGGTTTATTTCATTTAAGTGATGTTGTTAATCTTTTAAACCCAAGACATCTTGCATATCATAAAAGCCAGCTTCGGCTTCACTTAGCCAAAATGCTGCGCGCATAGCACCTAAAGCAAACGTCATGCGTGAACTCGCCTTATGGGTTAATTCAATTCGTTCGCCAATATCAGCAAAATACGCGGTATGCTCACCGACAATGTCGCCTGCTCTTACCGTAGCGAAGCCTATGGTTTCACGGCGACGTTCTTCAGTGATCCCTTCACGACCGTATACCGCTACTTTATCTAAATCGCGACCTAAGCTATCCGCAATAACTTGCCCCATTTTTACCGCCGTGCCTGATGGCGCATCTTTTTTAAATCTGTGGTGTGCTTCAAAAATTTCTATATCAGTATAGTCGCCAATCGCTTTTGCGGTAATTTCAAGTAGCTTAAACAACAAATTAACTCCAACACTGGTATTCGGTGCCAAAATGATCGGTATGTTATTGCTCGCCGCTTTGATGGTGTCAATTTGCTGTTCTGAAAAACCTGTAGTACCAATCACTAGCGCTTTTTTGTGTTGCTGGCACCAGTCAATATGTTCAAGCGTCGCTTCAATTGAGGTGAAGTCGATTAAGACATCAGCAGCTAATAAGCTTTGGTGATCTGTAGTGGTTTTTTGCCCGATAGCACCAATACCGGCAATTTCACCCAAATCAAAATTTTCAAATGATGAACCAACACGAACACTACCGCCGACTAATTCAACCGATTTATGCTCGATAGCGGCTTGAATTAAATTACGGCCCATGCGTCCGCTACATCCTAAAATGGCTACTTTTACTTTCATAGCAACGTCTTCCTACTCTGTAATGTTATAGGTAATATCAAAAGCGATATTTAAATCAACTGATTGGCTAAGCTCTTGTGATACGACATTAAAAATTCGCCATTGCCCTTCGCTCAAGACAAGATGATAAAAAGCGGAAAAGTCGGTGAAAACTTCATTTTTAGGGCCAATAAACTGCCAATCAACACAAGCAAGTAGCAGATTTTCACTCAACTCACTAAAACTGGCTTTTAAAGCCACAAAACGCTTTATCTCGGCATGACTAAGTACGGTAAATATATCTGAAAACTCTCGTTCAAATGCTTTGATGCTATCAATTAATACCACTTTATCAGGCGTGTGCAAAGTACAAGGCAGCTGATAACACTGTTGCGTAGCTGCCATATTTTGCTGATGAAATGCCTTTAAATAATGTTGGAATAATTGTTCGATAGCTAATTTATGCATTAATTATATTTAACTCAAATTTCGTTGATGGCTTTTTAAATTACGCTTATAAAAAAGCCCTCAATTGAGGGCTTTAAAAAACTGCTTGATTAGCTAACGATGGCTAAAAACTCAACGTCGAACACCAAGGTTGCATAAGGTGGAATTGCACCTTGAGAGCCACGTTCACCGTAAGCTAAGCTATACGGCACATATAAACGCCATTTGGAACCTTCAGTCATTAACTGTAAAGCTTCAGTCCAACCAGCAATCACGCCGCCTACTGGAAATTCAGCAGGTTGGCCACGATCAACTGAGCTATCGAAGATATCACCATTGATGAATGTACCGTGGTAATGCACACGTACGGTACTTTCAGCTGTTGGCTTTTCGCCTTCGCCAGTTGCTAATACTTCGTACTGTAAACCTGACTCAGTTGTTGTTACTTCATCACGTTTTGCATTTTCTACTAAGAAAGCTTCGCCTTCAGCTGACTTTTCTTTAGCTTCAGCTTGCTCTAGTTCTTGCATCTTTTGAGATACAATACCAAATGCTTCATTTAAATCTTCATCAGATACTTGGCTTTCAGTGTTTGCAATTGCGTCAGCTAAACCGGCTTGCACTGCAGATACGTCAAAATCTTTAAAGGGATTGTTACGTAATTGGTCACCTAGTTGACGGCCTACACCATAACTTACGCGTTGTTCGATTGTTTCAAGTTTATTTTCAGACATTATTTAATCTTCACTTAATTGATACGATAAAAATTCGCGATAGAATATCATAAAGTTAACTTGCTCTAAAGTGCTAGCACCAGTGAATTGGTTATTTATTATAAATTTTTTATCTTTAACTAAGCTTGACAGTGCATGCCCTGTATTCTCTTAACGCTATTGTCAACCTTCAGTTATTTTCTGATAACACTGTGTTAACACTGGCGCTGATAAATTGAGCTCTTGCACTAAGCGCATTGGGTAAGCCATTAATACATCAAATTCTGAATTCCCCCCTGCGGCCAAGTCTCGTTGCATCGATGTTTCGCTACTATCGGGTAAACGTGATAAAAAGCTCAAGGTTTCCTTGATATGCTTATCGGTGAGGTTCACCCCCATCTTGCGGGCAATATCGGCATATTCATTGACAATACGCTCAAGCAAAAAGGCAATATGACTTTGACCACGAATTTCGCCTAAGTTTAATTTTCTCGCTGACGCCAATGCTCCCCATGCTGCAACAAGGATGAATTTGCGCCACAATGCGAGTTCAATATCGCTGGTTACTCCGACACTAATATTGGCTAATTTAAAACATTTCGCTATTGCACTGAGTCGCTCTGTTGTTTCAGCAATTTCTTGCACTGAGGCGTTATCGTTAAAAACGCCCAAGGTAATATGGGGCTTTGCTCCAGTATGATTTATCACACCAGCACGGGTTTTCTCGGCAATGATCTTTGCCAAGCCACCAATAATATTATCGCGCGCAATGCCATGTTCTTGCATGATCTCAGCAGCATTAACACCGTTTAATAACGATATAACGCGAGTGTGCTTTAATATTAATGGTTTTATTTGTGCGATTGCTGTCGATAACTGATACGATTTTACACAGAGAAAAATAACATCGGCCGGTGTTGTTAGGCTATCTACGGTTAAGTTTTCAGCATTAACAACCTTGATATTATCTAGCTGTAAATCACCTTCAATGCTGTTGATAGTTAAACCCGATGCTTGCAGGGTTTGAAATTGCTCGCCACGGGCAACAAAAGTGACATTTTCGCCATGTTGCGCCAATCTACCGCCAAAATAACCGCCGACAGCGCCACAACCCAGGATAACAAAATGCATCACACTTCCTTTTAAGACTATTTTTTTGCAGTTTACCACGTCAAAAGCTAAATGGTCAGACACTAGCGCTTAAAAATTAGCGGTTAAATAAGAAAAGCTATGACGAAGTTTAATTCGCCATAGCTTTTAGTAGCGTTGTTCAATAGTTACAGTGACTATCGAAGCAAAGCCAAATAGATCCTATTGCTTTTATATCGCAAGCCCCCATAGACAGGGCAAAAAAAGCTCGACAGTTTGAATTGATATCAAACTGTCGACAGTTGCAAAAACAAAAACGAGACTGAGCAAGAAAGTAACAGCAAGCATAGTACTCACCGGTGAATCATTAGTACCTTGCTGAGCCACTTGCGGTTGATCAAAGTAATAGCGTAAATTGTCATAGTCATCAATACACTTATCATGAATAAATATCTTGATGGTGTTGTTTCATACAAAAATGTCGTTTTACACATATACAGTCATTAATACGAGCTCTCTTTTGCAAATTACCATGACTTATAAAATAGTTTAAAAGCTATGCCACGAGATTAAAACTGCTCATCGTAGCGGTTTATTTCTTTATATAGCTGATTACTTGCGGTGCTTGATAGTTGTTCAATTTTGTATTTGTGGAATAAATCTCTAACTTCCATACCCGGTGAGCCCACTGGCATTGCAGGTACGGTTAATCCTAAAACATCTGGTTGATGTTTTTCAGCTAAGAACTGTTTTATAAATTTAGCCGGCACATGGCCTTCAAAAACAAAACCTTCAGCAGATACTGCCGTATGGCAAGAACGCTGATTTGGCGGTATCTGATATTTGGCTTTGATCTGGGCCATATCATCGACATCAACGGCTTTTGTTTTAATTGCGCTTTGATTAAGGTGCGCAAGCCACTTTTTACAACAACCACAGTTTTTGTCCTTATAAACCGTAAGCTCTAGTTCATGGTCTAGTTCATGAGCCAATTCTTGCACGTTAACATGTTGATGTGAATCGGCTATTGCGGGTACTTTTTCTGCTTGCTCTGAGCACGCCGATATCAGGAAAATAACCGATATAAAAATAAGTGTTGAGATAATATAAACAACTCGCATGGTTTACTCCTTAGTTTGACCAGTGAATATGGCTGATTTTCCAACCAGAGTCGGTATTTTTTAATACCATCGACTCCGACCCCGTATAGTTTATTGCTTTACCTTTATAATTCCCTTGGGTTTTACTTCTAGCCACAGAGTAAGCCATATCTCCAACAACAAAAACTTGATGCTCTAACAACTCACTTTCAACAGCTAAAAGATACTTCATATCCGATAACATATGATGATTGGCGTATTCATCTGCCGAGCGTTCAACCCCACCCCCTTCAAAAATAATAATATCATCAGCCAATAATTCGCGAGCGGCGCTTTTATCTCCTTGCTTTAGTGCGACGTGAAATGAGCGGACCACTTTTGCCGCAGCGCTTTGGCTGCCAACAAAGAAAGCACTCTTTTTCAGAGGTTTTTCGTCGCCATGAGCCTTGACATTGAAGGAGCTGGTAACTGTCATCAGTAAAGCTGAAATGGATATAATTGCACAGTGTTTTATTAACATAGTTTTCTCTTATTTTTAGGTTTTAAAATTTTAAATCGGTGGACCCACGAGTGTGGTAAATACACTGGTGATTATCAACACAAAAAATGCGATAAGTATTTCAACGCTAATCGATCGTTTTAGGGTCACCACATGGTGTTTTTCTGTGATTTTAGGGACTAGGGATAATTTGTGCCATGCGCCAAGTAATAGCATTCCACTCACCAGTAGCAACTTTAATAATACAAGTTGCCCATAGTTTGAAGTAAATAATTCCGCCACGCTGTTTAAATATTGCAGCAACAAGGTAACACCTGAAACGAGCAAAACTAATATAATAGCAATAGCCAGCTGACCGAATTGATGCATTAACCTCTTAACTTCAACCTTTGGTAATAGCTGACAACTTTTATAAAGTGGCCACAAGGCCCCTACCCAGCAACTAATAGCAAAAATATGCAGCATGAATAACGCTTTTATTAATAGGTTTTTCTCCGCGCTATGGCCAGTAAATGTGAAGCTAGAGATAATAATCATTAAGGTAAATAGTGTTAAAACGAAATTGAAATTTGTAACCGAGGGGATATTTTTTTTCCAAGCAGCAACAATAACAATAGCGAAAATGAATGCTGGTATTCTGACCACGGCTTGATCACCAATAACCGATTGCCAAATAATTTCCAGCATAAATGCATCTGTCATACCTGAAAATCCTGACTCTGCCATTGAGCCAGCTTCAACAAATACTTGTAATATCGCAGCAATTAACCCAGCACTGAGACAGATTAATAACCAACGCTTTAATAGTGAATTAAAAACCGGTAATTTATCATCAGTAATTTCACTGTGTCGATTAAGTACCCGTAAAACTAAGCAACCGGCCATTGCCGCAGTGGCGACATAAACGACTAATTTTATAAGTAATAAAAATACTGACCAGTCACTTATTTGCATTGTTTCGCGTCCTAATGATTATGTTGGCTGTGCGATGTCGATTTCTCTTGTTCCATGTTGGCTTCTGAGCTGTGTCCGCCAATCATAAAATTAAAAGTGCCGGTCATTTTGTGACCATCGCCACCTAATGCAATCCACTTAGCGGTGTATTTTCCAGTTTTTAAGTTTGGTAAAGGCCAACTAAATTGGTCATTAGGTTTAGCACTCGGCTTAAAGTTAAAATCTACCGGCTGACCTTTTGAATCGCTCAAGGTAACTTTAGCCAACCTCACATCACCACTAAACGTCAACGACAGTTGTTCAGGGCTTTGCATTAACATAGCCTCATTCGCTGGTGCAGACTGCGTTAGTGAAATATGTGCCGATGCTGAAAATGCGAGTGTTAGGCTCAAAAAAGCAGCCACTGTATTAAAAAATTTCATTATTACCTCTTATTTATAAAAAAATTAAAACCAAAATTTTACGCCAGCAACGAATTCTGTTTCGCTACTACTTTGTCCCGCTAATTTTGCATAGTCTGCTGTACTACCAAATTTATGAGTCCATTCGACACCAACATAAGGCGCAAATTGACGAGTAAATTCATAACGCACTCGAAAACCAATAGCACTACTTGATAAACCACTACCTAAACCATTTTCGATATCGTTTTTACCATAAAGTGTTAACTCAGCACGCGGTTGTACAATCAGCTTTTGGGTCAATAATAGCTCGTATTCAGCTTCAAAAGTTAGCGCAGTGTTTCCTTGCTCGCCAATGTAAGCGGTCATATCCAGTTCGAACCAATACGGTGCTAAACCTTGCACGCCAAATGCTAACCATTGACGATTTTTACCTGTTTGATAGTAATCAAGACGAATACCCATTTGTGTGTCCCAATAGGCTGAAAGTGCGTGGCTCCACAAAATATCCGTCGAGTTTTCTTCTAGTTTACCCGCTGAAATATCCCCTTCAGTTTTAATCACTAACCGGTCAAATGTTGTTCCATACCAAGCTTGAAAGTCGAATACACCAGCATCTGCTTGCGTATTATATTCAAGCCTATTACCTAGCAGTGCATAAAAACTATGTTCGTCAGCAAGCGTTAAACGATGCTCGCCACCTAAGGCGTAAGGGCCTTGTGTTAAGGTTGTCCCCGCAGAATAAGCATGCGGATCGCGAGCATCTTTAGGCGCATCACCACTTTGAGGCTGCGGATTTTCGCTATCCATTTCAGCCATATTTGCCATTTCATTTTGTGCAAATGTTGGCACGCTTACTAGCGGTAAGCAAAGCAGCCAGGTACCAATAAAAGCATTTAACGATATTAAATTTTTCATGATACTACCACCTCTCTAAACATACCGGCATCCATGTGGAATAATAAATGGCAGTGCCACGCCCAACGACCGACATCATGTGGTGTGGTTAAAAAGCTGATCCGCTGTGCTGGTTGCACAGGAATAGTATGACGACGAACTTGCACATCACCCTGCTCATTCTCTAAATCGCTCCACATACCATGTAAATGCATAGGATGGGTCATCATGGTATCGTTTTGTAAAATAACCCGTATACGCTTATTGTGTTGCATGTGTACTGGCGTACTTTTACCAAACTCTAAGCCATCAAAAGACCAACTATATCGCTCCATATTACCGGTTAAATGTAGCTCTATCTCAGCTTCAGGTTCTTGATGATTAGCTATGCCATCCAAAGAATGTAAGTCTGCCAGTGTTAATACACGGCGACCATTATTACGAAGACCAATACCTGGGTCGTCTAAATTTGTTCTGGGCATATCAACACGCATATCCACCGAGGCACCATATTCTGTTTTGGCATGACGCACTTTAGTGCTAGCAACATTAAGTGGATTCTCAGACATGCCGTGTTTACTATGATCCATCGCCATTGCACCATGTTGGCTGTGAGCCATTTTCATTGCGCCGTGATCCGTTGCAGGCTGCTTCATGTTGGCCATAGCGCTATGTTTCATACCTGATTGCTTCATATTTGCCATAGCACTATGATTCATATTAGACATAGCGCTATGGTTCATATTACCCATCATGTCAGTCATCGTTAGCCATTCAACAAGGTCTAGTGCTGGAGTAGGAGCATCTATACCCTGTGCCACTGATAATGTACCCTTTGCATAACCTGAACGGTCCATACTTTGCGCGAAAATGGTATAAGCATCGTTTTTAGGCTCAACAATGACATCGTACGTTTCACCTGGGCCAAAACGAAATTCGTCAACGGTTACCGGTTCAACGTTTTGACCATCTGCTTGCACGACAGTTAATTTCAGCTCTGGTATTCTGACATCAAAAAAGCTATTACTAGAACCGTTAATAAATCTTAATCTAAGCTTCTCGCCAGATTTAAACAGCCCCCGCCAATTAGCCATCGGCGTAGTACCGTTCATAAGAAATGTCATCGCAGATGCGGATAAATCGGCCAGGTCTGTTGGGTTCATCCGCATTTGATGCCACATTTTTCGACGTTGTAAGGCATTCGCAACACTGGTCTTTGACACATCAGCAAAAAATTCAGGTACCGTAGGCTGACTAAAATTAAACGTATCGCTTTGCACTTTTAATTTACGAAATAGTGCCATTGGGTCGTCATCAGTCCAGTCAGACAATTGAATAACATGTTCATTATCCGAACTAATAATGTCGGTTTCTTTTGGTTCAATTATTAACGCACCGTACATACCGGTCATTTCTTGGAAGCCGCTGTGAGAGTGATACCAATAAGTACCACTTTGCTGTAGCTTAAATTTATATACAAAGGTTTCGCCTGGCATAATACCCTTAAAGCTTATGCCAGGTACGCCATCCATTTGATAAGGTAGAATAATGCCATGCCAGTGAATAGAGCTAGGCACTGACAATTTATTCGTAACCTTAATTGTAACGTCATCGCCTTCTCTAAGTCGTAAAGTAGGAGCTGGTATTGAACCGTTGATAGTAGTTGCCATGCGAACAACACCGGTAAAATTTACCGGTGATTCGTCAATAACCAACTCAATAACTTTGCCACTAAGCTCAGGGGTATTACCGGTAATGGTGTCTGCTACTAACGATGACGCCGCATGGATAATACTTGGAAACGCCGCAAGCACACCGCCAGCAACTAAGCCTTGGACAAAACGTCGACGTGGCATTGAAGCAGTTTGCAATGATGGTTTAAATCCCATGTTGTTAAGCCTTAAATAGCAAAATATACCGCTAGTATAGAAATAACACCTGTCATTGACATGACTCAAACATGACAAAGTTGTAATCTTGCTGTCATGTTATAGTTGTAACTAATGTTGCATAGTGTAGCAAGAGCAAACCTTAAGGACATTTAGTGAAGGAATTATATGCGCTTACTCGTTGTTGAAGATGAAATTAAAACCGGTGATTACTTAAAGCAAGGTTTGAGTGAAGCTGGCTTTCAGGTTTCATTGGCCCGTAATGGGCTTGACGGACATCACTTAGCAATGACCGAATTATTTGATGTCATTATCTTAGATGTAATGCTGCCTGATGTTTCGGGTTGGCGAATTTTACAATCACTACGTGAGGCAAATAATTATACGCCGGTATTATTTCTATCAGCACGCGACAGCGTTGATGACCGAGTAAAAGGCCTTGAACTTGGCGCTGATGATTATCTGATAAAACCTTTTGCTTTTTCTGAAGTATTAGCAAGAGTGCGCACGCTAATTCGTCGCGGTGGCGGACAAACGATTGAAAACACCCTTAAAATTTCAGATTTAGAAATGGATATTCCAAAACGAAAAGTACAACGCGCCGGTAAACGCATTTTACTCAGTAACAAAGAGTTTAGCTTACTGGAGTTATTACTACGCCGTGAAGGTGAAGTACTGCCACGATCACTGATTGCATCGCAAGTTTGGGATATGAATTTTGACAGTGATACCAATGTCATTGATGTTGCGATCAGAAGACTTAGAGGTAAAGTCGACGATGATTACGCTATAAAGCTTATTCATACCGTGCGCGGTATGGGTTATAAATTAGAGGCCGATATAGATGCAAGCTAAGTCTCGAACCATGTCACTGACTCTGCGCGTAGTCTTGTTTGTTGCGGTCACTGTCATTGCTTGCTTAACCTTAGTAGCGTCACTAATTAATAGTTCTATTGAACATCATTTTATGCAGCAAGACAGTGGCGAGCTTAAGGTGATCAGTAAATCGGTTGCAGCGGTTTTATTGCAGCACCATAACTCAAAAAATGAACTAGTAAAGGCGCTATCAAAAGCGGTGGCTGGCCATCATGGGGTTTATTATCAAGTAAATACTGCGCAAGGTCAGCTAATTTATAAAAGCTCAACGCGAGATTTTACTGAGCAGATCATGCAATCTCCAACTTCACCTGAGTTTAATAGCGATAATATCGTCAAGTGGCAAACCGGCATTTATAGCTATCGCGCCGTCGTCAGCGACGTGAAAACACAGCAACAGCTTTATAAGATCAGCGCCGTCATCGACATGAGCTTTCATCTACAGTTTTTAAAACAATTTAAACAAAGCTTGTGGGCTATTATGTTGGGCTCTGGTGTGCTGATCCTATTAGTTGCTTGGTTTGCTATTCATCAAGGCTTAAATCCTTTGCGCGGCTTAAGCCGCGAAATGCATGATATTCAAACCAATAAAATGGATGTCAGGTTAGCTGACAAAAATATTCCTGTCGAGCTTATCAATATGGTGCATTCGTTTAATTCAATGCTCGACAGACTCCAAGATGAGTTTCTGCGTTTATCCAATTTTTCTAGTGATATTGCCCATGAATTAAGAACCCCACTGACCAATATCATTACCCAAAATCAGGTTGGCTTGTCACGGCCACGAGCACTAGTAGAATATCAGGAACTGCTATTTTCTAACCTTGAAGAACTTGAGCGGCTAACAAAAATGATTAGCGATATGTTGTGGTTGGCAAAAACACAAAATGGACTCATCAAGCCTCAGCAACAAGTATTAAATAACCATAGCGAAATAGCGGCATTATTTGAGTACTTTGATGCCTTGGCTGAAGATGAAAATATTACTTTTGTCCAACAAGGGGAAAATCTAGATTTTTATTGTGACAAGTTACATTTCCGGCAATTATTATCAAACCTTTTGTCCAACGCTATAAGGTATACGCCACAAGGTTGCTCAATAACGTTAAAGAGCAAAAACACCGCCAACGGCCAAATTTGTATCTGTATTAGTAACCCTGGAGAAAAAATAGCAAATGAGCATTTACCTTATCTCTTTGACCGTTTTTATCGCGCAGATAAGTCAAGAAAAAGACACAGTGATGGCGCTGGGTTAGGTCTTGCGATTGTCAAAGCACTAGTAAAAGCCAACGGCGGTGAAATAGCGGTAACCTCAAATGATAATGAAACATCTTTTAAACTATATTTTGCTTTAGCCAAAACACAACATCATATAAAACATTGATAATACGTATTAAAATAGCGTTATAACCACAAACCTGCTGAGCAAAGTTTAATTATTTTAGAAAATTATTAACGTGAAAGTTACTAAACACTGTCTTTAGACAGTAAACACAGTCCGATTAATCATTAAGTCGTTACTGTTCAGCGTTTAATATTTGCTCAAACTTTAAACCGGTTAACTTGGTTAAACTCTTTACGACGTAAAACATAATGGCAATCATCATCACCATTGAGGGTATGGCAATGACCGGATAGCTTAGCATGGTCATTTCACCAAGCTGTTCATTAAACTTTGTCGTGCCCGCTGGACTAACGACAATCCATTTAGCTAAGAGATAATTCATTGTCGCAGAAAAAACAAAAGTTATAGATAGCAGGTGATTTGCCCGTTGAATTTTGGCTTTAAACTCATCGGTTTTATCTAGACTTGATAACGTCTGATAAATTAAATCTAAGTTAAACAACATCGGATTTAACAAAATCCGAGCAATTAATGGTTTGCCCCAAAAGCCGGAAACTAGCACAACTAATCCTATCGCTGACGGTATGGCAGCTTCCTTAATGGCCAGCCATTGAACATCTAACTCAAATAAACCAATGCCACCGGTTAACAAAGTACTTAAAAAGCCAAGTAACGAAATAAAGTTCATCGACTTATTTTTAATAAAGTCGTACAAGCCATAACCAAGCGGAAATAATAACGCAAAAATAAGTGCGTATATTGAGCCTAAATATTCATCCCCTGATAATTTCATTAAAATAATCGACGGAATAGCAATATTATAAATAATTTCTAAAAAAGTATTATTAGAGCGTTTAGCTTTTATTTCAGCGGACATTATATTTTCATATTAAGGAAAACTGACAATCATCAGTCTATTTAGGTCTACATTGATTTTATCTAATAATAGATGGAATGTCATATTATAAAGCGCTATAGATTTAGCTAGTGTATAAAAGCGCAACGCTACATGAAACATTACTGCCACACCATTTATAGTAGGTTACCCAATATATAAGTGATGCGGCAAAGCCACTAGCGTGCCAATTTAGCCGATATATTTATCAATAAGGCCATATAAAAGTTTTAGATACTAAGTATTAATGTCTGCCAACCGCCTGAAGAATAAACTTCTAGACGTCTAAATTGACAAAAAGCCTTAACCCCCTATAATGCCTACCTAACAGATGTTCTAGAAATTAACGTGATTATTTTTATTAGCAATAATTTAAAAATAATCACTAAAAAAGAAACTATTAATGACCTATAAAAACCCCGAAAACACCTCGAAAAATAAAGCGAAGCAAGTATTGAAAACCAACATATCGGAGCAAAGCTTGAAAAGCTTACTGCCATTTGGTGTTTTTCTTACGCTATTTTTGGGTACTGGTATTGTCTTAAGCTTGCAAGGTGTTGATTTTGCCTTTTACCAATTACCGGCCAGTATCGCTATTATACCGGCAATTTTATTGGCGGTTTATATGGGGCGAGATACAGTAAATGATAAAATCAGCCAGTTTATCCAAGGGGCTGGCCATCAAAATATTATCACTATGTGTATTATTTACCTTTTAGCTGGCGCTTTCGCAACGGTTGCAAAAGCGACCGGCAGCGTTGATGCCAGTGTGCAACTAGGGCTATCGCTTTTTCCTGATTATTTCCTATTACCCGGCCTTTTCTTAGTATCGGCATTTCTTGCCACGGCGATGGGAACCTCAATGGGCACCATTGCCGCTATTGCCCCTATTGCTTTAGGCTTTGTTGAATCTGCTGATATTGATGCCAGTGTCATTGCCGGTTGTATAATATCTGGCGCTATTTTTGGCGACAACTTATCGATAATTTCTGATACCACGATAGCCTCGACCCGCAGCCAAGGCGCACATATGAAAGATAAGTTTCGAGTCAATTTTAAGTTTGCTGTTCCTGCGGCATTAATTTGTTTGGCGATTCTTGCTGCCAATGGCGTAGCTCTTAATCATGAAGTAAGCCAAGATCTCGATATTATTGGCTTCTTGCCTTATATCGTTATTTTGGCGTTAGCACTTACGGGGGTCAATGTCTTTATGGTCTTAATCATTGGCATTGTCTTAGCCGCCGCAATCGGCATGATCAACAATGGCTATCAATTAACGAGTTGGGTAAGTGATATCAATAAAGGTTTTGCCAGTATGCAAGATATCTTTATTTTGTCGTTATTTATTGGTGGTTTAAGTGAGTTAATTAAGCGCCAAGGTGGCTTAAGTGCCCTTACCGCAAGTATTGAACGTTTGACACGAAAAATCAGCCCTAACAATCAAAAGCGCGCAGCAGGCATTGGTATTGGCGCTTTAGCCTTTTGTTGTAACTTTTTTACCGCTAATAATACCGTGTCTATTATCGTCACAGGTGAAACGGCAAAAGACTTAGCCCTAGATGGTAAGCTTAGCCCGGCCCATTCAGCCAGTTTGTTAGATATTTTTGCTTGTATCAATCAAGGTTTACTACCGTACGGCGCTCAGGCTTTACTGCTAGGTGCTACTTTAAAAATATCCCCGATAGCAGTAGTTACCCATGCTTACTATCCGATGATTTTATTTGTTGTCGCCAGTTTTGCCTTTTGGCGTATTACCAAAAAATAAAGTCCGCACTTGTGACTACGCATAATACTTGAGATTCACAATCACCAAATGAGATTGAAGCTAACGATCACTAATACCACAAAGCGGCTTAAATTTACGAATAAAAACAACCCTACTTTATGTTCACTTTGATACGATAGCAGACGTTAGCTTTGGCTTATCTAGCGACAAGTGATAGCAATAGCTGGAAAACCACAAAAGCCTGACTCCTACGTTTCACAGGGTGAGAGGCTTAGGATTCAATCCCAGATTGGCTTCAAAGCAGCCAAAAAAAACCTTCCGAACTGTTGTCGATCGCGCAACCAACACAGTAAATAAAATCATTTGCCTCAGGTACATTAAATTGCATACCTCGATACACTTTACCGTTAGTAAACGAAAAAGGTTTATTCATGTTAAATTGCAGCCAAAAGTGACCCAATTTAACAGTATAAGGATTAAATTCATTACCCTCCTCGCTGTCAGATCTTAGTCATTTCCTTCATAAGACATATTTTGTTACCCATTTTTAAGTGATAAACGAAGTAAACTAGCGACAATTCGGTCTATGATTGTTCGAATGTCAGTTGAAAAACAACAATATAATAAATAAATTATAAAAGGATTAAGTTAGGATGAGAAAATTATTACTACCGTTATTTATTGGGTGCAGTTTATCTACATGTCTAGTACAAGCCGATACATTTTCAGATAACATTAAAGTGGCAATGAAAGCTGAAGCCCGCTCAGAAAAAGATAAAGATCGTGATAGAAACCGTCGCCCAGTAGAAACACTTGAATTTCTTGGTATTCAAGAAGATATGAAGGTATTGGAGCTAATTCCCGGTGGTGGTTGGTATACAGCTTTGCTTGCGCCTGCTTTGAAAGATAAAGGCCAACTTTATTTAGGTATGGCAGGCGATCGAATCAAAGATGGTTTATTAAAACAAAAAGGTTTCAGTAAAGTTGAAACGGTAAGTAATGATTCAAAATGGGAGCGTAATAAAGAAGAAAAGCGCTATGACTTATCAAACATCAAGTTTGATGTAAAAAATATAGATGCGGTGCTAACTTTTCGTAACTATCACAACTTATCGCTAGCAACACGTACTGCCATAAACGTAGAAGCGTTGAAAGCACTTAAACCTGGTGGTATTTACGGTATTGTTGATCATACTCGTCGCCATATGCAAAGTGAAAATGATGAAAATGGTCGTCGTGTAGACCCAGTATTAGTGATTAAAGAAGTTGAAGCAGCAGGTTTTGAATTTGTCGATTACTCAAATCTTCATTACAAAGCTGATGATGAATTACGTTATGAAGTAGGTCGTAAATCAGTAACAGGTAATTCCGACAGGTTTACTTTGTTATTCAAAAAGCCTATGAAGTAAATTAAAGAATTTATATGAAAGGCCCTGTAACAAAATCGTTTACGGGGTCTAATTTAACAACAGTACGTCATTAGTTCCAAGTATCAGGATCAAAGAGGTAACCTTTGCCCCTTACCGTGATAATACGTTTCGACAATGAGGTACTATCTCCTAGTTTTTACGTAAAACGGCCACTTAGGCCGATGAATAACAGTGGATATTGATGCAGTGAATATTGATGCAAATGCACATTTGGCTTAAAAAACAGCCAAATTTAGGTTCGCTTAGATACGAAAGCTGACATTAACATCAATAGATTTTTGAGCTGCATTTTTGTGTTCATGAGACGTTGTTCTACCTTCATATTAATCTTCAACAAAGCCACCATTGCGGTCATAGACCTATGACTCTGCACCTCCCTATTTTTTGTCAAAAGCTATTGTTGTTAATTATTTTAGTAAGTGCTCCCTATCAGCAGAAAGCGAACCGTTGGTTCCGGATGTAGTATTGCTACTATAAGGGAATTATGGTGCTTTCCGTTTAGTAATGTTTGGCGATTTTTATGACCATCAAATACTATAAATATTTCGATGTTTTTAGCTATATTCATAGTTTATATATGATTTTAAACAGCGGGGTTATAGATGGAGATTCTAAATTCGATTTAACTAAATTCCGGTATCTCATTTTTTAAACAATCAATAAACGCTCTGAGTTTTAATGGCATGTAATCTCTGCTTGGATAAACCAACCAAGTAGATGTATCAAAATCTACTCCTGCACATTCGTAGTCTGGAAAAAGCTCTACCAAGCTTCCATCTGCCAGTTCATCTCGACACAACCAATCAGGAAGTAATGCCACACCAAGTCCTGCGACGGTAGTAGCCGTCATCGTCATGCCATGCGAGATCAATAAATGTCCATTAACTGGAACGACTAGTTCTTTTTTATTAGGTTGGCGAAATTTCCATGCATCACGATATCCAGGTATTGAAAACCTGAGACATTCTAGTTCACTTAAGCAAACCGGGTTCTCTGTAATGTTATTAGATTTTATAAAAGCCGGACTGGCACAGACAATAAATTTTCTGGGTGCTAATTCATTACAAATAAAATCATCGGCAGGTTTCTTTCCAAAACGAATAGCAACATCAATTTGTTGCTCTACAATATCAACTTGGGTGTCCGCAAGCACCAGTTCTATTAGCAGTTTTGGAAATTCCTTTCTCATCACAGATAACAAAGGTACTAATACTTTTTGCCCAAAAGAGGTACAAGCAGCCACTCTGAGATTGCCGATAGGCTCATTCGATAAATCTAAAGCCTGCTCTCCCGCTTTTATAAATGTGGCTACTAGTCCTTCTACCTGTCTAAAGTAGGACCTTCCTGCCTCGGTCGGTGATAGCTTTCTAGTAGTTCGTTGGAACAGTCGAAAGCCCAATTTATCTTCAAGTTTCCGAATAGATCGCGATACTGATGAAGGGTCAATATTACGCATTCTAGCAACTTCGGCAAAACTGTTTCGTTGGACTACTTCAACAAACAACTGGATATTATTTAAATCCATTCGTGCACTCCTTACATGAATGCAATGATTATATACCTATTTACTGCGCAAGCAACCTACTGTTATTCTCTCTAATGCGGCAGTTAAACACAACTTAGATAAAGGAGTATTTCAAATGGGATTAAAGTTCTACAAGCAATTTTTCGCAACAAAGGCAGAAGTGCTAGCAGATATAGAAAAGAATGATACCTGGCCAACTACTTTTGTATCAGGCGTCACAGACGGTCCCCCGATACATTGGCACAAAGATGAAGTTCATGCTTATATTATGGAAGGGGAAACGGATTTTCTAGATGCTGAAACAAACGAAAGGACACTGGTCAGTGCTGGAGACAAAATAATTGTGCCTGCGTTAGAATTACATGCAGAAGGGGCGATTAAAAATCGCGTAGTCTATATCCTCGCATTACCAGAGCCAAGATTACCTGAAGATTTCCTTGCAATGTTTACTCATGAAGAGTGAGGTAATCAATAAAACGAAACAATTATTTAACAAAGCTCAACATAAATATACAAAAGGCGACAATACTATTTCGCACTTTTAAGTGAAATTTAAAGTGCGGAACCTTATATTTTTAGATTGCTCCCCAATCCATTTCAATCGCCCCTAAGCGCCAAGCTGATTTCAAAAACTTAACATAAGTTAGCAGTTGGTGATTGATTACCATCGTCGGAAAAAAACTTAAACCAGCCCCACAAGTGAGCAGTAAATCTTGGCTAATATTGCCCTAAAGATGCTCCTGAATTTGCAAAGGCTTAATGTCCGAAATTGACTAGCTGTTGACCTAAAGAACAAACCATAGTTAATGTCAGGAATGCGCACAATCGAGTCCTTAGTAAAATTGACGTTACGTTAGTAAATTATGCATTTTATAATGTGAGATGCTAAGGATAAAAAATGCCACATTGCAGTCTTTAGCAACGGTAAATTTTGAACGCATTTTTTGGTCACTGTTGATACGAGAGCAGGCATTATTCAAATTTATATTTTAATACTTAATTTGTTTTTGATAACATAAATCATTCAATGCACGAGGGGCAATTTTATGATCTTACAACGGTAATTTTACTTAATACTTTCAGGGATGTGGAGAATATATGGACGCTGTGGTTAATTCACACTTTAATAAATGAGCAATCTGCTGTCTAAACATTATTCTTTGTCATTTCTCAGTACTCGTAATGATAATCTTCTCTCGATAAGTAAGGCGCATTAATCTAATTTGCCAAAAACATGGTTAATTTATCCAACTGTTCTATTAGGTTTCACCTTTATTTCACACAAAGACGAATACAGTTTAATTTTTATATCTCCAAAGGCAAAACATGAAGAATAATGGCTTATTACTGATCTGCTTTGGTGCAGCTTTTAACATCACTGCAGCCGAAAATAGTAGTGCGGAACTCATATCGCTAAAGGAAAAAGTGAATCGCGCTATTATAAAAGTTGAGCAGACTGAAAAAGACTTGTGGTCTTATAAAATTTCTCGCTATGAAGACGAGGAAGGTGATATATCAAGCAGTATTGAACAATATTCCCCACAAGCCAGTGAAAGGTGGCTCCTTAAACAACTTAATGGTCAACTACCGACAAAAAAACAAATTGAGCGTTTTACGAAAAAGAAACAAAAGCAAAGCAAGACAAAGAAGCAAGGAAGTAATATTCAAATCAAGTTACGCGAGCTTATTGATCACCAAAGCCTGTCTTTAGTCTCTAATGATGAGAAAAGCATTGTGATGGCATTTAACGTTTACTTACAAAAGCTAGGAAAAGACTCGATTGGTAAGCTTCAGGGACAATTAATCTATCAAAAAGGTGAACAATTTATTGAGACAATATCGATATGGAACAACGCTGAATTTTCCCCCATGTTTACTGCCAAAATTACCGACTTAGCGATAACGTTTACTTTTTCTCATATCAATGGTGCTGTACTAACCAAGCAAATTGAAATGAAGATGAAAGGTAGTTTTGCTTACTTCAGCGAAATCAACGAAACGTCTCTTGATGTTTTTTCAGGCTATCAATATCAAGGTAAATAAACACAATAAACCTACAGCCAATAGACAGATAAAATGGTTTCTATCCAGGTAATAACCACGTTTATAAGCTGATTGGCTTATAAAAAATTTCAATAGTAAAATATTTTCAGTTTTACTTAAGTTGCATACTAACAATGCAGCAACAAAAACACCTCAAATAAAGTAGCTAATCAACTAGCGATTATTTTAACCTGATAGAAATTTTGGTTCCTTGCTCGCTTGAAAACGTTAATGACCAACCTTGATGTTCACATAAACGTTTTACAATCGATAAACCAAAACCATACCCGCTACTTTGGTTACCTTTAACTGTCGGTTCGGTTATTTTATCGGAAATGCTTGCTTCAATACCTGGCCCAGTATCAGCAACTATAAGGGTATTATTTCGCATCTCAATGGTTACCTTGCCTTCTTGAGTATATTGAAAGGCATTGCCGATCAAATTGTCTAATAATAGCGTTAACATACCTGACTGTGCATAGACTTCTACATTACAATTGTCGTTTACTTCCACTTGTATTGGTTTGTTATTGATAAGGTGATTCTGGTCAATAATAGCTTGTTCAATTAATGGCAGTATTTTTATCTGCTTTTTGTCTGCGTCGGTATGTTCTTCCCTTGCTAGGGTTAGCAACGTGGTAACTGTTTGCTCCATTTGCGTACTTGCTTGGGATATACGATCGATAACTGGGTTATTTTCATCAGTGACATGTTGATTACGATACACCTCTACGGCATTTTTAATAATAGCGACAGGTGTTCTAAGTTCATGGCTGACATCGCGAGTAAAGCATTTCTCTCTGAGTAAACTTTGGTTAATTCTCGTCATAGCGCTTTCTAAGGTGTGCGCTAAAATGCCTATTTCATTATTTGGAAATTGTTCAGCAAACTTATCGGGGATCTTTTCAGGGGCAACACCGTTAACTAAATCGGCGAGTTGCTTCAATGGCATAGCGGTTTTTCTGCCAAGCTGCCACGCAATAATAAAGGCAAGTAATACTAATATAAAGCCTCCGGTCAGCATTAATTTTAACACCCCTTGAGTGATAGGGCGAACTAACAACATTTCACTGACTTCTGCGACAAGGTAAATGTTTTCTGAGTTTGGTAGTGCTAATAAGTGATAGTGTCGGCCATCTTCCCCTGAAAACTCTTTTCTGTTTGGCTCGCTAATATATCGCTGCTTAATATCGTCAGGTAAGGTGTTTTTTGAGAAGTATAAGGTCATATAGCCAACACGAGAGTCCGACCATTGTTTATTCTTGTCATAAGCTTGTTGTAAATATTGTGCTTCTTGTTGGACTTCTCTTTCAATAAATTCATCTTCAATGTTGTACATTAAGATGAAGCAAAACATGCCCCAAACCGTCGATATTAGCAGAGTAAATAAACAAAATTGACTGACAATTTTTCTGCTTAAACTATGAAACTTTAGCGGCGGCTTTTGTTTGTGGGTTTGTGGCCGATTATTTTTTTTGATATTACTATTTATCATCATTTTTCACATCGCTTTTTACATTCAATACGAAGCCAATACCATGCATGGTTTTTATCATCGGATAATCAAAAGGCTTATCTAACATATTTCGCAACTGATATATGTGAGACCTAAGCGCATCTGATTCTGTTGGCTCATCTCCCCATAATTTTTGCGATAAGGTTGAACGACTTACCACTTGCGGATACGCTTCAGCTAAAATTGAAAGAATGCGATAGCCCATAGTATGTAACTCAAGGTTTTTTCCCGTACGTGTTACTTGTTGTTTTTGTCTATCAATGATTAGCTGGTCAAATGTTAAGGTATGATTGGTTTGTAATAAATGACGCCTTGATAACGCAAAACAGCGAACTTCCAATTCTTCTAAAGAAAAGGGTTTGGTTAAATAATCATCAGCACCTAGTGTAAAACCCGAAATTTTATCGTCAATGCTGTCTCTTGCGGTAAGCATGATGATCGGTACGTGATGACTAGCTTGTTTACGTAATTGCTTACAAACGTCAAGCCCATCCATTACTGGTAAATTTAAATCGAGAATGACCAAATCATAATGGTTAGTTAACGCCAGCTCTAATCCTTGCTCACCTTGGGTAGCAAAATCTAATACATGACCTTTACTTTCCATGTAATCAGCAATATTTTGGGCAATACTTAGCTGATCTTCAACGACGAGAATATATAAAGATTGATTATTCATAGCATGTCTCGAATTTTAAAGTCCTTAACGCTTTCTGTGCTAAAGGTATCGTTAAGGACATATGACATTACAACGATTTTAACAAGTCTTGCGCGGGTTTGAAATCAGGTTCTGTGATAATTAGCTGATTCAACGTGACTTTTGCACTAGCCGCTTGTCCTAATTTCAACTGTGTTTTTGCTATTTTCATATCGAGATTCGGGCTGTTAATCTCTTTTTGTGCCACCATCATTAAGGCTAATGATTGCTCATAATCAAGCCTTGTATCCGCTACTTTTAAAAAATAGAAGCCGTACATACCGACTAAAGCTATATGGTATTGCGCTTGGTTATTCGCCAGTGTTTCAAGTGCTGATTTGTCTCCCGCTATAAATTTAGCGACTACGGCCATAGTTTTGTCTTCTAGTTCCACGACCACTTTAACAGGTGTTAACCCTAAACTCTTAACTAAAGCTGTTGCGACACCTACGGTTGAAGTCGGGTTTTGACCGGTAATTAAACGTCCGTCAATGGCAACATGACTTAGCATGATTTCGCTTGATTGAAAGTTAGCACCACGTTCAGTTAATTTATCTTCAAGCAGAAAATCAAAATCCTTTATCCACTTTTGACCAAACAATTTCTCTTCTTGGTTGGTAAAACTGTTTATCGCTTTATTGGCAACCAAATAACTACCGTCTTTTAGTTTGACATTAACTAATGCCGCTGGGCCATGACAAACCGCTGCTACACTGCCTTGTTGTTGATAAATATTGGCAATAATATTTTGTAATGCGGTATCTTTGGGTAAGTCAAACATAGCACCTTTACCACCAACAATAAAAACTGCATCATACGCTTGTGCATCAATTGAGCTAGTTGTCAGTGTATTATTAAGTTTTGCCATAATAGCGTCATCAACTAAGACTTTTGCATTATAGCTTTTACTTGGGTCGTATTTATCCGCTTCTACTTGACCACCTTTAGGGCTGGCGATATCAACCGCAATACCATTATCTTTAAAAACCGAATAAGCCTTTGAAAATTCATCAAATTCATAACCGGGTTGTTTTTCACCTTGACCATTACCGCTGACTACCATTAACACTTTCTTGGTAGTTTTTTCAGCCTGCACCTGTAATGTTGTTGCTATTAACGTAATGAATAACGTGGTTAATACTAATGCGTGTTTTTTTAAAATATTCATTTTTTCTCTCATAAGCTAAGTATAAAGCAAGTGTGACAAAGATAACGTGAAACAGATGTGAAACTGCTTTGATTAAAAAAACAGACCTTAAACGTCAGCCATCAATTGCTTCACCGAACTTTTTAAACTATGTCGACTGGCGTATACACCTAATAAGGTTACTGTGCTCAAAATAATGCTTAATGTAATGAATAATATAAATAAATTTGGTTGATAAGACAGTGAAAACTGAGATTGATAAATTAACATGCCGGTAATATAAGTACCCACTATTGCTCCCGTAGCTATGATTAATGCCGTAATTAACCATTCAATAATGTTTAGCTGTAAACACGTTTTCTTTAAAAAACCAAAGCTCATAATGATACTGTTCTTTTTCTTTTCTTTACTTTCAAGCGCATTAATTGAAGACAAAATGACAATGATGGCGAGTAAAACAATCATCACGGCAAAACCACTAATAACTTTGGTGACCATAGCTAAAATATCATCAAATTGTTTTGTTAACTCTTGTAGAGAGATCATCCTTATGGTGGGATGGTTTTTCCACAATTCACTGAGCAGTGGCCATTGACCATTGCCAAGCTCTAAGCTTGCCATATTGTATTGGGGGGCGTTGATATGTTGGATGGCAGCTTGGGGCATTTGCACCCAGAAGGTAATGGAACCCGCGCCCGGCTTATACACATGACTTGCCGTAATAGTGAAGGTAAAAGGTTGTTGATGAATAATAAACGTAAGTTTATCGCCTAGAGTCAAACCTAAATCTGTCATTACCTCTTCTTCAAGCGATATTTGTTGCCAGTTTTTAGCGTCTTTTTGCCACCACTTACCTTGAACCAAGCGGTTATTATTTGGCAGTTCTTCACTCCAATGCAGTCTAATAGCGTGTGATAGCGTCGCTAAGCTGTCACTGGGTTTTGTTGCAAATGTATTGAGTGCTTGGTCATTAATTTTTACTACTTTGGCGTACACGTAAGGTTTAGTTTGACGCAAGCTAATATTATGATCTGTCGACCATTGCTTGATCGCTTTCATTTGTGTTTGACTTGCTTGTGAAATCATCACATTACCGTCATGTGTTCGCTGGTATGAAAGCATAGTGTCGCCTAAGTCTTTTAACAGCATAAGCGTAAACAATAATAGAAATGTGCTTAATCCAATACCCAGAATTTGAGTACTTTTACTTAACAAACGCTGTTTCATCATAAACAATGTAAAAGGGATGAGTCCTGAAAATTGTTGAGTGGCTTTTTCACCTAAGGTTAAAACCGTCCAACTAATCACGGCCATTAATAGGATAGTGATTGAAATACTGCCGACTAACATCAAGGTTAATAAACCATTATCTGAGTACTTCACGGCAACCCAAACAAGCACAACTAAGGCACATACTTTAATTAAGCCTAAAGAAATACTTTTTTGATTTTGCTGAAACAACCTAGCGACTGATGTTTGACACAAGGTTAACCAAACAGCTGAATGAAAGACAGCAAAGAGTAATACACAGGTAGTAATCGTTTTAGCCGTAAGCCAAAGTTCTAATTGCCAAATGATTTCGACAAATGTTTCAGATAACCAACCAACGATCAACCAATGAAATACGCCAGAAAAAATAGTCACTAGTGGTATTAACAGCAATATATTGATCAACCATTTAAAAAAGGATAGCTGTAAACCTGTTGCTTTCGAAGCACCTAAACTCATACAAACAGCTGAAAAATATTGTTCTTTTTTTAAGTGAACTTGCGCGATTTGTTCAATGGCGATAGCGGCCATAAAAAATAAAATAATGGAGGCTAAACCTAAAAAGTTCTCAGTGCGTTGCCAAAATGAAGCTAACGGATGGGCGCCTTGTTTATGGTGAATTTGTGCTGCCGGAAGTTGCGTTTGTTGCCAATCAATAACTTGCTGTATTTGTGATTTTGACGCGGAAACAAGGTAACGGTGCTGAATAAGATCGGACGGAAAAGCTAATTTTTCCATATCAACAATATTGACGATAGCTCGCATAGAAACATTATGTCCTTCCATCAATCTATCAGGCTCGTGAATTAACACCCTTGATACGATAAAGGCTTGCTCACCTATGTAAATAGCGTCACCAATCGCTAGCGTTAAACTGGCGAATATTCGGCTGTCTAACCAGATATTACCTGCTGCAGGCCCACCGTTTGTCACTGTTGCAGAGCTTTGCAACGACGTAGAAGTGAGTAATTGACCTTGTAAGGGGTAATCACTTCCTACCGCTTTGAGTTTTGCACGTTGCCATTTTTCGTTAAATGTTAACGTGGCATTAATCTGTAATGTTTTGATCACGCTCTCACTAAAACTAGCTAATGAAGTCAATTGATTAGTGGTTAATTTGTCTTTTTGAGTGAGTACAGCATCGGCACCCAAAAGGTTCTGTAAATTTCCTTGCAAGTATTGCTGAATAGTATGACTTGATAGCGTTAAAGTGACGATAAAAACCATTAAAACACCTTGAACCCATCGAAGTAATTGTTGATGAGGTTGGCGGTATTCTTGGCCAAAGTAGTGCCAAGCCAATTGCATATGATGGTTTAACATAATGCTACCTGCTTTTCATCTGTCGAGAGGTTTTTAGTGAGCTTGCCATTAGCAAGTGAATAAATGTTCTGCGCCTTACTCGCCAATACATTACTGTGTGTAACAATAATTAACCCTGCATTATTCTCTTGGCAGCAGGCAAATAAAATATCAGAAATTTCATTCGCATGGTGTTGGTCCAAATTACCTGTTGGTTCATCGGCAAATATAAATTTTGGTGAAAATACTAACGCGCGCGCGATGGCAACACGTTGTTGTTCTCCGCCACTTAATTGTGAAGGTTTATGATCCGCTCTATCTGACAAACCGACCTTTTTTAACCAGTGTTTAGCTTTTTCCATTGCCTGTTTATCACCACGCAATTTCAACGGTAAAGCAATATTGTGCAGCGCGGTTAACTCAGCCAGCAAATGAAACTGTTGAAAAATAAAACCGATTTCGGAGCGTAAGTGATCAATAGTTGAGGTGTGATTATCGTTGATGAAATGACCTTGACCTGAAGTGGGTTTCTCTAACCCTGAAAGGAGCATAAGCAAGCTTGACTTACCGGCACCTGAAGGACCGGTTATGGCATAGGATTGTCCTTGGTTTATTGATAAATCAAGGTTTTCAAATAAGGTAATAGTCGAAGCATTACTTTTAGCAGCAATGTTTTCAAATGATTGAGAAACGTTTTTTAATTCAATTGAACAAGGCATAAATTTGCACCACAGGTAAAATTTGTGACGATATCGTATGTTGTTGCCTGTGAAAGTAATGTGAAATTAAAGAGAAACAAAAATATAATGGTTTTATCTAAGTTAAAGAATATAAGACATTTCGTTGAAAATTTTCATCACGGCTTACCAGAGTAGTTACCATGAGATGAACAGGAATAATGTTAGCTTTCGCATCTATTTACTTTATTCTTAAGTCGTTTTTTCATTCAGGAAATAGTCGTGGTTATAACATTAATTACGGTTAGCTCAATCTCGCTTTGGGGGCGAAAGCGTCATAGAAAACGCTTCTGATATCTGCTGTCTTTGAAGATAGTGAACATAACTGTCGGTATCGTTAGGTGAGCTCTTGCAAGAAAAAGTATGCGATTCAAACTTTTATATTGAGGTCTGCTTATAGCGAGGAGTGGACGTTTTGCTATTGGCAGAGCTAACGTTCGCAATAGGATCGAAAAGCTGACAAGTAACTCTCACATATTTGGTAAATGTCTATGTCAGCAACGTGCCGACCTTAAGCTTTCAAACTGTTACGTCAACAAACCTACGCAAAGTGATCTTAATTTATTAGTGACAAACCTAATGCTATTTAGTGGTGTCATTAGGTAGCCGCGTTGGATGATAATGACTGGTAGTACTGATGTAATTGGGTGGCTTAACTGATGTAATTAGCCACGTAAGTTAGGGTGGATATCAATGTAGTCTATTTTTTATAAAAAGTAATTCACCGCCTCGAAAATATAAGCGCCAAAACCCCATACCGCTGTCCCTATAATCGCAAGAATTGTTTCTGTTTTAACAAATGTCTGATGAACATCGTCAAGGGTCTTTTGCAAGTTAAGTTTCTCGAAGTTGCTATCGCTTAAGTCTATGACTGCCTTATGAATACTTGTCAAACCTTCAAGTAAACTTCCATGAATTGCGAATGACAGAATAAGAAATTCATTCGTTTTTTCTGAATCTTGTAGATCGTCATCGATATTTTGACGAATAGTGGAAAGCAAGTCTCTTACACTTTCTAATGCCTCGTCGACTTGTGAGTTTATGGCATCTCTTTTTTCTCGACTCTCTGCCATTAACCTAAAATATGTTTGGTTGATCTGTTCTAGCCTGTGTTTTTCTTTACGCCACACAAGTACAGCATAAATAATTAGGACGGCTCCTGTCGCA
The DNA here is from genome assembly GCA_963977145.1 of uncultured Colwellia sp. Taxonomy (GTDB): domain Bacteria; phylum Pseudomonadota; class Gammaproteobacteria; order Enterobacterales; family Alteromonadaceae; genus Cognaticolwellia. The sequence goes on from CAXBNP010000005.1 coordinate 51,001, forward strand.
GAAAATAATTGACCACTCTTGTGTAAATAAATATCTAAAGCAACTCCAACAAGCAAAATTGAAAATGTTAGAAGAGCGATAGTTATTATTCTATTTTCATGGCTTGTTTTATCCACGGCTAATTTCCTTATTAAAAATGGCTAATTTAGAATAGGCACAATTGACATTTAAAGCGAATGTAGGGTTTTCGCTTTAAGAAGAAATTAAATGTTTTTTAGGGTAACTTCCGCTTAGCGCACTTTGACGTCATCCCAATGCAACTTCGCGACTGACGGCAATGGGGGCTTAGTCACATAGAGGCTGAACGACTTATTGGCAAAAAGTCATCCTCAAAAGCTTAAAGTTTTATCTATGGGGAACGTCGGCTATCGCGACACTGCTAGAGGAATGTCATTGTTAAGCCATGTCTGCTGTAGATCAATACAGAGAAAAATTTTCAAATACTAATGTCTTCAGTGTCACATAAGTCTATTTATTTTTCGATGTTGGCCAAACAAAGGGAGCGGGCTTGGTGGAAGTCGCTGCTGCTACTGCTGTATTCTGGGCGAGTATCCCCCTAATTAATTTCCCCGTTTCTTTATGCTTACTACAAAATGTTTTTAGGTATAAAATTTCAACTCGACTGCGTGCCCAAGGGGTTGTACGCAGAAATTTCAAACTTGATTTAAGACGCGGTTTATTGGAGAAACAACGAATATTCAGTAACTCACCCATCTTATCCCAACCAATTTTTTTCTCCAGTTCGGTTAGAATCTGTTCAAGTTTCACGCCGTGTAGCGGATCATTACTTTTATTCATAGTCTACCTAAAATCAAAAATAGCATTGTAACAAGTTTCCTAAATATTGACAGACTTATGCGTTTAACTCAGGTAAAAGTGCACCAAGAACTTTATGGAAAAGCTAATGTCCCCAGCGAGCTTGGAGCAGACATTAGGATTAACGAGTTGCTAGCTTCCGCTTTGCGCACAAAGTGCTCATTAAAATTGCAAGATGAATCTCAAACATTATGACTGAAATGAAATGTTCTAAAACAACTGAATATTACTTAGCCATTTAAAACTCTAATGTCGTATATGAGGCCAATATCAATCATTATACGTAGTCAGCCATTGAAATCAAAAACCTCAACACGCCTATCGTGCACTTGTGTGAACAATAGGTAGTGTAGAGGTAACCCTAGCGATTAAATCGCAGGTTTTATGCATTTAGGCGCGGTTGCTTGTTTAAAAACCGGTGTTGATTTAGGTAAGTGCTCAGTTAATTGCTTAATGCGTGTTGCGTTTGAAGGATGGGTAGACATAAATTCAGGTGGCGCACCTTTTGATAATTTCGCCATGTTTTGCCAAAGTTTAACGCTAGCTTTTGGATCAAAACCTGATTTAGCCATTAAATTTTGACCAACAATATCCGCTTCACTTTCATGACTGCGACCATAAGGCATTAATACACCATACTGAACACCTAAACCTAAACCTGCCATTACCATGTTGCGGCTTTCAATATTTTGACTTTCAAGCACGACACTGACAATTGAAAGGCCCATTTGGCTCGCTTGGCTTGATGATAATCGCTCGTTTGAGTGCCCCTCGATAACGTGCGCAACTTCATGACCAATAATAGCGCCAAGCTGATCTTGGTCTTCAGCGACCTTTAATATGCCAGTATAAACCCCTATTTTTCCACCAGGAAGCGCAAAAGCATTCACTTGTTCAGCATCAAAAACCACCACTTCCCAAGCACCAGCATGAGCAGATTGAGGCACATTATTAGTAATCGCATTGGCAACACATTGTACATAGCGATTGATTGCTGGCGATTGATTGATTTTTTCTTTGCTTTTCATTTCTTCAAATGAAGCACTACCCATTTTATTGAGTGCATCGGCCGACATCATCATTAACTGCGAACGACCGGTAGATGACTTTGCACAGCCAGTTAAGGTAACTATTGCGAGAAGTATTGCTAAATTGATTTTCATTAAATGTCCTAAAACAAATGGCTTTAAAGTAAATTATTTCATCGCTTATTCTAAGTAATGAGCATACAAATATCTATCGTTTATTGGATAAAACTCATCGTAACTATTTTAATGGTTCACCCGTCTAAGGGTAAACGAAAATGCGCTACCCTCACCTAAGGTACTTTGCACTTTAATATCCGATTTCAATAATTCTAATAATTTTTTAGTAATCGCTAAGCCTAACCCGGTATGTTTATTTTTCTCCTGTATGGCATTGCTCGCGCGATAACGGGTGTCAAAAATATAACATAACTCTTCCGTTTTTATACCCGTGCCATTGTCCTTAATAGTAAGTCGGCACTGATTGTCGTTAAGCTCTTCGATGATTAGCACAATTTTGCCATTTTCGCTGGTATGGCGAATGGCATTTTCTAGTAAGTTACTAATTACGCGCTCAAGTTTAGCAATATCACTGTGCACTTGGGTGTAAGAGCTAGTTGGCGCAACTGAAATATCGATTTTTTTCGCACTGGTGGCTAAATTAAACTTTGCCATAACGTCGTAGAGTAATTCCGCTAAGTTAAACGTTTCTAAATTTAATGTTACCTGTCCACCTTCAAGATGAGTAAGTTCAAAAATTTGGTCAATAAGCAGCTTTAATTGTAAGGTGTTTTTTAGCACGATATTGATGTACTTTTCTCGTGCCTGGGCAGTTAATTGCTCGCCCTTATGAGCAATCATTTCAATGTAGCCTTGCAATGACGACAACGGGGTACGTAAATCATGAGAAATATCAGCTAGCAACTCTCGTCGCTGGACATCACTTTGTTGCAATTGGCTTAACTGGCCATTAATTTGTTGGACCATTTCTTCAAACGCTACGCCCAATTGATGCACTTCATTACTACTATTTGGCATCCATGGCGTTAAAGTCAATGTAGATTTATCGAAGCCAGCTTTTTTTAGCTGCTGAATATCACGGATAAGGCGTCGAAGCGGTCGGGTAAAGTAATAAAAAATCCCCAACATAACGATAAAAAGAAATACCAAGGCGCCAACCAGCATAACCATAGAAAGTTCAGCTTGGCGGTCTGAGTCTAAACGACTATAAGCTGACTCATAACGCTCGCCAGTGACAATAACGTATAAATATCCGACTAATTCAATGCCATTAAAAACTGGCGCAGCAGAAAATATTTTTTTGCGATTTTCATGTTGAGGATCATCACCATAAATCGGCAAGCTCAATTGGTTTTGTGTTAATTGAATTAACGGTTTTAATGCTATTCGGTTTCGTTTGATTAATGATGGTGTAATTGAATGGGTTAAAATAATGCCATTGGGATCGACAAAATAAAACTCAAATGCAGGCCCTAATACCATTAAGGTATGGAAAAGATTTTTCAGCGCTTGGTGATCATAAGCGCCTTTTTGCAACAGTGGGTTATCGCGAGCTAAATTCGCCGCAAGTGAGAGATGCAAGTGTTGCTCAGATTCGTAACGTGTGGTTTGTTCTAAGTGTTCGGCCCAGACAAAAAACACACTGATAATAACCATAAATACCACTAATAACGACAAAGATAGTCGGTGGTAAAGAGAGAGCTTCACGCCGCAACACCTTGGCGACACAGTTTATAACCTACGCCCCAAACGGTTTGTACAATTTCGGGTTTGGCCGTATTGCTTTCAACTTTATTTCGTAAGCGATTAATGTGCGAATTTACGGTATGTTCATAGCCACTATGATGATAGCTCCAAACTGAACTTAATAACTGCTCACGAGAAAACACTTGATCTGGATGACTGGCCAAATAGAACAGCAAATCAAATTCGGTTGAGGTCAGTTCGACATTTTTCCCCTTGAGTGTTACTAGGTGGGACCTGTTATCAATTTGTAATGTGCCTAAAGTCAGGTACTGCTCAGGTGCTTGCTTTTCTAGTTGTTGTTGGCTGATTTTTGAGAGTAAATGCACTCGTCGTAGCTGACTGCGCACTCGAGCTTGTAATTCTCGAACACTAAAGGGTTTAGTCATGTAGTCGTCGGCACCAAGCTCGAGACCCAATACTCGATCAATTTCACTGTTTCTTGACGTTACCATTAAGATCACCTGTTCAGGCTTTTGCTCGCGTAATTGTCGACAAACATCTAAACCCGACATACCTGGCAACATGACATCAAGCATCACTAAATCATATTGATGAATGGCGAGTTTCTCTAACGCGACTTCACCGGATAAGCAATGTTCAACTGTTAAGCCAATTTCTTGTAAATTTAAAGTCACCAAGTCAGCAATATCTTGCTCGTCTTCAACAACCAGTATGGTATCCATGCCCTGCTCCATTATTATTATCTTTTATGACAAGAACGTGGCACAGAGTGACCGAGTGAATAATCCAATAAAGCCTAATAGCGCTAATAGGAGATTTTGACTACTCACTCTAGTAATATTTCTGTGCCTGAATCATAAGAACTTGTTTGCACAGAAATACTTTCGCTACTTTTACGAAATTCCTTTCGCATAGGCTTTGGTATGGTGATAACGTTAGCGCTATAGGCGTCTATCAAGACGCCTAATCGGTCTATCGTGTGCGGGTTACAACAATACGCGCAGTTGGATTATCCCAGCGATCAGCTTCGGTTAAAATCGAGCTGCTTAAACCTTCTTTGCTGCCACCAGTTGCATTGGCGCTAGTAACCACACCACGGTGAAAGTGAACCAAGTCAAAAAGATCATCTCGCGCCGCATCAAAACCTGCACTGGCGCCACCACCACCGGCAGCACTTGCTGCTGGACCTGGTATTGTGTTTGGAGTTTCAGTGTTTGCTTCAGTGCCTGCATCCCAAGTAGGTGCCATAAAACTGATAGATTGACCGATAGTCATATTACTGATGTTTGCCGCATTAAGGCCAGTAAAGCCATCATTAGTGTTCACTAACATGGTGGTAAAACTAATGCGTAAGTCATCAATATCTAAAAGCGGTACTAATAATGTCGACGTTACCCCTATAGATCTTGGCGGTGTTGCTCCCCCCGTAGTTACGGCATCTAAATACTGGCTTGCCGCTAAAGCTTCTGACATCAGCTCAGTGGGATCACCACCCTCGGCAAGTTGTTCTAAAGCTATACTTGCCGCTTTACCATCAATGAAAGTATTGAAACCTGGCTCATGTAACACTACCGCTGCCGGTGAAAATGGCTGACCATAGGTTAAATTGGTTAGCTGTACGGTAAAAACTGCTAAGTTGCCATCGGTGCCATTAGTGCCATTCATACCATCGCTACCATTTGTACCGTCAACACCCGCAGTACCTGCTGGGCCTGTAGCGCCGTCGTCGCCACCACAACCAGTTGCTAATACTGCAATTAGCGGCAGTAAAGCTAAACTTATTTTGTTCATATTCATGATCTATTCTCCCTATATTAAGGTGCTGGGATAGTAATAGTTACGCGTGCAACAGGGTTCAACCAACGGTGCTCACTCGACTGTAAATCGCTAGCGCCATCAGTAAGGCTAGTATCACCTAAAACATTTCTATGAATATGCACGGGGCCATCGGTACCATCTACTACTTCGTTAGCGCCAATTGCAGTGCCGTCTTGTGCAAAACCTACTTTGGCCGCAACCCCCAGACCACCGACACCTAATGGCACTGGAGATGCACCTGCACCCGCAACCCCTGGCGCCCCGTAACCACCAAGTGGTGTCCCCCCTTGTTCAACAATGTCAGTGCGCATACTATTTAGTTCGTCATTTAACTCTGTGCCTGCATCATATGCATGCAGCGTGTAAGTATAAGTACCCGGGGTCGTTGGAATTTTAATGCTGTCTAAGCCGACAAAGGCATCATTGGTGGGAATTAACATCGCCAAAATAGAAAGATGAGTTTTATCCATGGTATCAAAAGCGTAGTTTTCAGTGCTTGATGGTGCACTTAAACCATCAATACGATGCCAAGTATTTGAGCTATTGTCACTATCTGCTGGGCCTAAAAGTGCTTCAAAGTTCTGTCCAGAAGATGCCGAATTTTGAGTATCGTCAATCACGCCAGCTTCGGCGAGCCAAGCTAAAGCAGATGTTGCTTCGACACCGGGTTCAAAAGCGTCAATTGAATTGTCATGTGCTATCACTAAACGTGGCGTAAAGTGTTGCGCATGTGTGAGGTTGGTAATTTGAATATCAATGGTTTGTGCCATTAGCGCTGAGCTTGAACAGGCCAGTGCAATAGCAGATGCGGCTTTAATAAGTTTCATAAGTTTCCCTTGATGACTAAATGATTTCGCACTTAGTATGCAAAGCAAACATTGCTAAACTTTCACAGAGTTATCACAAATCTGTCACAATTTTATAAATTAAAAGTAATGAAATTTATTTGTTAATTAGCGTGTCTCGGCCTTTACTCACACCATAAATGTCATCGGGTAAAAAGCCTAAAGTGATATGGAAATCTTTATTTTTTAACAATGATTTTTGACGAATAAATTGCCCATCAGGCGATGATACAACAATAAAGTAACTCGTTTTCTCCTCTTGCTCTACACGTCCTAAACCATGCAAAATAACGCGAAATTGTGCTGATAATTTCAATTTATCTTTATTAATGATTTGATATTCATAGGGGTTTACCAAGGTAACATGAAAAGATTGATGATCACGAGCCGCTTGATGCTGACGATAAATAGCATATTGCTCGGCGCCTAATTCACTTTTTAGTTGCTCTAAATAACCACTCAGCTGAGCAGCAGAAACTTTACCGCCTAAATAGACTAAACCGCTGTTATCTTTAAGTTCACTAATCTCTAGGGTTAATGTTCTATCTTCGTTAAACGAGGCTACTGACAATTTATTTTCTGATTGCGCTAGTGCTCTAGCTAAAGGTGTAGCTTTTTGTTGTGCCGATAGCGGTTGAGGTTTTTCTTTAACAGCAAGGTTTATATCAGCATGGGTAGCCATCATTGAAGTTTCATTAGCAGCGACTATGATAGGCGTTTTTTCTTGAGAAATATCTACGTAATCAGCGATAGCCGTTGCCACCGCTAATTTGGCGCTAATACTGAGAATAATAAGTACCGTCCATTTCATCTTTATGTTCATTTGATTAACTAGCCTCATGGTGCTCTCATATTCATGTTATGTTTTTTAATATTGTGCGCTTCATTTAGTACTTAGCCGCTAGTATTTCGGAAAAAACTTATCTCGGCTAACGAATACAAGCTAACTTTTATTGTGCCATTAGCATAGTATCACTGACATTTCATCGCGTTAATCGATATACTTACTCTATGTTGATATTTAGCGCTAATGCAGCAACTAAAACCTAACATCAACACCCGTATTTTTTCTATTTTTGTCTTATTTTATCTATTAATAACCCGCTGGAGCTATTTTTTATTTAATGCTATCTTCAATCAGTCCTGAACTATTTAACTATATTGCGATTACCTTTGCCCGTTTTAAATGGCAGCTTTTAGCCTGGAGTTTATTCTTTTTTGTGCTGTTTATCGGCTTACAAGCGCAAATACAGCTTAAAACCCCGAGTGCATTGGTTTGGCTAGCAATACTGATTTTATTTATTGCTATTGAAAGTTTAGTTGTTGCGGCATTTATGTTTTTCTTTCAGGTGTTACCCTCAACACGAGAGGAAAATGTTACTTGGTATAAGTTCTATCGAACTATTGAATGGTGTGAAACAATATTATTTACCATATTACTACCGTTACCCATAATATTGTTTATTTATACCTTTATTCGCTTAGCGCTTTAACTATTTAGTAGTGTTATCATTTCGTCTTCTGTTAACACGCTAACACCCAGATCTTGCGCTTTCACTAATTTAGAGCCTGCTTTTTCACCGGCGACTAAATAATCTGTTTTTACTGAAACGCTACCCGATACTTTTGCACCTAGCACTTGTAATGCGGCTTTCGCTTCATTTCGGCCCATTTTACTTAAGGTCCCCGTTAGCACGAAGGTTTGATCTTTCAGTGGTAATTCATGGTCACTTTTACGTTCAATATCAGGCCATGACATAATATTTTCAAGTTCTTCAACCACTGCTACATTATGATCCTGAGCAAAAAAGTTAACAATATTTTTCGCTACTATTACGCCAACATCAGGCACTTGTTGTAGTTGCTCTTCGTCCGCCGATTTAATTGCAGAAAAATTAAGAAAATATTGCGCTAAGTTTGCCGCTGTAGTTTCACCCACCTCTCGAATACCCAACGCATAAACAAATTTTGCTAAGGTCGTTTCTCTAGCAAGCTCAAGGCCTTTAATTAAATTAGTCGCTGATTTCTTTCCCATGCGCTCCATGGTACTGACATCAAGTTCAGTTAATTTAAACAGATCAGCTGCGGTTTTAATTAAGCCTTCATCGACTAATTGTTCAACTAGTTTATCGCCTAAACCATCGACATCAAGCGCCTTACGCGAAGCAAAATGTTTAATCGCTTCTTTGCGCTGTGCTTGACAAAATAAACCGCCAGTGCAGCGCAGTACGGCCTCCCCTTCTGCTTTTAATACCCTAGATTGACAAACTGGGCACTCGCTCGGAAAGGCAATAACTTGAGCATTCTCAGGGCGACGTTCAATTACAACACTGACAATTTGCGGGATCACGTCACCAGCACGGCGAATAATAACCGTATCGTTAATTTGTATACCTAAACGGTCAATTTCGTCTTGATTATGCAACGTGGCATTACTGACGGTTACGCCACCAACAAATATCGGCTTAAGACGCGCTACTGGCGTTATTGCCCCTGTTCTCCCGACTTGAAAATCGACAGACTCGAGTATGGTTAACTCTTCTTGCGCAGGAAATTTATATGCTGTCGCCCAACGTGGCGCTCGGGCTACAAAACCAAGCTTTTGCTGTAGCGCAATATCATCTACTTTAAATACGGTACCGTCAATTTCGTAACTTAAGGCTGCGCGTTGTTGTAAAATATCTTGATAGAAGGCTTCTACCTGCGTGGCATTTTCTAAGAGTTTAACTTCAGGACACATCGGCAACCCTAAAGCTTTGATTTGGCATAAGCGCTGATGATGAGAATTAGCCAACCAGCTTTCGTCAATACTTTCAACGTCACTTGCTAATTCTTCGTCAATGTTGGACAAGGCGCCAACAAAACCAATACCATAGGCATAAAACGCCAGATTACGTTTTGCGGTAATTTTAGAGTCTAATTGTCGTAAACTACCCGCCGCGGCATTACGTGGATTAGCAAAACCTTTCTCGCCTTTTTTAATCGCCTGTTTATTTAACGCTTCAAAGCTCGCTTTTGGCATAAACACTTCGCCACGCACTTCTAAAATATCGGGAAAGCTTGTGCCCTGTAAACGCAATGGGATCGACTTTATGGTGCGTACGTTCTCAGTAATATTTTCACCCACCATGCCATCACCACGGGTGGCTGCTTGGACAAAAACACCTTGCTCATAGCGAAGACTTACCGCTAAACCATCAAGTTTTGGCTCGGCACAAATAGCAAAATCGAGCGTCGACGCTACTCCGCGCCTATTTAATCTATCGCGTAGGCGTTTAACAAATGCTTGCCATTCTTGTACGGAAAAAACATTGTCTAACGACAACATAGGTAATTGATGTGTCACTTGGCTAAAGGATTTAAGCGCTATTCCGCCAACCTTTTGGCTAGGTGAATCAAGGGTTTTAAATTCTGGATGTTGTGCTTCTAAAGTCATTAACTCGCGCATTAATCGATCATATTCAACGTCAGGTACGCTGGGCTCATCAAGCACATAGTATTGGTGATTATAATGATTGATCAGCTGACATATTTCAGTAATACGATTAATAACAGTTTGTTCTGACATAAGTTTTATTTACTTTGAAAGTGGGTATTTACCTGCAATAAAGTGCTGTAGCAATGCTAAAGCGCTTTATTGACGATGCTGTTTATCTCGGATGAAAATCTACTGTGAGCCAATGCGACGCTTACGTTCAAACTCACGAATAATGCCAATATAATGCTGTTCTGTTTGTTTGGTCATAACGCTGCGCTTGTCATCCAATAATTGGCCACGAAACTCTACAGCAAGTTGCTTAGCGGCATTTAACATTTGTTCAAACACTTCAAAAGCATCAGCTGGATTTGGTAAGGTCATAAAAAGCGTAATACCTTGGGTACTAAAGTTTTCAATATCGTCAAGATTAAATGTCCCAGGGTTAAGCATGTTAGCTAAACTAAAGGTGACTTTGCCATTACCTGCGTTGTCTTGATGGCGGTGAAATATATTCATCTCGCCATATTTCATGCCTAAGGTAAGTAAAGATGGTAATAACGCAGCACCTGACATTGTTTGCCCTTGTGGCATAACGACTGAGAGCACAATAACTTGTGGCTCTTGCTCTGCGGCTACAGGTTTTTCATTTGGCTGTGTTGCCGACATGCTTGGCATATCTTTCACCGCTTCATCGCCAAAGTTAATTTCCATTTGGTTACGTTTGAGCTTAGGTTTAGGGACATTTTTTTTACGTGCAACAGGCTTATTCAGCAAAACCTCTGGCTTTGCCTGAGTAACAGGTTGCTGATAAACCGGCTCATACTTAACGGGTTCTTGCCTAATTTCTTCATGAGTTCCCGCTTCGTTAACACCCGTTTCAGGAAAGAAGTCCTCGTCATAATTTGCGGTATCCGACAAGGCCTGATGCTTTAAATGCTCAGGCATTTCTGCGCTATCATTAGGTAGTGAGCCAAAATTTACCTCTTGTTTTTCTGTCTTTTCTTCAAAGCCAGCAAGCGGCACAGCGTTTGGCATAGGTTCATCGCTATGAAACTCTGCGCCATCTTCTACAAGATGAGATTTGAAAGCAGCGTTATCCTGCGAAGGATTAGCACCGATAACTTTTGGTTTACTGACACCATCTTGATCAAAACCTGAACCGTCGAAACCTCGTGACTGTGGCGCAACAGGTTCAACTTTAGTTTTTAATTTATACGGGTTCTTTTGTTTTCTAATAGTCCAATAACCATGAATGAAAATGGCTGCTATCACGATAGCACTGATAATAATTAATGTATTTCTGAAATTATCTTCCATAACCTAGCCTATTCTTATACTTCTGCCATAGCGATTGCTTCATCAATATCAACCGCTACCATACGTGAAACACCTGGTTCAAACATAGTAACTCCGGTTAAATGTGATGCCATCTCCATGGCTATTTTATTATGACTTATATAAATAAATTGCACTGTTTGCGACATTTCTCGCACTAAATTACAAAAACGACTAACATTTGCATCATCTAAAGGTGCATCCACTTCATCAAGTAAACAAAATGGTGCGGGATTCAATCTAAAAATCGCGAACACCAATGATAATGCGGTCAGCGCTTTTTCTCCACCAGATAATAGATGAATCGTACTATTTTTTTTACCTGGTGGTCGAGCCATGATGGTGACCCCGGTTTCCAGTAAATCTTCACCCGTTAGTGTTAAGTACGCTTGACCACCACCAAACACCTTAGGAAATAGCACCTGTAGGTCTTTGTTGACTTGATCAAAGGTCAATTTAAACTTATGACGGCTTTCTTTATCTATTTTTGCGATTGCCGACTCTAACGTCGAGATTGCATTATTAAGATCTTGATCTTGTTGGTCAAGATAACTTTTACGTTCAAACTGGCTTTCGTACTCTTCAATGGCGGCTAAATTTATAGCCCCTAACATTTGGATGTCTTTCGCCAACTTAATTAAATGCGCTTGCCAGAGCGATTCTTTAGCATTTTCTGGCATTGTTCCAACAACATTGTCAATATTTTGTTGTAACTCGGCTAACACCTCTAAGGCACTTTCAGCTCTTAATTTAAATCCTTCACTGTCTAATTGTAAACGCGCGAGTTGCTCATTGAGCGCCGAAATTTTATTTTGACTGGTTTTTTGTTGTATTTCTAACTCAGTTAAACGTGTTTGATTGTCATTCAAGGTCTGCTGGTAAAATTGTAGTTTTTCGTTAATTGCCGCCAAGCTATCGAGCCATTGAGGTAATTGCTGCTCAAATTTTTGTATTGGCTGACTATTGTCGATAAAAACTTGGCTATTACTGTTCAGCCTTTGCGTCAGTAGGTTAATATTTTCTTGATTGGAGCGAAGGCCTTGCTCGCGCTGCATACGCTGACTTTTAAGCTGTTCAACCACAACACTCGATTGATGTCGCTGTTGGTGTAAATCTTGGCTACGGCTTTGAATTTCTTCTATTGTTTGCTGTAATAGCGCTTGTTGTTGAGAAAAATCATCTACGCTATCTTGAGTACCATCGGATAATTGCGCTAATAGCGCTTGAAAGTCAGCTAATTTTTGCTGAGCTATTTGCTCACTATTTAGTAACTCGTTTATTTGTTCTATTAACTTTTCACGCTGGCTTTGCTGATGCTGACTCGCCTGCGCTTGTAATGAAATATTGTTGTCGAACTCATTAAGTTTAGCTTGTTGCGTTACGACAGTATGATTAAGCTTATTTTTCTCACTTGCTAAAAGCGCTTGCTGCTCACTCGTTTTACTTTGCTCTTGCTCGATATCATCTTGGGCTTTCTGTAACTGCTCAATCGATGTTTTTTCGGTGGTCAGTTGACGCTGCAAACTAATATAATCGTAGCCTTGCTCAAGCTTACCTTTAGTCAACATGTGATGATGCAACCAAGTACCGTCAGGGCAAATTATACTTTCATTACACGCTAAACTTGCCAGTTGCTGCTTAGCATCAAGATAATTATCAGCCAGTAAAATAGCGTTGAAATAGTTATTTAGCGCAGCAACGCCACTGACTTTGCTAGCTAAACTATTGGGTTTTGCGGTTAACGCCAGGCCATCTTTATTCTTTCGCACTGTACTTTTATCAAGTGTTTGAAAGACAAAACATAAATTATCTGTGCTTAAATCGCCATTAGCATCGGCGTTAGGTAAGGTATCAATAATATGACCCGCTAACCAATGTGATAATACCACCTCAACAGCTTGTTCCCAGCCGAGAGCAACTTCAAGTTGACTTTGTAATGACACTACATCGGTTATATTTTGCTTACTAAACCATCTGGCTTGTTGTTCACTCCATGGCGACTTGTCGGCAAGTTTTATCTGCAATTCTTCAATCACTTGGCTTTTAACAATATGTTGACCAGCTATAACGGCCATCTGTTGAATCAATTTTCTAGATGCATGCTCGAGACTGATGTCTTTATCCGCTAACTGGCTATGCTGTTTTTGCAGCCCCTCTAGCGCGGTCAACGCGGCAGTTTTTTGTTGTTGAAGTTGCTGACCGCCCGCATGATCAGGCAAGGCTAATAAAGCTCTTTGCTCGTGCAACTTAATTAGCTGCTGAGCAACCTGTTCGATAATGGTCTGTTGTTGAGTAATATTGGCATGCATAGTTAACTTTTTTTGCTGTAATGCATCACGTTTTTGCTGTTGCAGTTGCCATTGGTTTTGCAGTTTTTTTTGCGCTATTTGCTGCTGCGCTAACTCTGCCTGGCAAGCGCTTAAAGCCACTTCTATCGTTTCCAGCGCTGGCTGTTGTTGATTTAATTGCTTATTGCACAATTTCAGCTGTTCTTGCTCTGCTAAAATTAACTGCTGGGCATTAAGTAATTGCTGCTGAGTCAACTCATTGTCGGTTTGGCTTTTTTCTGATTGCGCTTTTAAGTACTTAACCTGCTGCTCGGCACGGGCAATATCTTGCGTTACATTAAGTTTTTGTTGATGCAGTGTTTGACTATTATCATTGCAAGTGTGCGTGCTAGCTTTTAATTCAATCATCACTAAATCATTTTGACTTAGCGCGGCATTTTGGCTTTCAACTTTACTTTCAAGCGCTAAAATCCGCGTTTGATGTTGTTGGCGCTGTTGGTCAAATTTTTGCCAGCGTAAAACCGCCAGCTCAGCTTTATATTTGCGTTCTTGTTGTTTTAAGGTGCGAAAGCGCTTGGCAGCTTCGGCTTGTTGATGCAATTTATCAATTTGTACATTAAGCTCAAGTCGAATATCACTTAGTCGTGCTAAATTTTCTCTCGTGTGACGTATTCTATTTTCAGTTTCTTTACGGCGTTCTTTATATTTTGAGATGCCCGCGGCTTCTTCAATAAATACGCGTAACTCTTGAGGTTTTGATTCGATTAAGCGAGAAATAGTGCCTTGTTCGATAATAGCGTAACTGCGAGGCCCTAGACCTGTACCGAGAAAGATATCGGTAATATCTCTGCGCCGACATTTTGTGCCGTTTAAAAAATAGTTGTTTATACCTTCGCGGTTAACGACACGACGAACAGAGACTTGACTTCTATCGGCCATATTGCCTTGAATGCGCCCCTGAGTGTTATCAAACACTAGTTCTACACTGGCTTGGCCAATAGGTTTTCGACTCGCTGCGCCATTAAAAATAACATCAGTCATGGCTTCGCCACGCAGGTTTTTCGCTGAACTCTCACCTAAGACCCAGCGTACTGCGTCAATGATATTCGATTTTCCACAGCCGTTTGGTCCAACAATAGCGGTCATTTGTTGTTCAAAGGGAACTTTAGTAGGATCGACAAAGGATTTAAAACCTGCCAACTTTATATGCTTGAGTCGCATTAAATCGAAAAACCTAATCACATCACGCTATTGGCTAAAATTAAAGCAAAATATTTACTAAATTTGTACAAGCCAATAGAATTAAAATAAAACATCAGTAACTAGCGTCACTGTATCAGAGATTGATGTACTTTGTAACATCACAATACTGTTCATATCATGCGAAGGATCCTATAATCGGGCTATGAATATCAATTAGTTAGGTTAATAAATCAACAATGAGCAATAATAACAAACCCCCATTAGCAAACGGCGGTGCCGGATATTTTATCAAAGGCTTTGAACTGATCCGTACCCCGGGTATTCGACGTTTTGTCTTTATCCCACTCACGGTCAATCTGCTACTTTTCAGTTTTGCTTTTTATTATATGTTTTTGCAGCTAGATAGTTATATGTTGATCTTGGAAAATTGGCTTGGTGAATCATTTTCATGGCTAGTTAACTTTCTTTGGCCGCTAGCAGTGTTGTTTATTTTGATTGTTTTTTCATTTATTTTCAGTTCCGTTGCCAATTGGCTAGCGGCACCTTTTAACGGTCTGTTGTCAGAAAAAGTGGAAGCGTTACTGACCAACCAGCCAATAAATAATGGTAGTGCTTTCGATATTGTAAAAGACACGCCTAGAACGCTGAGTCGCGAGCTGAGTAAACTCGGTTATTATTTACCGCGCGCACTGGGTTTCTTTTTACTTTATTGGCTATTACCGGTTATTGGCCAAGTGCTTTGGTTTCTATTTCTAGCTTGGATGATGGCAGTGCAATATAAAGACTACCCATTTGATAATCACAAAATTAGCTTTATTCGCATGCGTCAAGCCTTGAAGCAACGCCAAGGTTTAAGTTATAGCTTTGGTATCACTACCGCTATATTTTCCATGATCCCATTAGTAAATTTAGTGGTGATGCCAGTTGCCATTTGTGGCGCTACAGCACTGTGGGTTGATCATTACCGTGATGAATTTGTTGACCGTTCATAGAAATCATATAATAATCAATAAGTTGTTATAACTTAAACACATAGAACAAACATCATACATATTTTGGTGTTTGTTTAAACACGCAGTTAACGGCCGACAAGCGAACTGAAGATCTTATCTAGCTAAAATTTGACAGCAAAAAAATCAACGGGCACACTAAATGCAACGTACACTATTGAAAATGAATAAGGATCCTGTAATGCAATCACTGCGTTTTATATCTAAGAGCACACTTTTACACGGCATATTATTTTTGCTTACCCTAAGTTTTATCTTTAACACTGTCAGTGCTCGCGCAGAAAGTACTAATGCAGAAAAAATTGATATTCCGGTTATTGAAGGTGCGCGCGTATTTGCCAAATTTGATGAAAAAACGCCTGCGGTACTGAATTACTTCACCTCAGTAACTGAAGTTGATGTGGTCGACTTTTATAATAAAAATTATGGCGAACCGATTCAACGCGAACGTAAACGTGGCCATCTAACATTAAATTACCAGCACGGTTCACTACAAATTCGCGTGATAATTTCACTACAAGGTAAACTACGTCAAGTAGATGTTATTGTTGATGAAAGCTAATAATTCTACAAGACCTAAAGCCTAGCCGTTAATAGTGTACTAAGCTGCAAACTTTTATCCCGCAGCCTAATTTCGAGATAAAAAAACATCGCTTAAAGCGATGTTTTTTTTTGCGTTAATTGCTCTTGAATCCTAGGGAGCCATCAGCGAGCTTAGTTTAGCAAGATAGCATCTACCGTGCCTTGCGCTAACGGGTGATAACCAGGACGTGCTTTTTTATAAACCGCTTGTGCCCATTCTTTACCTGTTGCTGATTTTGCTAACTCTTTATACAAAGGCACAATCAGCTTACGACGACCAATTGATTCCAAGTACGTTGCCATTGCCGGATACACTACGTCATAGCCAGAGCGTAATGCTAATAAATACCATGCATGAGCAACTTCGGCATTGCTACTGTTAGTTAAATTAAAGGTTTTATCTAAACTACTCATACGCTCATTCGAGATATTTAACGGTAGGTTATTGATAAAATGTAGCCACTCATGCAAGGTCCAGTTTTTTGTCGGTATTTGCGCTAATTCAAGTTGGCCACTGGTCCATGTCGAAATAATATTATTTATTTTAACAAAAGCATTTGAGCGTGGTTTAGGTGTATAACTTGGCAAACCTTGCTCATAAATCCATTCATTAAGCTCAATATCACTGACTACATTAGGGTATTTATGAGTTAAATTAGCTTTTAAATAAATAACAAAGTTTTTGGTACCTAAACTTTGAAAGGCATGATCATCAAAGTATTGCATGATGAAGGTATCAAATTTTTCACGACCAAACTTTTCTTCTAAATAGACTAAAAATAGCTGCCCTTTGGTATAAGGTACGCCAGAAAAAGCATCATCTGGATCACGGCCTTTAAGATCGATATACAATTGTGTGTCACCTGGTGGTAACTCAGCAATTTCATAATTTAAATTTTGTGCATCTAACGCACGTTCCATCAAGGCTCTATCGGCGCCAAATACCGCTTCCATAATACGGTTTTCAACATAACTGGTAAAACCTTCATTTAGCCATAAATCGCGCCAGCTTTCATTGGTCACTAAGTTACCAGACCAAGAGTGCGCCAATTCATGAGCAATTAGGTTAACTAAACTTTTATCACCGGCGACCACTGTCGGGGTAATAAATGACAATCTAGGGTTTTCCATTCCACCGAAAGGGAAGCTTGGTGGTAAAATTAATAAATCATAACGGCCCCAACGGTAGGCACCAAAAAGTTTTTCGGTTTCATCGATCATCAGTTGCGTATCATCAAATTCAGCAACGGCGCGATCTAATATATATTGTTCAGCGTAAATACCGGTTTGTTTACTCATAGCTTTAAATTGTAAATCACCGACAGCAATAGCAATTAAATAGGCCGGAATGGCTTGGGGCATTGAAAACGAGTAATCGCCATCGCGTACCGCATCAGGTGCATTATTAGCACTCATCACCGCTAACAAGTCATCTGTGGTAGAAATACGGGCATTGTAAGTCATGCGAACACTCGGGGTATCTTGTATTGGTATCCAAGAGCGCGCATGAATGGCCTGGCTTTGGCTAAACATAAACGGCTTGTCTTTACCGGCAGTTTGCTCAGGTGATAACCACTGTAAGCCTGAGGCTTGCGGCAGTGAGTTATAATAAACTCTTATCGTAGGGGTTTGGAAAGGTGTTTTAATGGTCAGCTTTGAGCCCATGACATCATCACGCTTAGCTAGTTTGTAATTTAGCTTTACCCATTGATTACTGGTGTTTTTTGCCATGACTCGATGAATGTCTAAATCACGAGTATCTAAATAAACATTAGCAACATCATCGTTAAGCCAAGTTAAGCTTAATTCGGCAAAACCTTGCAGTGACTTTTTTTCAAAATCGACATTGAGATCTAAGTAAAGGTGATTAACTCTTACTTGCTCATAATTTGCATAAGTTAACGCATCAGTTACTTGCGCCGAAGCTAATTGCACCCAAGAGAGCTGAACAATACAGCACGTAACAGCGACCAGACGAATCAAAAATTTCATAAATTGTACCCAAAGCTAAAGAGGCCTGTAGATTACAGTGAATCTACAGGCCTCTTCAAGTGCTAATTATTATCTATACCTGTCCTACTGGCTAAAATTTGCCTCTAGCAGGAGCGCAGGTATAACGAAAACTTTATGGCTGCTCCATACGTATGACCACTCGGCGGTTTTTACTGCGACCAATAACCGTTTCATTGGAAGCCACGTGGCGCTTCTCACCATAACCATTCGCCTCAATTCGACTCGCGTCGATGCCACTACTTACAATAAGATCTCGCACTTTACTTGCTCGGCGCTCAGACATTTTCAAGTTAGTATTTCGGCCGCCATAACTATCTGAATAACCGTCAATTAAGACCAATTCAAGTTTAGGATCAAGTGATAAATACTCGACAATCATATTCATACGCTTTTGTGATGCTTTAGTTAATTTATCAGAGCCAAACTGATAATTCAGTACGGTATAAGAAATATCATCAAAGTTAAAATCAAGTAAGTTTCCCACACAACTGACAAAAGCTTGATAGGCTTGCTGAAAACGCGCTGTCGATAAGCCAACGGTAATTTTATCGTTCTCGCTATACCAATCGTTATAATAAAATGTCGGGCTCATGCCTTGATCTAGCTCGTTGAGCATATTCCAGGCAATTTTTTTCGGTAAGCTAGGCGAAAATTGTTTCTGTAGCTTCATATCCGCAAGTATTCTACCGGCAACACCAGGACGCCAATTAGGTGCCTCAGAACGCACTTCAGCTAAAGCATAACTGTCAGGCAAACGCATCATTTCTAGTTCAAATTCCATATTCATTTGACGATTTGCCGAACTATAAAATTTAGCTTCGCCATAACGCGGTATTTGATGTGATAGCGTGCACTGCAACCGAGAATTATTAGTCAACTGCCACGTTGAATTTTCAATGTCAGCACGATATTGCCTTATGCCAGCATTAGCTTGAGAAATAAATAATGATAATGTTACTAGCGTAATAATTTTTTTCATAAGCATAATTTTCATGTCAATTAATCTAAGTTTAATAGCGACACCTTTATTATCGACAAAATCACCAATAACTTTAACAGTTAAATATAACTTTCCCAAAATTAATTACCTTGCTTTTAATTTGGGTGGTGTTTTAAGCGCTTATTTCTGCGATAATCGCCAATATTATTTTTGTTAACTAATCCCATCACCTTTATGTCTGATAATACAACAGCGTCTAACGCTAATGCTGAAAAATCACTACTTTCTCAACGTTTTCGAGGCTACTTCCCCGTAGTTATCGATGTTGAAACCGCCGGTTTTAATGCTCAAACGGATGCGTTATTAGAAATTGCCGCAACAACACTTACCTTAGATGAAGACAGTGGCCAATTGAGTTTAGACGAAACAATCCATTTTAATGTTGACCCCTTTGAAGGCGCTAATTTAGAGCCAGCAGCACTAGAGTTTACCGGTATCGATCCAACTAACCCATTACGAGGTGCTGTTGATGAAAAAAAAGCGATAACAGAAGTATTTAAACTGGTGCGCAAAAAAATGAAAGCCGCGGGATGTCAACGCGCTATTATGGTGGCACACAATGCCGCTTTTGATTTAGGCTTTGTCAATGCTGTCACCGAACGTTGTTCAATCAAGCGCTCACCTTTTCATCCGTTTGTTAGTTTCGACACTACCACTTTATCAGGTCTGGCGTTAGGTCAAACAGTGTTAGCAAAAGCCTGTGCTACAGCACAAATTGATTTTAACAATAAAGAAGCTCATTCAGCATTATACGACACGGAAAAAACCGCTGAGTTATTTTGTTTTATCGTCAATAAATGGCAACAACTAGGTGGCTGGCCGTTAGTTGCTATAGCAGAAGAAGCAGAAGCAGAAGATTCAGCAACCCTAGCAAATTAATCTACTCGGGCTAAATGAGTTCAACATTAAAATAGTGACTTAGCTTTTCGGCGATTATTTATTCTGAAAAGCAAATTCCTTAGCGCGATAATCATGAAACAAAACGCTAGAAAGTGTAACGCTGGCAAACTTGTTTTCAGAATAATGATCATACCAACGGCAAAGTAAATATAGGGGAGGTATTCATAGAGTAATTCAGGCAAGGTGTTTTTGTTATCGTGGTTATCTTTATAGCGATCAAGGCGACGATAGCCTGAACGAGTCACCAAAGTAATACAACCCGCACAGTAGAATAGTCCCGCCGATCCAAATACTGCCCAAGTGTCATAGAAAGCAAGTAAATAGGCACAAACTAAAAAGTAAACGTACGGTAAATTTTCATAAATGAATTTAGGATAAAACACTAGCATTCCCTTTTGTCTATAGTTTTTCTTAAGTTACAGAAAATAGTCCTATATTCAGCATAGTTATAAAATGCTATTTATCAAAGGTGAAATAAATCCTATGGTAAATTTTAGACAAAAAAAAACCGCAAAAAGCGGTTTTTTTTTACTGAAAGTTAGCTTAAATGTTAAAGCTTATCAGCATTATCGGTAAGATAAGCAGCAACACCTTCTGTCGTCGCTGTCATGCCTTTATCACCTTTATTCCAACCGGCAGGACATACTTCACCATGTTCTTGGTGAAATTGTAAAGCATCAACCATGCGGATCATTTCATCAACGTTACGACCTAGTGGTAAATCGTTAACTACTTGGTGACGTACGTTACCTTCTTCATCAATTAAGAATGAAGCACGAAAAGCAACACCAGCTTCTGGATGCTCTACGTCATAGGCTTTACATATTTCATGTTTAACATCAGCAACTAAAGTGTATTGAACTGGACCAATACCACCATCGTTTATTGCTGTGTTACGCCATGCGTTATGAGAGAATTGTGAATCGATAGAAACACCAATGACTTCTACACCACGGCTTTTGAATTCTTCCATACGGTGGTCAAAAGCTAATAACTCTGAAGGACATACAAAAGTAAAATCAAGCGGGTAGAAAAATACTACGGCTTTTTTACCTTTAATTGCTTCTGCCAAGTTAAAACTATCAACGATTTCACCTGAACCTAAAACTGCTGCTGCTGTAAAATCTGGTGCTGAACGACCTACTAATACACTCATTATAATCTCCAATTTTTTAAAATAATTCTTAGTTATTTAATGTTAACTCCACCTGTTATGGTGACGAAAACTAATATTTCAATAAAAAAAACACGGCTTTATTTCGTGCTTTCTTCTGAACTGTGCTTAGCAGCAGATTCAGTGATCAAGGTTTGTAACTCACCTTGTTGATACATTTCCATAATAATGTCACAGCCGCCAACAAGCTCACCGTCAATCCATAATTGTGGAAATGTCGGCCAATCAGCATACTTTGGTAATTCAGCGCGGATATCAGGGTTTTGTAAGATATCAACATAGGCGAACTTTTCACCACAACCCATTAACGCTTGAGAAGCTTGTGATGAAAAACCACAGCTCGGTAACTTTGGCGAGCCCTTCATGTAAAGGAGAATAGTGTTTTCACTGATTTGTTCTTTAATGCGTTCGATTGTATCCATAATAACCTCTAAAATTAAACCTTATTGCCACTTATTGCGCCCAATATTTAAAGTAAAACTGAAGAAATACACAGAACAATAAATACTAAAGCAGAAAACTTATATATTAAAACATAATAGCCTTGATAAAACCTATAGTAATACCTATATACTGAGTAAACTATGTAAACTTTAATACTTGAGTAGTTTACTAGGTTTTAGAAAAAAACAAACTACTTCTTTAAATTTGCATAAGAATAATTTTTTATAATCACTTCCTGGAGAATATAATGGCTATCGAATTACCCGCACTACCATATGCAATGGATGCACTTGCACCACACATTTCAAAAGAAACGCTAGAGTTTCATTATGGTAAGCATCACAACACTTATGTTGTTAAATTAAACGGTCTTATTGAAGGTACTGATTTTGAAGGTAAGTCTCTAGAAGACATCGTTAAATCATCTTCTGCTGGTGTTTTCAATAATGCGGCACAAATATGGAACCATACCTTCTACTGGAACAGCTTAAGCCCTAACGGCGGCGGCGAGCCAACAGGCGCATTAGCGACTGCTATTAATGCAAGCTTTGGTTCATTTGCAGAATTTAAAGAAAAATTCACTGCTAGCGCGATTAATAACTTCGGTTCTAGTTGGACATGGTTAGTGAAAAATGCTGACGGTAGCCTTGCCATTGTGAATACATCAAACGCTGCTACGCCGCTTACTGATGACGCTGTAACACCACTACTTACCGTAGATTTGTGGGAACATGCATACTACATTGATTACCGTAACCTTCGTCCAAGCTACATGGAAGGTTTCTGGGCATTAGCCAACTGGGATTTTGCTTCAGCAAATTTCGCTTAATCGCTAAAGCATATTAATTTTACTGCAAAAGGTCAGAATTATTTCTGGCCTTTTTATTTACCTAAAATTTAACATATATTCAATTACATAACTCTTTTCAATAGCGACTTAGTAACATTTTTTTCCGCTATAATTTAACCGCTTTCATAATTAACATCTAAACTTATATATTATAAATTGCATAATACGGTCTAATCATTATCTAGAGCTTGATAAATAACATTTCTGGTATGTACGAATTTATTAGCTCAGCCTGAACGTTTTATCTTCTGGAGGCAGTTATGAGCATATTTCAACATTTCCAATCACGCTATGATGAGGCACAAGAAGAGTGCTATTCAATTCAAGACTTTCTTAGTTTATGTCGCAATGATCCGATGGCCTATGCTAGTGCTGCTCAACGGTTATTAAATGCTATTGGCAAACCAGAAATGATCGATACCTCGAATGAACCTTGTTTGAGCAGAATATTCTCCAACCGAGTTATTGCCCGCTACCCCGCTTTTAAAGAATTCTACGGTATGGAAGAAGCCATAGAGCAAATTGTTGCCTATTTAACTCATGCTTCACAAGGCTTAGAAGAGCAAAAACAAATCCTCTATTTGCTTGGCCCCGTGGGTGGTGGTAAGTCATCATTAGCTGAGAAATTAAAAGCGTTAATGCAGCAAGAGCCCATTTATGTACTCAGTGCAAACGGTAAGCGCAGCCCGGTCAATGACCACCCTTTTTGTTTATTTGATGCCAATGCCGACGGAAAAATATTACAACAAGAATACAAAATTCCTGAACGTTACCTTAGTACCATCATGTCACCTTGGGTTGCAAAACGTCTGCATGAGTTCAAAGGCGATATCGCAAAATTTGAGGTGATAAAAATTTACCCATCCATCCTTGACCAAATCGCGGTGGCTAAAACCGAGCCGGGCGATGACAACAACCAAGATATTTCCGCGTTAGTTGGTAAAGTAGATATTCGCCAATTAGAGCACTTTGCTCAAAACGATCCTGATGCCTATAGTTATTCAGGCGCATTATGTCGTGCCAACCAAGGCTTAATGGAGTTTGTTGAAATGTTTAAAGCTCCCATTAAGGTATTACATCCGCTTTTAACCGCTACACAAGAAGGTAATTACAACCCAACAGAGGGACTTTCTGCCCTGCCGTTTAACGGTATTTTACTCGCCCACTCCAATGAGTCTGAATGGATAACCTTTAGGAACAATAAAAATAATGAAGCCTTTTTAGATCGAGTTTACATTGTCAAAGTGCCTTACTGCATGCGGGTTTCTGAAGAAGTTAAAATTTATAAAAAGTTACTCGAAAACAGCGAGCTAAATAATGCCCAATGCGCACCCGATACCTTAGAAACCCTAGCGCAATTTTCGGTACTTTCTCGCTTAAAGGATCCCGACAACTCCAGTATCTATTCAAAAATGCGGGTCTATGACGGAGAAAGCTTAAAAGACACCGACCCGAAAGCAAAATCCTATCAAGAATATCGCGACTATGCCGGTATCGATGAAGGCATGTCAGGACTTTCGACCCGTTTTGCTTTCAAAATTTTATCACGTGTTTTCAACTTTGACCATTTAGAGGTTGCAGCAAATCCTGTGCATCTATTCTATGTACTTGAGCAGCAAATTGAACGAGAACAACTACCTAAAGAAATTAGTGATCGTTATCTAGAGTTTATAAAAGGTTATTTGTCACCACAGTATATTGAATTTATCGGTAAAGAAATTCAGACCGCATATTTAGAGTCTTATTCAGAATACGGCCAAAATATTTTCGACCGTTATGTGACTTACGCTGATTTTTGGATTCAAGATCAAGAGTATCGTGATGCTGAAACTGGCCAGCTATTTGATCGTGAAGCACTAAATAATGAATTGGAAAAAATAGAAAAACCGGCCGGGATCAGTAATCCAAAGGACTTCAGAAATGAAATTGTAAATTTTGTGCTACGTGCTAAAGCCAACAACAATGGTAAAAATCCATTATGGACCAGCTACGAGAAATTACGCACTGTTATCGAGAAGAAAATGTTTTCAAATACCGAAGATTTATTACCGGTTATTTCATTTAACACCAAAACATCCAACGATGATCAACAAAAACATGATGATTTTGTTGATCGCATGATGACTAAGGGCTACACAAAAAAACAAGTTCGATTACTTTCTGAATGGTATTTACGGGTAAGAAAATCTTCTTAAGTTGTGCTTAGTTTTTTTGCAATGACTAAGTTAGGGGCCAGTATGACAAACTTTATCGATAGGCGGCTAAATAGCAAAAACAAAAGCACTGTCAACCGGCAGCGCTTTATCAGGCGTTATAAAAGCCAAATTAAAAAAGCCGTCTCCGAGGCAGTAAATAAGCGCAGCGTTACCGATATCAACAGCGGCGAAAGTATTACTATTACCAAGAAAGACTTAAGTGAGCCCATCTTTCATCAAGGCAGTGGTGGCATAAAAGACCGAGTGCACCCAGGTAACGACCAGTTTTCTGCGGGCGATCGAATCGCTCGCCCACCTCAGCAGCAAGGTCGAGGTCCGGGTGAAGGTGATGCGAGTGATTCCGGCGAAGGCGATGATGATTTTGTCTTTTCCATCTCCAGTGATGAATATCTGAATTTACTTTTTGAAGATCTAGAGCTACCCAACTTAGAAAAAAACCAATTAGACAAAGTCATAGATTATAAAACCGTACGGTCGGGTTATTGCGCACAAGGCGTAGCGTCAAATATCGATATTGTAAAATCATTACAGGGTTCAATAGCGCGTAGAATTGCTATGACCGCAGAGAAGCGTCGCCAACTTAAAACACTCGAAGCCGAATTAACCTTACTAGAACAAGACAAACATGAAAACATTCGAGCAAAAAATAAGCTGATAAAAGCCATTGGGTTAATTAAAGATAAAATTAGTAAAGTACCTTTTATTGATAGTTTTGATTTACGATATCGTAATTACGCCAAACAAGCGGTGCCGACCTCTAAAGCGGTGATGTTTTGCTTAATGGATGTTTCTGGCTCGATGGACCAAGCAACTAAAGATATTGCTAAACGGTTTTATATTCTCTTATACCTATTTCTAACGCGAACTTATGAAACCATCGACGTGGTTTATATCCGTCATCATACCCAAGCAAAAGAAGTTGACGAACATGAGTTTTTCTATTCGCAAGAAACTGGCGGCACCATAGCGTCAAGCGCTTTAGAGCTAATGATTGACATCATGGCCCAACGTTATAATGAAAATGAATGGAATGTCTATGGTGCACAGGCATCTGATGGCGATAATTGGGCTGATGACTCGCCACGCTGCCAGCTATTGATGCGTGAAAGTATACTGCCCAAAGCACGATACTTTAGCTACATTGAAATTACCCAACGTGCCCATCAAAGCCTATGGCAACAGTATGCGCAAATTGCTGACAGTAATAATGACTTTTCAATTGAGCACATTAAGACCATTGAAGATATTTACCCGGTATTTCGTTCCTTATTTAAGAAGAAAAGCGTACAGGCAGCCTAGCGTTCATTGAAGCATTGGAGTTTTTTATGACTAAGCGTAAACCACTTGATGATAATAGTGACTGGACATTTGAAAAGCTTGAAATATATCAAAGCGAAATTGCTCGTGTCGCACAACATTATCGTTTGGATACATACACCAACCAAATTGAAGTGATCACCGCCGAGCAGATGATGGACGCTTACGCCAGTATCGGCATGCCTATAGGCTATAATCATTGGACCTTCGGCAAGAAATTCATTCAAACCGAACAAACCTATAAGCGCGGACAAATGGGCTTGGCTTATGAAATTGTCATTAACTCAGACCCCTGTATTGCCTACTTAATGGAAGAAAATTCCATGGCGATGCAAGCACTTGTCATGGCACATGCTTGTTATGGTCATAACTCATTTTTCAAAGGTAATTATTTATTTAAGTCTTGGACGGACGCGAGTTCTATTATTGACTACTTATTATTTGCTAAAAAATATATTGCCGACTGTGAACATAAACATGGCATTAGCGACGTTGAAGCTTGTCTTGATGCTTGCCATGCGCTAATGAACCATGGAGTTGACCGTTATAAACGTCCACAAAAAATATCTATGGAAGCAGAGCTGAAACGTCAAAAAGAGCGTGAATTGTATTTGCAGTCACAAGTCAATATGCTTTGGCGAACGGTGCCGGAAAAAAAAGGCGATAAAGCCAAGGGAACATTTCCATCTGAACCGCAGGAAAATATCCTCTATTTTATCGAGAAAAATGCCCCGTTGTTAAAACCATGGCAGCGAGAATTAGTACGTATAGTCCGAAAAGTTTCGCAGTATTTTTACCCTCAAAAACAAACACAAGTGATGAATGAAGGTTGGGCTTGTTTTTGGCATTACACCATACTCAATCATCTGTACGATGAAGACTTAGTCAGCGATAAATTCATGCTAGAGTTTTTACACAACCATACTAATGTTGTCGCGCAAGTTGAATATAATAGCCCTTACTATTGTGGCATAAACCCTTATGCACTTGGTTTTAATATGTTTATAGATATCAGGCGGATATGTGAAGAACCTACTGACGAAGATAAAATTTGGTTTCCAGACATAGCCAACAGTAATTGGCTTGATACCCTGCATTTTGCCATGGAGAACTTTAAAGACGAAAGCTTTATTAGCCAGTACTTATCGCCAAAACTCATGCGTGATTTTAAGCTATTTCATTTACATGATGACAGCGATAAAAGCTATATTGAAGTTGGTGCTATTCATAATAAAAGTGGCTACCAGAAAGTTCGTACTATGTTATCTGAACAATATAATTTAAGTAATTTAGAAGCCAACATTCAAATAACTAACGCTGATATTGGTGGCGATCGTTCATTAACTTTACGCTATATTCCACACCAAAAAGTCACCTTGTCAGAATCTAAAGATGAAGTAATCAAACACTTATATGCTCTCTGGCAATTTGATGTAAAACTCGTTCAAGCGGATGAGTTCGGTGTCGACGAAGTAATTGCACAATGCCCTAAGCCTGAGCAATCGGCAGAAAAAAAGGCAACTGCTTAGCTTTATAAGCACAGTTGCCTCAATCTTTTCAGATAATCTATTTAGTTTATTTCTGATTATTCAGCGAGTTCTTTTAACACTTCGTCTTTTAGCTCAACCCAAAGTTTACCCGACTCTATACCGTATTTTCTGACCGCATAGACCGACTCGTCAAATTGATTAGCTTTAGCCAATTCAATAAGCTTTTTATAATAGGTTCGTGTTATTTCTCGACCACGCGGATGAGTAAAATACAAACTACCTAAACGCGAATATAAACCTCTAAAGCCGTTCAGAATCAACAAGTATATCGAGTTACCTGAAGCTACAACCAATTCTTTATTGAGTTTATAATCAAATTCAGCAAAAGCTTCGCCATTATCTTCTACCTCTTCAATAGCTGACAATAACTCGATAGTTTTTTCCGGATTATTTTTAATCGCGCCACGCACATATATCGCACTAATATTGGTACGCGCTGACATTAAATTATCCACTAAATCAGGGATACCTTCTTGATCAAGCTGCGCTAGCGTTTCTAAAATATTAAGGCTAGAAGTTTCCCAAAAGTTATTAACCTTGGTCGGCTTACCATGTTTAATGGTCAACCAACCATCGCGCGCTAAGCGTTGCAAAACTTCTCTTAATGTCGTTCTTGTGACGCCAATAAGTTCTGATAATTCACGTTCAGCAGGTAATATTGTACCCGGTGGAAATCCACCATTCCAAATAGATTCAACAATATACTGCTCGGCAAATCCTGCTGGGCTGTGCGCTTTTATAACCATGTGGCTCCACATCGCTTAGGTTGACTGTAATTGAAACTGATTGTACCAGAACAAACCATTGACACAAGCGCAATAAATTTCAGGGTGTGGCTAGTGCCACTTAGATCGATAATACGGGGCAAGCTGAGAAATTTTTAATGATTTATTAATAGATACCTATGTTAAGGCTTACACATGAATAAAACACCTCACACGAACTCCCGACGGTAAATCACAATACAACATATTATGTTGCACTCTTCATCCTACATGTGAATTTCGAACAATTGCAGCTTATCAGTAATAAGTTAAAAGAATGACAATATTTCTGATAATACAGAGACTTTAAATGAATCGTGCCACCAAATAATTAGAATGTCGACGTTATCGACTTAGATAAAATAAAGTTTGCTGAATTTAATACCAATCGATAAGTGAGTGTAGTGTTAAGTTCTTTAATTTCAATAACAATTACTTTATAATCAAAGATATATAAAGGAATAGAAATAATTCAAAGGATAATAACTTGTATTTAATCTTCAATAATAGTCAAGCACGCTTTTTCATCACACTGTTGATACTAACTTTCTTAAGCGCTTGTGGTGGTTCAAAAACTAAAACTCCCGATACTATTGCCCCGGTTATTACACTTAATGGCGATAGCCGTATTACTTTGTATATCAATGATACTTATAATGAGCTTGGCGCAAGCGCGAGTGATAACAAGGATGTCAGTGTTAGTGTTGTTATTTCAGGTACGGTTGATACCAGTATATTGGGCAACTACACCATTACTTATAGTGCTAGTGATAACGCCAGTAATAATACAAGCATAACGCGAACCATTACAGTTGTAATGCAACCTGACACAACTCCACCTGTTATTGTTATCTTTGGTGACAACAACATGATTATGCTTCTAAATGATATTTATACCGAGCTTGGCGCAAGCGCTAAAGATGAGCGAGATGGCATAGTCGAAGTAACCATTGAGGGCTCTGTCGATAGCAGTACGTTAGGTCATTACACGGTTAACTACAGCGCCACAGATGAAGCCGGCAATAATATCAGTACTACCAGAGAAATAGACGTTGTACTGCCACCCGATACAATATCACCCATTATTACACTTAATGGCGACAGTAATATTACATTACCGGTTAACGACACCTATATCGAGCTTGGCGCAAGCGCTGTTGACGAAAGAGATGGCTCTATTGAAGTTATTATTGAAGGCAGTGTCGACACTAGTGTCGAGGGCAGTTACGCCATTACTTATCGCGCCACAGATAAAACTGGAAATGAGGCATCTGTTATTAGAGCAGTAGAAATTATTACGGCTACACCACCTGTAGCTGATGCCGGAATTTCGCAGTTTGTAACTAGTGAAGAAGATGTTAATTTAAGTGCAAGTGACTCTACTGATACTGAAGATAAACCCCTGTCCTATCGGTGGTTGCAAACAGATAGTTCAGGGGTCGCTATTACACTCAATGATAATAATGTAATGCAACCCACTTTTAAAGCACCATTGCTAACAACTGCAAAGACCTTTTTATTTGAAGTACAGGTGACTAATCATCACGGCCTTGCTGACACTGACAGTGTCAGTATTGCCATTGCACCAGTAATTAAGCAGAAAATAAATGATACAGGTATTGTGCAATGCAGCACGATTGGTTATCCATATGTTCCTCAACATAACAATAATTGTACCGAAACCGCAGGCCCTCAAGGTGCTCCAATACCAGCGGGTCAAGACGCGGATTATGGCCGCGATAGAACCGCTAATGATAATACTGATGGGCACGCTGGTTTTAGTTTTACAAAATTAGATAAAGGCGGTAACCCACTCCCGCAATCGGCCACACAATGGAGTTGTGTGTTAGATAATGTGACTAAACTGGTTTGGGAAGTTAAAACAAATGATGCTGGCTTGAGAGATAGCAATAATACCTACTCTTGGTATAGCTCAAATGGCGATTTAGACTCTTCAGGCACACAAAATGGAGGGAATTGCCCTGACAATGATTGTGATACCTACGGATATGCAAATAACGTCAACAACATTAGCCTTTGTGGAGCATCAGATTGGCGAGTACCTGACATAAGTGAGCTATATTCAATTCGCGATTTCAGCAACAACAATAACTCCCCCACCTCTTTTGTTGATATGGCTTATTTTCCAAATAAATCAACATCTGACTATTGGTCTGCTACTCCAGTCCCAACCACAAGTACTGTATTATATTATGCGCGATATATGGGCGCTTCCGATTGGCATGCTAGTACTGATGAAGCTATGTTTGTTCGGCTAGTGCGAGGTGGCCAGAACTTAAGCTCAAGTAGCCGCTTTACACTCAACGGCAATGAAACCGTAACAGATAATAAAACAGCTTTAATATGGATGCGTAATATAGTTACCATTACGCATTGGCAAGATGCGCTAAATATAGCTGAAAATTATAGCTTTGCAGGCAAAGATGATTGGCGATTACCTAACCTTAAAGAGCTCTTTTCTATTGTTGACACAAGTAGACAAACTCCAGCCATTAATACAAGTGTTTTTCCAGCAACGGCGTCTGATCGTTTCTGGACATCTTCGAAGTATAATATTGTTGAATTCGATGCGGGAAGCAATGATAGGTCCGATGTCCATGATAGCAATTGGTCTCTTCGTGTTCGACTTGTCCGCAGTGGCGGTTAATTCACAGAGGGTTTTACTGCTTCATTAAGTTCTTTGTAAAATCATCAGAACAACTATATCTGCTGTGATTAATAACCAAGCTTCACTTTTAGGTGAAATCGTTTTGCCCGGTAATATAATATTTTTTTGATAGAGAATATAGCTAATGTCCCTTATCAACGAAAAGTGTCACTGCCCGCTATTAGCGAGCACGAGTAATAAAGTAATATTTATTCCTAACCTGCGCAATGTTGGTAGCTGACGTTATAATAACACCCTTTGATGTTGCCAAGGCGCAAAATGCAGCCATTCACATTGGGCCACTTTGATGACATTGAGAATGCCGTAAGACGATATCTTGTGAGTACCACTTTGACATTAACTAATAAATGATTTTTTTAAGATTAATGCTTTTATATGGGGGCGTTCATTAACCTATTTGTCTTTAGCTAACATGCTGTTTTATTGTGCTTGGACTTGTACATTGCTTTATCTGCTACCGCGATTAAGGTATCTATTGTGGAGCCTTGGTCAGGATAAATGGCTACACCGATACTGCAACTTACTGCAAACTTTTCATCCTTAATGACAAATGGTTTACTCATAGTATTCATAATAGTTTCAAGAAAAGTAGCAATATTAATCTTATCAACCATATTCTCGAGTAAAACTACAAATTCATCCCCCCCAACCCTTGCGACGGTATCTGAATTACGAATTGATTGCTTGAGACGTAAAGATACTTCTATCAGAACTTGATCACCAAACGCATGGCCTTTGGTATCATTAATGACTTTAAATCTATCTAAATCAATAAAAAGCAAAGCAAAAGTCCTGCCGTCACGTTCTGATTGTGCAATTAGATGTTCAATTCGATCAAAAAGTAGATATCGATTTGGTATTTTCGTAAGCTGATCATAATGTGCAAGGTATTCAAGGCGTTTAGTCTCGTTTATCCGAATAGATATATCTCGATTAACACCTAATGCACCGACCAGCTTATGATTAGAATCAAAAATAGGAACACACATAGATTCAATCCAACCAATATGACCATCCTTATGAAGCATTCTGACTTCACCAGTCCATTTCCCATACTTTTCTACCGCCGTAATAACTTCTGAAGTAATGTGTTCCGTGTCTTCAAGCAGATGTAGGATATTGACCGGTTGACCAATGGCCTCTTCTTTCGAATAGCCATATAAATTTTCAGAACCTTTATTCCAGTCAGTAATAATACCTTGTAGGTCAGTGATTACTAATGAATCAAAGAGGTAGTCGAAAGCCTTATTGATTTGTTTAAATGTATTTAGATCCATAATATTTTTTTAACAATTCCGTCTATACAATTCACAATAGGATAATCATATTTTATAAGTGTGTTGAGTCATCTTTATTTCATAAAATTAATTGACTGTAGTCTCATGTCCACCAATTATATTGTATTAGAAAACAAATATTTATCAAATTACAATATTACTAATACAGTTATCTCATATTAAACGATTCAGTATTAGAAAGTATACGGATGGGATTAAGGCTAATATTTTCTCTAAACAGTGAGTTTAAAAGATCTATTTTAATGGTGTTCTTTCGGGTAGGTCGAGCACAGAGAAGTCATGGCAGGATTACGAATATTTGTGATGGAATAATGATTGTCTAATATCACAAAGCCAATCTGATTCTGAATGAAAAAATCTTCGCTGAATAGCCTCCTAAGATACGAAAGCTGAGCTAAATATAATTTTAATATTTCATCTATTGTTGGCATAAATAATCAGCTGCAAATATGGACATTTTTTCGGTCATAAAACAGATTAACTTGTTAGCTTTTCTTTGTGTTATAACGCCAAATACTGCGATAAAAGTTACCACCATATTAGCAGGTAGCAACGACTATAGGGCTTACTATACCAAGCTAAGAACGAATAAGCGCTACTCACGATGGTGATATGAGTATGCTAGAGCCGTTATAAGGTCAGTACATATGGCTCCAAGAGAGATAAAACACAAGCCTCGCCCTACTAAATATGGCTGCGAAATGTTCGAAATACAGTGCTTATAAAAAGGGTAACACTCGTTTTCTTACCGCATTGTTTTGACGTTTCTTATATTCACTGTGTGACGCTAGTCCTTCTCTAGTTTTAAGGAAACTGTGGTAATCCATCATTTGAATTTCAAAAGGGAAATAGAAGCACAACTTTTTACCATCTTGTTGGGTTATTTTAATTCGTTGGCGATAAGTAATTTGTACGGAATGATAGGATAATTCACTAAATTTATTATGCTGTTCACTCTTTTTCGAAGAAGGATATTCCAATAATTCCATTTCTTTTTTTATATCATCTATAGATATCCCACTACTTATACGTTGGTTAATCCAATCAAGATTTAATAACGTATTTCGAGAACGCGAAGGTTTCAAGTTGGCGTAGGTAATAACATGTTTTTCTCGTAAATAAGCGAGAATATCAAGTACATCTGAGCGAGAGTATGTGACAAAGCGAATACCGATCCAGTCAAAAATATCAGCGGCAACATTTTCTGCCTTATGTAGTAATTTCATCGCGACTGATCGTTTTGTTTTTGCTTCACGAAATTCAACATCAACTAACCTGATATTTCCAAACAAGATTTCTTGGCCTTGACGAACAATATGCTTTTTAAAACGACTAAATATTTGCTCGCGAATATCATCATAATAGATGTCGTTTAAATATGAATAACTATGGGTTAACGTATGCAAAACTCGTAAAATAGCGCCACTCCAAGGTGTCAATTCTTTAGGGCCGTGGCCTGAGGCATACAGTAAGTATTGACGGACATCTTTTTCATCTAATAATACTTGTGGAATCTGTTCGTCATTAAGTAATAACTCTTCTTGAATTAACTGAATGGCTTCTACTCTAATATTCTCCAGTTCGATAGCATCCATGGGGTCATGAATGTCAAAACCATAACAAATGAGGTATTCTTCTGCTTCTTTAGCAGAATGGATGTGAATACGCTTGGTATCAATGAACGAACGTCCTTCCAGCGCAGTGCTAATCGAGGTGCTTCGCCATGGGTTAATATTCATGAAACGCCTTAACATTTAATTTATCGTTATTTACCTTCAGTCCAGCCACCCTGGTATAAGGTGATTATTGCTAATAGCTCACTGCATATTTAAGAAGTAACCTCACTTTAAATATGTCACCGATGCGGCCAAACTACCCCTTGCTCAACGACGAAAAATTCAATAGATATATATTCTATAAACCAATAACCAACTGTACGGTGATTTTCTGTATTTATATATAATAGCCAAGATTAAGATAAATGAAGCCAGTTGCCTTATATAAAAAATGACTCTACTGATAGATATAAAGTAATGTAATAATGTCGCGATAATTTATTACTTTCTCATCACGTTAATTGCTTCATCAAATTAGCCCATCCACGGACTCATTTGATGATAGTCAATAGGTACTAAAAATCATCGAAAATTGTTTAGCATTTAATATTTCAATTAAAAAAAGCACCTATGCTAATTGCTTTGCGCATAAAGCAGCCCTTATGAACATGAATTCAAAGGACCTTTTATAGCAAAGTTAGCATGCA
The DNA here is from genome assembly GCA_963977145.1 of uncultured Colwellia sp. Lineage (GTDB taxonomy): Bacteria > Pseudomonadota > Gammaproteobacteria > Enterobacterales > Alteromonadaceae > Cognaticolwellia. Next base: position 85,607 of record CAXBNP010000005.1, read on the forward strand.
ATCGAGGGCTTAATTTGCTATTCAATTTGGCGAACAGTATCGCTCATTGATTTATCTCACCAGTAAAAAATAAATCACGCTGCGCTATCAATATTACGTTATGTATTAAAATCTATGGATGCCAAAACTTAAGCGATTAACTAAGCATTAGCTTAAGGATAAAAACCCGTGTCTTATTATTTAACGAAACTCTTTCTAAGTAACTCGATAGTATTATTTTTTATATTTATCTTGGTCAGTAAATACCTAGCACACTGATATTCTTAGTCGAAATTGGAAAATATCAGCAGAGAGGGTTATCTCAGTTATGGCGCATCCGTTGGTGCGAATGCTAGCCACATTAATTATTATTTGCGGGCGAAAAGAAAGCAGCTTTCACCTTCAAGTAATCCTAAAAAATGGTTACCGCTATGGTAGCTAAGAGCCTGCGATTATTAGTCCGGTAAGCGGTGACTTAGCAGCCACTGATAGATACTTGTGTCATAAGGCTCAAACCGAGTATCGTAAACTGCTTGAGCAAATCCGCCCACCAATGCCTCGAGATTATATACAGCATGATGAATAGCATGTTCTCCACCTATGACTAAAGATAGTTTTGGCAATGGAAAAGCTTGGCAATTATCCAAAATTGCATTATAAATTTGAAATGTATTCACGAAAGAGATCACTTCATCACCAGTGGCATGAAAAAACCAAACTGGGACGCGCTCAATATTACAAAAATCGGTAGGCAATGGGTCTATGTCTTGGGAAAAAGCGGGTGATATTGCCGCTACTGCAGTGATTTTATCTGGAAAATCTTTAGCATAAACAGTGCTAAGAAAGCCACCTTGACTATAACCTGTCAGGTATACTCTAGAGATATCAACATCATAGGCTCGAATTGCATATTCTACAAAAGCGTCTAGTCTTGCCTTATATCCAACGCTGGGCACTGCGCCTAACTGTGGCGCTAAAACTACAAATGGCAAGGTATCATCCCACTCACCATCTTCAATAAGTTTTGGCACACCATAATTATTGATTACCGCATCAAGCGCTAAGGTTGGATCAGAGGTATTGGCAAACTCCACATTACCACCACCGCCATGCAAATAGATTAATAATGGCGGTTTCTGCGCTGTGGTTTGACCATAATCAATAGGTAAATGTTCAAGATAACCAAAATTGGCGATAGTACTACCGAGCGGCCGACGCGAATGATTTTCTAGCGAGTCTCCGATAATACGCACGAGACGAATTTGCTCAATGGCAACAGTACCGCCGCTATCCGTGACAGAGTATCGTACTAGGTAATCACCAATGCGGTTGGTGTTGACTTGACCATTGATGATAATTTCAGAAGAAATATCGCCGTCTTGCTCATCTAAAGCCATTGCCCCTGGTTCTAGATAATCATCTCCCAAGGCTAAAAGTTGTGTTCTTTCCCCGAGCAATGCAATTGTCGGTCTATCGGGATTCTCAGAAAAATCAGTTAAAGGCGCATCCCACCATATATCTACAGGTGCTGGAGCCGGAATCACTATAAGACAAGCTTCTTCAGTGCGGCTACAAGGGCGCTCATCTGAATCACCTGCACCACAGCTAGATAGCAAAAAAATGGCGAAAAACATCCCAAGAGATCTCCCCCATTGCTTTGCTACTAAATTGAATTCAAAAGCTTTCGCAGCAATAATAGTTGCCCTTATGACTTTCTTATGATGAATCATTAACCTTCCTTTTATGTTTTTTAATCACTTAACTTGTAACAGCATAACTAGCTTTAACTATAAACTATTCAAAAAAAACCACCCGCATATAAACTCCATTACTGTTTTACGAGTAATATTGACTTGCGATATCGCCGTAATACTTCGTTGATTTTGACAGTTTAATAAAGTAAATATCTGCAAGATGAAATTGGAAAACGCGCTGGATTCGATTGATCATGTAATTTAAAGGTGGTTAGGTTAACTATAAATAAAACAATATATTACATAAATAAGCTTACCGACATATGACGAGTGCTGTTTAGATTAATTTCCTTGTCTATCCTATTTGGTTGTACCTGTGCAATTTGTTAAGACTGAACTATAAACTAATGGATGATACGTTCTTGCTTGTCCCAGACACTTCCTTGCCAATTTGAGATTGTTCCACAAGCTTGACAAGTGTCGCAATACCACTCAATCATGCCAATTGCGCTACATCTGACTTTAATACCGCCCCTGCAAGATAATTCAACCGCTCGGGTATTGCATTGCAAATCAATATTAAACAGCGGCTGATCGATATGTTCAGAAGCTGATGAGACAATCTTGGTGAGAAATTTGAAAATTATTTTTGCTTGCTCAGTAAGCTCTAGTGCGTCACCGTCTTCGTTAAGAAAATGTCTTAAATTTGCTTTTAACGCCATAGGTTTTTTCAATCATAAAATACTAATGCTCCTAGCATATAGCACTTAAAACTCTTGGTATATCATTTCTAATTTAACCGCATCTAATTTGAACACTCAATAACACTCAGACTGACCACAGAATAATCAATAGTAATTTACTGCCCGGTAAATACCTAAGCGGAGTTATCCTTTACTTGTCAAACGACACAGTTTCGACAAACAAGACATTATGATAGTTAACTTTAAAGACAGTCATTTCAACGCCACGGCTATTGTTTTTTTTATAATTTTATTAATAATCATATTTTATGATGTTAAGTGCGTTAAGTGGAAGCTAGATGTAGCGATAATAAAGCCTCTTCATCTTGCGAAAGTGGCTAAAAACAGCTCTAAACATGTGACAAAAAATGCTCTTACCAAGGCGAGGTTACAACTATTGTTAGTATTAGCGGCGATAAAGAATGGAAAGTCTATGTCTTGTCAAAAATACTGAATGAAATCAATATAATTAATCTACTATCGACTAATTGAACTAGACACGCCACTCATTATCCCTCATATTATAAATTTTTCATATTAAATATGACTTTAGGATCAAAGATGCAGTTAATGTTAAGATTTTTTTTCATTTTTTTATTTTTATTCAGCCTTAACTCTTCATCAAAAACTATCGAAAACGAAATTGCAGCAATTCAAAGCGCTAATAGCGAACAAAAAGCAGAGCAGTTATTAACCTTACTTGATGCTCAACAAAACAAGGCTAATGATAGGTTTTTAGTCTTAAACACCTTAACGCTCCACTATTATTCAGTAGGCGATCTAAGTAACGCACTTTCCTTTGCAGAGCAATCGTTGGCTGTTGCTAAAGAACATAAATTACATCTAGAAACAGCTAAAGCCCTAAAAAATATTGGCATCATGCATTACTCTAAAGCAGATATAGATTCTGCAATAGAGTACTACAAGCAAGCATTAACATATTACGATGTAGCTAAGCACCCGATTCTAAGGGCCAATGTACTAAATAATATCGCTCTCGCTTATACCAAAAGTAGCGACCTGGCAGATGCTCTTGAGTACTTCAAAGAAGCTGAGTTTTTATATCAAAAATATGGTACTCGCATTGATGCGATAGATATCAAATATAATATAGCGGTTTTATATATTCGTTTAGACCATGCAACAAATGCAATTGACATGCTAAATGATGTAATTGAAGAGCGCATAGAGATTGATGACATCAGCGGATTATTCTTAGCCTATTCTGATCTCGTTGTTGCACTAAAATCAAACGAACAATTTGATGAAGCCTTGTCTTTGTCACATCGGGTAATAGCTTATTACCGAGCACAAAAAGACTATTTTAATCTAAGTACAGCATTGCATAATATTTCTGATATCTATATGAAAACATCTCAACCCTTGGCAACCAAAAAGTATGCACTAGAGGGACTGAAATACGCTAAAAAATCTCAGCAAAATAAAGCTATGGTGGGTTGTTTTTACACCTTGTCTAAAGCCCAAATTGTACTTGGCGATATAGATGGCGCTTTGGCAACAATCCAAAAAAGTAATGAATTCATTAAAACACTGAATAATAAAAGACTTAAGAGCGTGAATGATGGAGTTCATGCCATGCTTTTGATGACAAAGGGTGAATCAGCGAAAGCAATTTATATGTATCAAAAGTACCTTGTGACTGTTAAAAAGACACACAGTGAAAACTTTAATATCAAGCTAGCCAAATTTGAAGCAAATCAATTACAGCAAAAATTAACTAATTTAGAACATCAGGGAACATTAAATTTATTGCAAAGAGAAAACGAAAATCGATTTAAAAATATGCTCTTTATTATCAGTGTCTTTGTAGCGGTAATACTTTTTTTACTTTATAGAAAAGTAATGGATAAAAACATTAAGAAATATTTAGAACAACAGGTTAATGAAAGAACTGTAGCGCTAAAAGATGCTAATAAAAAGTTATTTGAACTTTCATATTTTGACAGTTTAACAAAACTAAAAAACCGTCGATGTTTCGATGAAGATATAAATTCATTATGGGATAACCGAAAAAATAAAAACAATGAATTGCACATATTAGTTGTAGATATTGATTCTTTTAAACAATATAACGATACCTACGGTCATGTTGCTGGGGATAAAGCGCTTAGTAAAGTAGCCCAAGTGCTAAAAAACAACATCAGAGAAAATGATGAAGTTTATCGATATGGTGGTGAAGAGTTTGCGATAATTTTTTCAAATTGTAACGCTGAAATTGCAATAACTGCGTCAAAAAAAATAATAGATAAGATCCAAAAAATTAACATTCCCCATTCATTAAGTGAATTTGATGTGGTTACGGTAAGTGCAGGAATGAGTACTTTCAATCTGTCTAATACCTTGTCTATAGAAGACTTTATCAACCAAGCGGATCAAAAATTATATAAAGCTAAAGCAAGCGGTAAAAATCAACTTTGTTGGGCGTAATTTACTGTACAAAAGAGTCACCGAGCCGATAAAACATTCGATTAGATTCAACCATTTGCTCATCAAAGGTCATTACCCCTGGTTCTAGATAATCATCTCCCTGGCTAAAAGGTGTGTTCTATCCCCAAGTAATGTAATTGCCGGTCTATCTGGATTCTCAGAAAAATCAGCTAATGGCGCATCCCACCAAATATCTACAGATGCTGGAGCCGAAAGGACTATAAGACAAGCTTCTTCAATGTGGCTACAAGGGCACTGTTTTGAATAATTTGCAGCACAACTAGATAGCAAAAAAATGGCAGAAACATCCCAGAAACTATCACCCATTGCTTCGCTATTAATTTGAATTTAAACGCTTTCGTAGCAATAATGCTTGCCATTATTACTTTCTTATGACGAATCATTAACCTTCCTTTTATGTTTTTAACCACTTAACTTGTAACTACATAACAATATTTAACTATTCAAAAAAACACCTGCATATAAAATCCTGTGTGGTTTTAAGAGCAACATTTACTTGCGCTACCGAATCAATACTCTGTTGATTTTAGCGACTTAAGGCACTGAGTGTATATAAAGTGCTTATTGCTAACGCGCCGCCTCTGCTTATATAAAATTGCTCTTTCTATTGGGTGAATGTTGCTCCTAGTATTTAAATTACGCTAATCCAGGATAGTAGACTAGAGCAATACCGAGCATTAAACTAAAAGCAAAGTAATATCTATATCTTTGATTAGTATGACTTTATGCAATCATTACAAAATCATTATCATTTCATTTTGCTGGCTTTATTGCCAGCAGACAAAAATATTAGCAAGCTTGCTGGGTAAAGTTAAATTGTGGATAACAAGTAATGAAAAAGAAAAAAAGCGTAACAATATTCGATAAAAAAGCACGGCCCCTCACTCATCACACAAGGGTGTTAGAACTTAGGGATAACGGTTCAAACTGGACATGGTCAAGTAAACAAAACTCACTTGCAGAAGTCAGACAAAATACTTTGGCTTTGCAAGTGCAACTTTCAAATTTGTTGCAGTCAGTTCAAGTTAATAAGTTAAGGAGTGATTATGAAGTTATTTAATTTAATGTGTTCTTCAGTTTTTCTATTAGGCAGTCAGTTGGCTATGGCACAAGAGGCTGCCTTTAGACCCTACTTTTTTATTGAGACCGGTTTGGGAGAAAATACCTTTGATCAAGCAGAATTTAATGGCTTTAATGTAAAACCTAATGAATTTTCACTTAAATTAACCACGTCCTATCAACTTACGCCAAAATGGAGTGTTAGCATTAGTGCTAGTTCTAGCAATACTTACATGGATGAGAAAAATAGCACTGATGATGAGTCAGCTTATATTTTGACTGGCATTAATTATAACACGGCTTTATATTCTCTAGTCGGAGGCTATGATATCGCATTAAATGATAATTGGCAGGTCAACTTTAATGCAGGAGCCATCATAGGTAAGGAAAAAAAAGAAATTTATATTTGCCCTTTACCTACAAGCTTCCTTTATTTTTCTCATACTTGTTACTCAGATAAGGCCATCTCTACATCATATGATGAAGCGACTAAAGCTTCATTTATTGTCGGTACCTCGATTATCTACAATTTTGCAAAAAACTGGGGGGTAAAGTTAGCTTATAAGTTTAGTGGTTATCGTGAAGGACTAAGGCAATCTGCACTGTTAATTCAATATCGTTTTTAATTAATTCCCCCTCATTAATGCGTTAATGGGGGAACTAAACCAACGAATTAAATTTCTGATATTTTATCCTTATTGCCAAGACAATTTGCTAATATCAATGCTATGCAGCAAGTGATATCGCTTTAAAGTTCAGTATCTACTTTCACTCAAAGTCGACGCTGCGCTTAAAATTACCAGCATACCAGATTAATAATTTATTGACTTATTAACTACTATTACCAAAATGTGGTTATTTTCACATAAAATGAAAATCAAATTTACTTAACTTATTGTAATTTAACATTTTTAAATTATGGCTTTATCCTTGCTATTATCTACTTAATATCTAATATAAACTTTTAATTACAAAGCAACATCAGCCAAGGAGTGACACATGTCAGTAATTCTCGAAGACCGTCCAATAGAACAAGTACGAGAAGAAACTATAGATCAGTTAATATTCAATTACAGCCATGGTGTTATTTCATCAGAAGCATTTGAACGGCGACTAGATCAAGCGATGAATAGTGAATCTCACCAAGAAATTGTTGCGCTCGTTGCAGATTTAACGCTAAAAGCCGATAACACTTACAGTGACAAGAAAGAGCATCAATTTACGCCAAGCTATGCAAACCCAGACAGTGAAGATATCTTAAGCCTAAACAGTATCTTAGGTAATGTAGAACGTAGCGGTCAATGGTGCGTTCCGAAAACCATCACGGTAAATAATATTTTGGGCGAAGCAATACTCGACTTTACTGACGCGATTTTTCAACATCAGCACGTGACGATTAAATTAAATTGTATCTTAGGTAGCAATAAAATTTATGTTCCTGAAAATATTAATGTAGTTTGTAAAACCTTTGGTATTATCAGTAGTATCGAAAACAAAGCGCCTTCTATGGCAACGAGGCAAGCACCGATTATTACTATTGAAGGTAAAGTGGTACTGGGCTCTCTTAATGTTTCAATTAAAACCACCATTAAAGAAAAATTCGTTGCTTTTGCTAATAATTTAAAAGCAGCCTTTGATGGCGATAAATAGCTAGCTATTAAAAAATAAGGCCAAACAGTGATGTTTGGCCTTATTTTTTGTCTCGTTAGTCATGCAATAACTACAGCAAACCAAACGCCGACATCAAACTACGCGCACTCAATAGTAAAGTAACTAAAATAACGGCCACGGCTGCTATATTCTGCCAACAGTTATTACGATAATCCCCCAGTACCTTCGTATTGACAACCCATAACAAGAAAATACTGACCAAAGGTAAAAGCAGGCCGTTGGCTACTTGTGCAAACCAAATAACAGCAACAGGTTGAAAGCCAGCACTACTGACAATCACACCTATGACTAGAATAACTATCCAGGTTAATCTAAAGCCAAAAGCATTAAGGTTTTTATCTAAATTTAATATGCCACTTAAAGCAAAGGCCGCCGCTAAGGGGGCAGTAATCGCAGATGATATTCCCGCCGCAAATAATCCAAGACCGAGAAAAACACTTGCCGATTCACCAAATAACGGCTGCAGCGCCGGAGCTATGTCGGCAGCACTTTGCAAGCTTATCTGCTGACCAAAAAATGCCGAAGCAGCGGTTGAAAGTACGGCAACTGAAATCAATGCGCCGAGGGGAATAGAAATTAATAAATCTTGTCTTGCTGCTGATATATCGTTGACCGAGTGCCATTTCTTACTGGCCGTTGAGGCATGTAAAAATAAGTTATAGGGCACGACCGTAGTACCAATGAGGGCAATTACCGTTAATGTTGCGCCTGTCGGCAATTCAAAAGCAACAAAGCTGCTCATTAACTCGTGCCATTGCGGTTGGCTTAAAAAGAATGTCACGATAAATGCAACGCTCATCAAGCCAACTAAAACCACTAAAGCTCGTTCAATCAGCTTGTAGCTGCCAGTGATCAATAAGAAAAAAGCCAGCAGACCAATAATAATCGGGAAAATAACGTTGGCAAAGGCCATGTTCAAACCTAGCTGCTGCGTAACACTGATTAACCCTAAGCTTGCGCCAGAAATATTACCACTTTGGTAGGCGCCATTACCAACAACAATGGCACTGACAATAAGCATTACGACACCAAGCTTAATCATAGGTTGCTTTATCGCCTGACGAATATTCTCTCCTAGTCCCTGCTGACTAACAATACCGAGTCTTGCTGCCATTTCTTGCAAAACTAAGGTGGCGATCATGGCAAATAGCAAAGCCCAAACTAGCGATAAGCCATAATTAGCTCCTGCCATTGATGCAGTAATTATCGTGCCCGGACCAATAAATGCTGCAGTCACAAGAAATGCAGGCCCTATTTTTGGCAGCTTCATATTTACATAGCCTTTTATTTTTATAAGGTTGTTAAGTTAGCGATCATCATACCTATTCGTTATTTAAAGTACACTATGGCATCGTTTGCTAGTTTTAGTAATATCAAACGAATTAACTAAATGACGGATACTTCAGTAATTTTTCTAGGCACTAGTTTTATATTTGATTAAACTACAGAAAATCAAAGTTGAAAGCCTACTGTTATGGAAAAGCATCAAGCATTATTAATTGCCTTAAGAAAAGTAATCAGGGCAATAGATTTACATTCAAAGCATTTGAGTAAAACTTCGGGCTTAACCAGTCCGCAGTTATTAATTATGTTGGAAATAGATAAAACGTCCGGCGTAAATTCAAGCCAAGTTGCTAAAACAGTTAACTTAAGTGCAGCGACCGTCACTAATATTTTGGACCGATTAGAAAACAAAAACCTTATTTCAAGAGTACGTGATACGCAAGACAAACGTAAAGTGGGTCTATATTTAACCGATGATGGTAAGGCTATCTTACTGAATGCTCCACAAGCATTACAAGAGCACTTTATTGAAAATTTTGCAAATTTAGCAGCGTGGGAACAATCACAGTTATTGTCTTCAATGGAGCGAATTGCCCAAATGATGGACGCTGATGAAATTGATGCAGCACCATTATTAGAGCTAAATGCTATGAGCGCCAGCAGTATAAATAAGACTGACGCTGCTAATCTCGGTTAAGCAGTTAAACCTGCTCATATTCGTAGCCACCAGCCAAATAAAAATTATTTATGAATATGCGACATAGCTTTGCTAACTTGCAAAACTATGTCGCATTAAGTTGTTATAAGTTTTTTAAAGTTCTTGTTATTTAAACTTGCCAAGAGCTATATCGAACAACTGTGCAAAAATTTTAAGCCACTACTGATACCTGCATAGTAATCACTATACTTTTACGTTATTCAGCTGGCTCGGTGATGGTATTCATCTGCAAAGTCACCGCGGTCTGCGCCAATAATCTACCGTTAACCGAAGTGCCTGTATTGACGGCAATTAAAGTTTTACTTAAAACAACACCTTCAAAATGGGCATTGGTACCAAGAGTAGTAGAACCCGCTACTTGCCAGAAAATATTTTTAGCTAAAGCGCCGCCAGCAAGCGTAATTCTCGTTGCATTACCCTGGTTCAAATTACCAGAAACCTGCATGATCCAAACATCAGTTGCACTACCCGAAAGCGTAACATCTGTGCTAATAGTCAGCGCTGAAGACCATTTATAAAGGCCAGGTTCCAGCGTTAAGCCGCCAATTTCACCCGCGCCAAGTTCAATAAAATTAGGTGATACTCGTCCTGCGGCATCATCATATGCATTACCCATATCACCGACAGCCAAGCCCAAATGATTAGGGGAATATATGGCACATGGAAGTGGACCCGCAACATCAACGGTGTATATATCACCGGTCACTTCATCACAACGGAGTAACAAGGCCGCACCAGTGATTGGGCTAGTACCCACATCGCCGACAATGGCGGAACGATAGACATCAGTAATGCCAGATTGACTCAACACAGCGAAAGCACCAGCGCTTCTAAGATCAACAGCTGACGGACCCGCAGCCATGACATTTCCGGTAAACAAGCCACCAATAACTAATGATAACAGTAACTTATTGGTATTATTTTTTAGCATATTCATCAATACTTCCTCCAACAGGAATTTTAAATTTGACCGTAATCGTATTGCGATCACTTTCGTCTTAACAAGACTATTGCAACGAACACGCCAATATAATCAACCATTAAAAATACACTTAAACATTTGATATTATAGGGTTTTAAACTCGCCGTTGAATTTACGACAATACTAAGCCATCACTTTCAGCTGGCATATTTGCGAGTTCTACCATATCTAATAGTTTTTATTTACTTGGCATGATTTTAACTAAAGGTGGATTAATAACAGGGAAGCGCGAATAGAACAAAAGTGAAAGTACAATTTAGCGTTTTTTCAATTACTGTCGTTTTGACTCATACCTAACCATAAAAGTCGCTTTTGCCCTCACGTATTATCAAATATCCTCGATGGTATAGTGAATCGTCACAAATACAGAGAAACCTGTCATCGGATGAGAAAATTTAACATATTAATTACCGTTATTGATTGTCGCTAATCTTTAAAATAAACCTTCTGTATGATCACTAATACCACAAAGCCGACCTAATTTAGCCGCGAATTTATCTTAATGAATGTCCGCTCAGAGGCTTGAAGCGGACATTTGGAGGAACAAGTTGCTCGCTTCTCCTTAACGCACTTCGTTAGCGTTTTTCTTAAAGCTTGTGAAGTATCTTGTAATTGCCTCACGACTTTTGACGTACAAACTTAAATTTATTTTCCGAATCGAGCTACGGCCAATAACATACGATTTAAGAATTCTCACGATTTGTGAAGATCCAAATATTAGCGAATGCAGGGAAAAGTAGCGCTGACTTAGGCTACTTTTTGTTATTACTGTATGCTTTTTTTTATATATGGGTATTATTCCCGCACGATACCATATTTACGCATGCGGGCACGCAAGGTGCTGGCGTTGAGCCCTAGGATCAATGCTGCGCCTTTGGGTCCTTCGATACGCCAGCTAGTTTGCTTTAATACGTTAACAATATGGTCATGTTCAAGATCAACCAATGCTTTAACCGAAGTCTCTTCGCTAGCGGGCAGTTTATCAAAAGTTTCAAAGCGATCTAAAACCTGCAGTGAGTTGCCCTCACTAAGGATAACCGCTCGCTCTATCGCACTCTCCAGCTCGCGCACATTGCCAGGCCAGTGGTGTGCTTGTAAAGTATTCAGTGCGTCTGTACTGATAATATCAATCTGCTTACCTATTTTCTTGTTGAACTTAATAACAAAATGTTTGACCAGTAGTGGAATATCTTCCTTGCGTTGTCGCAGAGGTGGCAATGTGATCGGAAAAACATTGAGCCGGTAAAATAGATCTTCACGGAACATACCGTTACGTACTTCATTAATAATATTACGATTAGTCGCGGCAATAATTCTGACATCAACCTTAATAGTGCGTGGGCTGCCTAAACGTTCAAACTCACCATCCTGAATGACCCTGAGCAGTTTTGCTTGCATATCTAGTGGTAGCTCGCCAATTTCATCCAGGAAGAGCGTACCTCCATCGGCTAGCTCAAACCGGCCTATTTGTTTACTATCTGAACCGGTAAAAGCGCCTCGCTCTCGGCCAAACAGCTCACTCTCTATTAACGTTGCTGGCAAGGTAGTACAGTCAACCGTGATCAAGGGTCGACTTTTTCGTACACTTCGGCTGTGAATAGCCCGAGCGATGACGCCTTTTCCTGTGCCTGTTTCACCTAGCAACAGCACAGTGGCGTCCATCGGCGCAACCTGCTCTACTTTCTGAAAAACCTGTGAGAGTAGTTCGCTATTGCCAATGATTTCGTCAAAATTGTACTGCCGCGACACTTCCTTCTGCAGATAAACGTTTTCTGCTTGCAGTTTGTCCTTCAATTGCTTGATTTGAGTATAACTCTCGCGCAATGACGCTTCGGCCTTTTTGCGCTCTTCTATTTCCTGAGTCAGTTGCAAATTGCTCCGAGTCAGCTCTGCTGTGCGTTTTTGCACCGTTTCTTCCAGAGTATTATTCGTATGTTCGAGCTGCTTATACAACAAGCGCACTTCCAACATGTTATATATGCGAGTTTTAACTTCAACTAAGTCAAAGGGTTTGCTGATAAAGTCTTTAGCGCCCGATTGTAAAGCCTGCAATTTATGATTAGGTTGGGCGGTAAGCACAAGCACAGGCAGGTAGTCGTTAGTATCGTCAGCTTTCAGCGCTGCCATGACCTCGAAGCCATCCATCACTGGCATCTGCAGATCCAGTAAAATCAGATCGAAGTCTGTTTCGTGATGTTGCGCACAGACCGCTTGAGGATCCATGGTGGTCGTCACGCTGGTATAGCCAGTTTCAAGCAGTAGTTGTTCGAGCAAAAGTACATTAGGCTCTTGATCATCGACAATGAGAATATTGGCTTGGAAAATATCGGCGGCGGTTATTGTCATGTTCAGTCCTTATCTCGGGTAGATTTTCTTCGGTCTTTGCTTTTGGCATATTCAAGCGCAATGTCCAGCGTTTGCATGAATTCTTTGATCCTGATCGGTTTGGTTAGATAACGGAAGAAGCCGGCATCCAGACCTTTTGCTATATCACGAGGGATGGCATTCGCACTAAGTGCCACCACCGGAATTCTCGCGGTATTAGGATCTTCGCTCAACACCTTCAACGCGGTTAAGCCGCTGATCCCCGGCAGATTTATGTCCATCAGGATCACATCGGGCTGATGGCTATGCGCCATCTCGATGCCCTGCACTGCATCCGCTGCACTGAGAAAACCCAGATTGGGCCGACGAGAAATTATATTCTCCACTAGCATCAAATTGGCCGGATTATCCTCGACATAGAGTAAGGTTTGCCATAGGTCTGGATCTTGATATTGTTGCGCTGCCTTGATATTTGATGCGTCATTTTCAAGGTCTGATACAGGTTCATCAGTCCGCTTGAGCTCAAACCAGAAAACACTACCAACGCCAACGGTACTTTCTGCGCCGATGATACCTTCCATCGATTCAACCAAACGCTTACTGACCACCAGACCGATCCCTGTGCCTTCTTGGTTATTGGCTTCCTGCCCAAGGCGGTTAAACGGTTGAAAGAGTTGCCCGAGTTGCTCCGCGGATAATCCTTCGCCAGTATCTCGAATACTGATCCGCATCATGTCTGTGCTACTTTGGCGGCTTTCAACGAAAACACTGCCCCCGGCTCGGTTATATTTAATCGCATTGGAAAGTAGATTAATAATAACCTGCTTAAGTCGGGTCCGATCGACGTTAATAAAGTCAGGTGTTTTGGAGCGACTAAAAACGACTTTAATGTCATGCTTTTTAGCTTGTGGCTCACTCATTAATACACACTCTTTCATGACTTCGGCTAGCGACACAGCTTCCATAGACATAGGTAACTTACCGGATTCTATCAACGCTAAATCGAGTATTTCATTAATCAATTCTAGTAAATACCAGCCGGCTTTGAGGATCTGACCAATGCTACGTTTTTGCGCGACGGTTGGTGCTGGCGTACTCGACTCCATCAATTGCGCAAAACCAAGAATAGCGCCTAGCGGTGTACGCAATTCGTGGCTCATACTGGAAAGAAAGTCCGATTTGGCAAGGTTAGCTTTCTCGGCCACGGCCTTAGCATTTTCCAGTTCGATGTTCTTATCTAACAATTTTTGATTTAGCCGATTGCGCTCAGTAACATCACGGGCGCCATAAAAAATCCCCTGTAATTTATTGTCTCGGTGATAAAACGTGGTCGCATTAATGGAAACCACGGTTTCTGTGCCATTTTTGGCTCGGGCGGTAAGTTCATAATCAGAGACGATCATTTCACTTAGCACCTTTTTAATGCCGGCCGCAGCAAAGCCAGGATCAGTAAAATAGTCTTTGAATGGCGTGCCGATCAGGGCGTCACGAGAATTCCCCGTAAGCTGCTCCATCTGCTTATTAACATCAGTAATAATACCCGCCGGATCCGTGGTAGTTAGCGCATCAATATTGGATTCAATCAAATTACGGGTATAGAAATGTTGATCTTGTAAACGTCGACCCAGTTCCTTTTGCTCTTCCTCAATGCGCTTGCGAGCAGTATTGTCTGTACCAATTAGCAGATAACCGATAATAGCGCCCTGTACATCACGTAGTGCCGTGACCGATACCACCGCGGGGAAGCGGCTACCGTCCTTGCGGATATAGGTTAGCTCGTAGATATCCTCAATACCACGACGCGCTTTAAATACCAAAGCATCGAAACCTGGGGTGATCGCGGTATCCAGTTCAATACTGAGTACTTTAGCGCGCTCGATTACTTCTTGTGGATCTGAGATATCAGCTGGCGTGATCTTGTTCATCACTTCCTCCGCCGCATAGCCGAGCATGCGCTCTGCCCCGACATTGAAGATCTGAATTACGCCATGGGCATCGGTCGCAATACTGGAAAAATTCGCGCTGTTGAAAATAGCGCTCTGCAAGGCTCCGGCTTTTTGCAACGCTTCTTCTGCTTGTTTACCAACACTATTATCGGTACCAATTAATAGGTAACCGATGATAGTTTCCTGCTCGTCGCGCAGCGCCGTGACTGACACTACCGCAGGAAAACGACTACCATCCTTACGGATGTAGGTCAGTTCGTATATATCTTCAATCCCCCGACGTGCCTTGAACACTAGGGCATCAAACCCTGGTGTTATCAGAGTATTAAGTTCTTCACTCAGCGCTGCAGCACGAGCGATAATCTCTAATGGGTCGGAGATTTCAGCAGGGGTAATATTATCTACGACTTCGCCAGCAGAATAGCCCAACATCCGTTCGGCACCGACGTTAAAAATTTGAATAACCCCTTTAGCATCAGTGGCAATACAGGAAAAATTGGCGCTGTTAAAAATAGCTCGTTGCAGCGCTCCGGCGTTTAACAATGCCTCTTCAGCTTGTCGGCGTTTGGTGATTTCTTCAATTGCAGCATCATGTACGTCAACATCAGTGTTATCTTCACCCCCTAACTGGATTTTTTTCGCCTTGACCTCACTCTGTAATGTTTCTTGTCCTGCTCGAGCCACTTTTTTCGTGGCAAGCGACTTTATGCTTTTATTACTATTTTTCATTACTTATCTCAATGACCATCCGTTGATTTTGGTCGATATGACCTACATGGCGGCCCAGAGTCAAAACGAAATTTCCGGGGTCGGTGTATTGTTTGGGCGATAACAGAACACATTTGCTCGGCTGTTATTCACTACTTTTATTTATTTTTTTAGTGATCCAATATAGCAGTTATTGCTCGCAGACGCCTAA
This sequence comes from uncultured Colwellia sp., assembly GCA_963977145.1. Taxonomy (GTDB): domain Bacteria; phylum Pseudomonadota; class Gammaproteobacteria; order Enterobacterales; family Alteromonadaceae; genus Cognaticolwellia. The sequence goes on from CAXBNP010000005.1 coordinate 101,396, forward strand.
GGTTATACCACCAAAACCGCACTATTTACCTCATGCAAAAAATAAACTGTCATATATAGCGGTTCCGCCATATTCCAAGGCCAAAAAAGATTAGTTACAGTGCTAATTTAAATAAAAAAAACAATTAACACATTGTTATTAAACAATTAATAAAATTACCCCTACTAAAGTTACACCTTGGCAGCTTAGTTGCAATACCCCCTATTAACTTTCTCGACATTTCACCCAACAGTGTGGTTTGGAGCTTATTTTTCAAGAAAAAACGACACAACTGATAAAAGTACGTGATGAGCAGTTCTTATTACGCTTAAAAAAGGCTCAGATTGAATCGGTACAGGGTAGAAAGAGAAAATAAACATAATGTCACTAAGTTTTAAGGAAGAATAGTATGAATAAATTTATCAATAAATCTTATCTTGTATTCACTATACTGCTGGGATTTTTTCTCCTCTCGGGTTGTAATCTAGATGGCGGTAGTAACGACAATGGCGCAGAACTCACCGCAATTGCGGTTACACCGGCTAATGCAAGCATTCCTAACGGTTTAAACAAACAATTCACCGCTATGGGTACTTATGATGATGGCACATCGTCTGATATATCCGACTCGGTAACTTGGCTATCAGCAGACTTGGCTATTGCGACAATAGATGCCAGCGGCCTAGCCATTGGCATTACGACAGGTTCAACAGTTATCACTGCATCGAGTAACTCACCGTCAGGTATTCAAACCGCATCAACAGGCTTGACCATTAGTGATGCTACGTTGAGTACTCTTGCTATTACACCAGTTCAGCCAAGCATTGCTAATGGTTTAACTAAACAGTTTATTGCCATTGGCACTTATTCCGACGGTACCTCGCCTGATGTTAGTGCATCAGTAACGTGGTCATCATCAGATCCACTCGTTGCCATGGTAAATGAAACCGGTGTGGCAACTGCGATTACCACGGGTACATCAGTTATCAGCGCTACTTTTGAAACTCTGTCAGCTACGTCAACGCTAACGGTTACCGATGCCGTATTGAGTTCAATTACACTATCGCCAGTTGAACCGTCTATTGCTAAAGGATTAACTCAACAGTTCACGGCTACAGGTACGTATTCAGATGGTATATCCGTTGACATTACATCGTCCGCCACTTGGTCATCTGCAGATACGCTGGTTGCCACGGTAAATGCTTCTGCTCTTGCCAGTGGTATTACAACTGGCACATCAATTATTACCGCAACTTTTGAAGCTCAGTCGGCCGATTCAATGTTGACTGTAACGGATGCGATATTAAGTTTGATTGCCGTAACACCTGCGGATCCGATCATCGCCAAAGGATTAACCGAACAGTTTACGGCTACTGGCACTTATTCCGACGACACTTTGGTTGACATCACCAGCTCTGTTACTTGGTCATCGGCAAATACCAGTGTTGCTACGATAAATTCGAGTGGTCTTGCGAGTGGAACTGCTTCAGGTACAGCCGTTATTACAGCTAGTTCTGGTGCGAAATCGGGCGATAGTTTGCTGACGGTCACATCAGCAACCTTGAGTTCAATTGTGGTATCACCTATCAACCCCAATATTCCAAGCGGTGTAAACAAGCAGTTTGCCGCCACGGGAACTTATTCGGACAGTTCGGTTGCTGATATTACGGCATCAGTTATTTGGTCTTCAAGCGATACTTCGGTAGCTACTGTTAGTAATAATGGACTTGCGGCTAGTCTGAACGCGGGTACAACAAATATTACGGCATCTTTGGCAGCTCAATCAGACTTTACTGAACTCACCGTAACCGGTGCAACATTAAATTCAATTGATGTAACGCCGATCAATCCAAGTATTATTAAAGGCAGCAAGCAAAATTTTGTTGCTACGGGTAATTATTCAGACGGTAGCTCGAATAACGTTACGGCAACCGTCACTTGGTCTTCAAGTGATACGCTGGTTGCTACAATGAATCCTAATGGTCAGTCAAACAGCGGACGCGCTAGTGGTATTGAAGTTGGCTCATCACTGATTGAAGCAACTATTGGTGCTATCTCAGCTAATTCAACCTTGACTGTCGACGCAGCGCTCCTGAACAATCCTTTGGCACCTGAGTTAGGTGAGGTCGAACGTTTTGTCATCCTTGCTTCGCAGACTATCACGACCACTACTGGTTCAGCTATTGTCGGTGGCGATTTGGGAATTCTTGACCAAGCACGCTCTTTTTACGCTGGCTTCACTGCTGACGTAAATGCCGGCGAATTTGTCGAACTAACCAATGGCTTGTCTTATGCTGGTGACGATACTACACCGCCTTATACGGTCCCTGTACCTTACGCTTCAATGGTTGCGTTTATCAACCAGTCGAGAACAGATCTAGGCATCGCCTATAATTTCCTCGCCGCGGATCCTAATCCGAATGCTGCTACCCAGGTTCTCCCGATTGAACTCGGTAACTTAACCATGACTCGTGGTGTTTACAAAACGGCATCTGACGTAACTATTCAGACCGGCACTTTGACACTCGATGCTGAAGGAGATGCTAATTCTGTGTTCATTTTCAGCATAGGCGGCAACTTAACTTCGGGTGCACCAGGGGGCGACATTGTTCTTATTAATGGCGCGCAGGCAAAGAATGTATATTGGAGAACCGCCGGCGCAACTGTTATCGGCACGGGCACAAGTTTCTCTGGCAACGTCTTCGCTTGGTCACAAGTGAATGTGCTGACTAACGCCAGCGTAAGTGGTCGACTATTAGCGGTTACTGAGCAAGTTACTTTAGATTCCAACGCTGTCACCAAAGCACCGTAAATTAGTGCTGAACTTTAGCTAGGGGAAAGGATACAGGTAATCAACACTTGTCTCCTCAACCTAGATATTAATGTCAAATTATTGTAATGAATTTAAAAAAAATTTTACAAATATGGGGCGTCGATGTTTTCAGCCGCGATATTGTCATTTATAAAGAGATAAATAATGCATACGAAAGATATATATTCTAAGCAACCGATATGGGCTAGCACTTTATTGATGCTTACCTTAGTCGCTGGTTGTAACGATAGTAATAATGAAGAAAATTTAGAGACAGTGCCGAGCATTAGCGCTAGTAATCCGGCTGACCTTGCTATTGATGTCGCGATTAATCAGCAAATCACAGCAACCTTCAGTGATAGCATGAATGGTGCAACAATTAACAACTCTAGCTTTACGGTAATAGACCCAGACCAAACGTCTGTGGCAGGGATCGTCAGTTATGATGAAAGTGGCAATACCGCAGTATTTGCAGCAAGCAGTGATTTTGCTTTTAATACATTATATGCCGCAACGATCAGTACAGCAGTAACCAGTGCAGAAGGCATCGCGATTGCTAGTGATTATACGTGGTCATTTACAACGTCTGCTTTACCAGATACCACAGCACCAACGGTTGTTGCCCACACCCCTACCGATTTATCAGTTGATTTTGCTATGAATAGAAATGTCAAGGCTGAGTTTAATGAATCACTTGATCCTGAAAGTGTAAACGAAACCAGCTTTACGTTAAGTGATGGAACAAACACTGTTTCAGGTGTTATTAGCTTTCAAGGAAATACAGCCACCTTCAATCCGAACGATAATTTAGCAGCGAGTACGCTTTATACTGCTACATTAACAACGGCTCTGACTGACTTAGCCATTCCGGCCAATGCAATGGCTGCAAATTTTAGCTGGAGTTTTACAACCAGTGCAACGGTTGCCGCAGGACCTGAACCTGTCGACTTACGCACAGGCGTTGATTTCGCCATATTGTCTAAAACCGGCATCACTAATGTACCTGCTTCAGCGATAACCGGTAATATTGGCGCTAGCCCTATCACTGCCGCTGCGATGGACAACGTATTTTGTAGTGAAATAAGCGGTACGATTTATGGTGCCGATGCCGCATATACCGGTAGCGGAGCTATTAGTTGCTTTGCCGGCGCAGCTGCTGACAATACCTTAGTTGCCAATGCAGTGCTTGATATGGCAACGGCTTATAATGATGCTGCCGGTCGAACTTTACCAGACTTTACCGAACTAGGCGCTGGTGATATTAGTGCTATGACGTTAGCGCCAGGTTTGTATAAGTGGAGTTCTGGTTTATTGATTTCAACTGACGTGACACTTTCTGGTGGCGCTAATGATGTTTGGATCTTTCAAATTGCTGGAGACATTACCCAAGCCGATGCAAGTCGTATTGTTTTAGCGGGTGGCGCATTAGCAAAAAACATCTTTTGGCAGGTCGGGGGCGGTACGGGTGTAGCAATTGGCACAACAGCTCACTTTGAAGGCATAGTACTGGCTGAAAAAGGCATCACGCTAAATACCGGTGCAGTAGTCAATGGCCGACTATTGGCGCAAACAGCGGTGACCTTAGATCAAAATGTTGTTACTGAGCCCGCACAATAATATTCAGCGGACATAAAGCAACATTTTAAAGGGCCTGCAAAGGCCCTTTTTTATGCATATTGTTTAGTATCCTTGCTTAGGATAATTTATGTCTTCATGACAAAGATGACGTCTCGAGAAATAAATTTCAGCCAAAGTTAAACAGTTAATTTAGGCCCTGCTGTTAGCACTAATATGCTCGCTACAACCACCGATTTTCAAAGCAGTGCCTAAAACAAGTATCAGCTAAGCCTTTAAACATTTGCTGAATAGCAATAAATTCATTGAAATTGCGCTATAGATTAACGTAGCAAATGCAAAAAGTGTAAATGCTTATGATATTGATCAATTATATTATTGATCACGGCGGTTTTAGACCAACCCATAATGTCATAATCTTGGCCGCCCTCCCCTAAATGCACTTCTGCTCGATAGTAACTTTGTTCATCGTCATCGGTTTCCCCAACAAAGTCAGGCTGTGAATGCTGTCGAGCCAGTACTCGATAAACAAACGCTTGTGCTTCGCCGTGTTCAATGACTAAGCTCAAACCATCTTCATGTGAAACAACGACATTGATTTGATTTTTCTGTAATTCTTGTGCAATAGATTCAAACGCAGGTATCACAATCTGACTGATAAATTTGTTAACATTAGCCTTGTTTGGATAATCAACGATATTCTTCAAGCGTACTTGCCAGCTATCATTACTCTCACTGCTGGAGTGAGGTACGGCTGCGATCAGCTGACTCTCTTGCTTAAAGGCTTCAATACGCAGTGCTTTTATCAAACCTGTAATAGCGAGTAATAACACAATAGTAAAAGGTAAAGCACTCGCAATGGTCATGGTTTGTAAGGCATTAAGACCTCCCACTAATAATAAAATGGCTGCCACAATACCAATCCCTACCGCCCAATAAACCCGTTGCCACAGCGGGGTATTATTACTGCCGTGTGAGCAAAGCATATCAACCACCATAGCGCCAGAATCACATGAGGTGACAAAAAATATCACAATCATTAATACGCTAAAAAATGATAAAACCGTGCTGAGCGGAAAGTTTTCTAGAAAAACAAATAATGCTACTGACGAGTCTTTGCTGACCATTTCGCCTAATTCGACCACTCCTTGGTTATGCACTAAATCGATGGCACTATTGCCAAAAATAGTCATCCAAAATAGGGTAAATACTGTCGGAATTAACATGACGCCGATGATGAATTCTCTAATCGTGCGACCGCGCGAAATCCTCGCAATAAACAAGCCAACAAAAGGCGCCCAAGCAAGCCACCAGCCCCAGTAAAATATTGTCCAACCGCCGATCCAGTCAGTTTTCTTGTAAGCAAATAAATTAAAGGTGTTGTGCACCAAATCTGCTAAATAATCACCAATATTTTGCAAATAAGCCTGCAATAAAAATACCGTTGGGCCTAAGACAAAGATCAGCAGCAACAACACGACAGCCAGCACCATATTGGTTTCAGACAGTATTTTAATGCCTTTATCCAAGCCAGTAGCAACGGATATCACCGCAAGCCCCGTTATCACCGACATAATAATTATTTGATTGGTGGTCGACACATCAATATCAAACAAATAACTAAAACCGGCATTGACTTGTGAAGCGCCTAAGCCCAGTGACGTCGCAACACCAAAAACCGTACTCACGACGGCAAAAACATCAACTAAATGGCCCGGCCATTGGTAAATTCTTTCGCCGATCAATGGATACAAAGCCGATCGTAACGTTAGTGGTAAGTTGTGGCGATAACTGAAATAGGCTAGCACTAAGGCAACAACGGCATATATTGCCCACGCATGAAGACCCCAATGGAAAAAAGTCATCTTCATGGCTTCTTGCATCGCAGCGACCGAGCCTATCTCTGCCGTTGGTGGCGATAGATAATGCATTAAGGGTTCTGCGACACCAAAGAACATTAAACCAATGCCCATACCTGCAGCAAATAGCATAGAAAGCCAAGTGACTAAAGAATAGTCGGGCGTTGAATGGTCTGGCCCTAAGCGAATTTCCCCGTAGCGAGAAAGCCCTAAAAAAATAACAAAAAAGAAAATAAATGCCACGGTTAGCACATAAAACCAACTACCATTATCAATGATGCTTGCCTGAATAACAGTAAACAAGCTTTGCGCATGTTCAGGTAATGCGGCGGTATAAAGTAACAGCGCGATAATAATTGCTGAGGCGCTGACGAATACTTTTTTATTTAACTGACTTTTGGCGGTTAAAGACAAACCCTTCCCCTAAATTTAATTTCTATTGATAGTATATCTACTGAGAGCTTGCTGTAAACAGTCGGCCTTACAATCAGTCAATTATCGGCAAAAACAAATTGATTAGGGTTAAGTTTTTGAAAAAAATCACATATTTTGCTAGACTGTAGCCGAAAGCAATTATAGTTAGAACTCTAATAAAATTTACTCGAAAAACAATTAAAAAGCCAAGGGATCATCAACATGAAATTCACTAAACTGCATTGTGCTGTGTTAACAGCCTTAGCGGCATCGGGCTCTCTCTATGCTGAAGAAGTCGCAAAGAAAAAAAAGGCAACAATCGAAATTATTGAAGTGACCGCCACTAAACGATCTGAATCTATTCAAGAAGTCCCCGTTACTGTCACAGCATTAACCGGCGACAGCTTGGAAAAGCTTGGCGTAGCAAATTTTGACGAGTATGTTGAGTTTCTCCCCAACGTAGTTTTTCAGGGCACAGGCCCTGGACAAAATGAAATATATATTCGCGGCGCAGCTACCACACAAACCAGCATTGCGGTTTCATCGGTGCAAGCATTACAGCCCTCTGTTGCTTTTTATTTAGATGAGCAACCGGTGTCAATGCAAGGCCGTAATTTAGATATTTACGCCACTGATGTTGAGCGTATAGAAGTACTACCAGGGCCACAAGGCACACTATTTGGTGCTAGTTCTCAATCAGGTACCGTACGTTTAATTACCAACAAACCAAATCATGATGGTTTTGCCGCAGGTTTCGATACTAGTACCAGCTCTACCAAGGGCGGTGATATGAGTAACTCACTTGAGGCATATTTTAATATGTCTTTAACTGACGCTCTTGCTGTGCGCGTTGCTGCCTACAATGATCACCAAGGTGGTTGGATTGATAATATCTTAAATGTTCCTGGACAAGGTGGTTATATCGGCAGTGCCGAAGTTATCAGCCGAGTTTCTGGTGATGCATTAACTAACCCTGAAAGTGTTCCGGTGACCTCACCAAAAAATGATGCTTTAGTCGAAGATAACTTTAACACCGCTAATTATTCTGGTGCGCGTTTTGGCTTATCTTATTTAATCAATAATGACTGGGATCTTTTAGTTCAGCATACCCAGCAATCGCTTGATACCGAAGGGGTGTTTTCTTATGACCCAAACCTGGACGGTGAATCATCTACCAATCGCTTTATACCAGAAAACAACAACGATGATTTTGGTTTAACCACTTGGACATTAGAAGGTCGGCTTGAGCACCTTAATGTCGTTTATACCGGAGGTTATCTCGACCGAGATATCAACTCTACCATTGATTACACTGGCTACACCAATGGCGGTTCATTTGCCGCCTATTATGCTTGTAATTATGCTGGTACGCCGGAAACACAAGAGTGTGTTGATCCAACCAAATATTATAAAGAAGAAACTAGCACATCGCGTATTACTCATGAGTTTCGCGTCAACACATCGGCTGAAAATCGCTGGCGTGTCACGGCGGGTGTATTTTACGATTCTCAAGAATTGTCAACCGTAGGCCAGTTTCAAATAGGTAATACAGACTTACCTTACTTTACTGATTTACAAAGAATGCTTGCCGGCACTGAAGGTATTAACAGTAATGGTGGACCTTTCTCTTCTGAAGTAAGCTTTGTTAATGACATCACTCACACCATAGATCAAATTGCGCTATTTGGTCAGCTAGAGTTTGATATTACCGATACCGTCACCGCAAGTTTTGGTGCCCGTTGGTATGAAATTGAAGACTCTTTCAAAGGGGCAACAACAACGGTTGATGTCAGTGGTCGCCTACGTGCTTTTGGCGACGGCAGTGATGCTGCTTTAACTGAGTTTTTTGGTGCCGACGAAGCTGCTGCAATACAAGCCGCTATTGCCAGTGGACAATTAGACACTAGCTTACTTGATAGTGATGGTAAACTAACGGTCGATGATACTATTATCAAAACCTCAATTGACTGGCAAGTGACTGAAGATGTCATGTTATTTGCATCTTACTCCGAAGGCTTTAGACCACCGGTAACCAACCGCGTTGGTGGCGGCTTAGCTAAGAATCAAGCAGGCGCTTTTGATGGCTTTCGCATTCCTGTGTACTCAACCACCGATAGCTTAGATAATATTGAAGTAGGCTTTAAATCAACTTTGTTTGATCAAAGTTTACGCTTTAATGCTACGGCTTATTATTCAAAAATATCAGATTTGCAAACCTCGCGCTTTGATCCGACTAATATCAGCTTCTTAGTATTTACCGATAACGTCGGTGATGCTGAAATTAAAGGTATTGATGGTGACTTCACTTGGGTGGCTACTGATAATCTCGTTATTTCTGGTGCTTTTAGTTTTATTGATACTGAACTGATTTCGGTGAATAACGAACTTGCAGGAATTGCGCCGTCTGCTGGTAGCAGATTACCTTATTCCGCTGAGTTTTCAGGTAATTTACAAGCCGAATATTACTATAACATCTCACAAGATATGACGGGGTATATTAACGGTTCAATAAGCTATACCGGAGAAAGACTCGCCAGCATGACCATGGATGCTTATGTGTTAGAAGATACCACTAATTTAGTCTACGGCACAGGCTCAGGTTTAAGTATTGAAAAAGAAGCCGATGTTTATACGGGTGTAAATTACCAAGACAGTAATGGGCAAACATTCGCTGGGGGTCGTTATGTCCAGGACAGTTATGTGATAGCAAATGTAAGCTTTGGTATCACGAATGATGAATGGAAAGCAGAGCTATTTATCGACAATCTTACCGATAAAAGTGCAGTTTTATATATTGATACCCAACAATTTACCCCAAAAGTTGTTACCAATAGGCCGCGTACCATTGGCTTTAGGTTTTCGTATGACTTTTATTAAGTCTTAACCGAGTACTAAAGCTAGCTAAAGACCAAACAAGCCGCTTGATATTTGTATCAAGCGGCTTGTTATTGTTAAAGTAGCCACAGATAAAATAAAAATAGTCCTCAAAACGTTTATGGAGCAAATCGTTGAATAAAAAAAACTTTCCCGACATTGAAACACAATTAAAATTGCTTCAACAATTAATTCAAACGGCAAAATTCGACGACGCCATTGCGCAAGGTCAGCAGTTACAGCAGCAAACCTCCGATACAGAGCAACAAGTTCAATTGTGGTATTTAATCACGGTGGCGCAGCGCTATGCCAAAAGACTTCCTCAGGCGTTAACAAGCATTGCAGCGTTACTAAAGCTTAATCAATCACACGCAAGAGCTTATCAAGAACAGGGCTATATCAATTTAGCCTTAGCAAAGCCATTGCAGGCTAAAGCATCATTTGAACAGGCGATACAGCTCAACCCAAGTTTAGTTGCCAGTTGGCAAGAGTTGATTGAACTGTATCGTGATGCAAATCAAATGGCTCTGGTGCAAAAAGCTGCAAACCAGCTAGATAAACTTAAACATTTACCGCCAGCTTTACTTGCAGTTACCGAGTTAATGCATGAAGGCAAGCTCTTAAAAGCTGAGCAAATTTGTCGACACTTTTTACAAAATAATAAACGTCATATCGACGGCATGTGCTTACTCGCCGAAATAGGCATGGAATTAAAAATTTATGACGATGCTGAATTTTTACTGGCTAGTGCGCTTGAATTATCACCTAAGCATATTTTTGCGCGTTCACAATATCTCAACCTGTTGATCCGCATCGGAAAATTTAAAGCCGCAGAGCAACAGGTTGATAACCTACTTATTGAACAGCCTGATAATCTCAGTTTCAAAGTTGCTAAAGCCAATGTTTTAACGGGTTTGGGTCAAGTAGAACAAGCAATTACATTATTCGAACAAGCTATAGCACAAGCTAGCACTGAAACCACCAGCCAATTACATGAAAAAGATCAAACAATTGCCGGTTTTCAGTTGCAGCTTGGCCATGCCCTTAAAGCTAAAGGCGCTATAGGGAAAGCAGTTGCTGCCTACCAACAAGCTTACCGGCTAAATCCAAGTTATGGCGATGCTTTTTGGAGTTTAGCGAATACAAAAACCTATCGCTTCAGTGATGAAGAGATTAGCCAAATGCAAGTACAACGCAACAGCGAAGGCTTAGCCTTAGTTGATAAGGTACAGCTGAATTTTGCTACCGGTAAAGCCTTTGAAGACAGACAACAATATAACCAAGCCTTTCAAGCCTACCAACAAGGCAATCAATTGCAACATCAACACAATGGCTTTGATATCAATAAAATAGAGCAACAAGTGGCTGAGCAAATAAAGTATTGCACGCCTGAGTTATTTGCAAGCCGAGGAAATTTAGGCCTTGATGCACCGGATGCAATTTTCATCGTCGGGTTACCACGAGCTGGCTCTACCCTCCTTGAGCAAATACTGGCCTCACACAGCCAAGTTGACGGCACGATGGAACTGCACAATATTTTAGGTTTAGCGGCACGATTACGCGGTAGAAGCAGTAGTAATAATTTGAACCAGTATCCAAAAAACTTAACTGAAATAAACCCCGATTACTTCCAACTTTTTGGTCAGCAATTTATTGATGAAACGCAAGTGTACCGAGAAAATGCGCCCTTGTTTATTGACAAAATGCCGAATAACTTTCTGCATATAGGCTTAATTCGCTTAATACTACCCAATGCCAAAATCATAGATGCCAGACGCTCACCAATGGCTTGTTGTTTTAGCGGTTTTAAACAGCTATTTGCCGAAGGCCAAGACTTTAGTTACCACCTCGAAGATATTGGCCGATACTATCAAGCTTATCTAAAATTAATGGCACATTGGCATAAGGTTTTGCCAGATTTTGTTTTAACGGTAAACCATGAAGATGTAGTTGATGACTTAGAAACCCAAATACGAAGCATGCTTGATTTTTGTGACTTAGAGTTTGAACAATCGTGTGTAGATTTTCATAAAACCAAGCGTACCATTAAAACCCCTAGCTCTGAGCAAGTACGCCAACCAATTTATAAAAGCGCCACCCAGCAATGGCGTCACTTTGAACAACATTTAGCGCCATTGAAAAAAGTGTTAAATATAGACTGAGTTTTATCCTAGTTAGAAAAATAAACTATCACAGATTTTTCAATTAAATGCCTAAATGGATGTAGGTACTTGGGTTATGTCTAGAATTAATAATCGGTGCCTATATGGACACGGGTGCTACTTTATTGGTGGTAATAAAAAACTACCCTTTATTTTAAACATAAAAAAGCAAACCTGAATCGGTTCGCTTTGGTATTTTTAAAGCACGATAGCGTGCGCTAAATCACTAATTTTTTGGGTACCTTAATTTTATAAAAAATACTATAAAGCACAGGTACCGCGACCATAGTTAAAATCGTTGCAAACGCCAGTCCGCCCATAATGGTCACTGACATATCGGCAAAGAAAGGGTCAAATAATAATGGCATCACCCCCAATATAGTCGTAATAGCAGCTAGTGAAACGGGCCTTAAGCGACTTAAGCTTGCTTCGACAATAGCGATAGCTTTTTCCTTACCTTCCATAATTTGTAAGTCTATTTCTTCTAACAGTACAATGGCATTTTTAATTAACATACCAAATAAGCTTAAAAAGCCGAGTAATGACATAAAACCAAAAGGTAGGTCTGCAATCAACAAGCCAGCTACCACGCCAACTACTGCCATAGGGACAATGAGCCAAATAATAATCGGTTGTCTCGCGCGACCAAAGAGTAAAACACTGATAATAAACATCACCAAGAAGCCCAGTGGTAACCCTTGCCCTAAAGCGGCTTGTGCTTTACGTGAAGACTCATATTCACCGCCCCATTCAAGTTTGTAGCCCTCAGGCAACTCGATAGCTTCAATTTTAGCTTGGGTACGTTTAAAAGCTTCACCGGTCGTTTCATTGTAGCCAGCTTCGGCCTTAACAGTAATGGTTCTTACCCGATCACGGCGATGAATTAATAGTTCTTCACTTGAGTAGTTCATTTTGCCACTGACTTGCTTAAATGGAATATAAGCACGTTGACTACTGCTCCAGACTAAGCTATTTTCTAGCCCAACTAATTGAGCCGTGCTAGCATTACTATTTCTGGCAATGATGGGATAAAGATAATCGCCATCTTGCAATTGGCCAATCGGTAAACCATGAGTATAAAACCCTATGGCTTGACTAAAATCACTTCTTGAAACACCAGAAATACCGGCAGCAATATCATCATATTCAGGCGCCAACACTATGCCCTTATCGCGCCAATCATCGCGAATATCGCGAATTTTTCCATCAGTAAAATATATTGCTTTCGCCTGCTGCGCCAACTGACGCAATATAGCGGGATCTTCACCAGAGAATCGCAGCTGAATTTTAGCTCCAGCTCCGGGACCAAACTGCATAATTTCAGGATAAAAATTCACCTTAGGATTGGCTTGTTTTAATTTATCTGAAATTTCTTTCGCCAAGCGGGGAATTTCCTCAGCGTTAGCGGCGCGAACCAAAAACAGACCATAACTTTCGTTCGGTAATTCCGGCGCAAACACTAAAGTAAAGCGTTCTGAACTTTCTCCGATAAAGCTTGCCAATGACTCAACACCCGCGGTTTCAAGGATCAATTTTTCACCCTGCTTCATGTACTTTTCAGTGGCGCGTATATCTGAGTCTTGTGGTCCCCAGTAATGGATAAAAAATACTGGTGTATTAGACGGCGGGAAAAAACCTTGTTTGATTAAACCAAAACTTGCATAGGCGCCAATAGTGATAACAATCAATATGCCTAAAGTTACGCCACGCCAATGTAAGGCATTGCGTAACACAACTAAGTAAGCTTTGTGAAATAAAGAAGTCGAGTCTTGACCATCATCTTTACTGCCCACTTGATAAAAATATTTACCCAATAACGGCGTGAGCGTGACCGCAAGTACCCAACTTAACAACAATGAAATTAATACCACAGCAAATAGCGAAAATAAAAACTCACCCGTCGCATCGTCTGAAAGACCAATACCGGAAAAAGCAGCTATACCGATAACCGTAGCGCCCAGTAATGGTAATTGAGTTCTTTTAACGATAAAGCTCGCAGACTCCATCGCCGACTTGCCTTTTTCCATGCGCAGCATCATACCTTCGGCAACAACAATAGCATTATCCACCAGCATACCCATGGCAATCACCATGGCACCTAAAGAAATACGTTGCAGCTGTAAATCATAAAGCCACATAATTAGTACCGTACCTAGTACAGTAGTTAATAATGTGCCGCCAACAACAATGCCTGAGCGCCAGCCCATAAATAAACAAAGTGCTAAGGTGACGACAGCAACCGAAATCTCTAGGTTAAAAATAAAACCGTCTACCGACTCATCAACAATTTTCGCTTGGTTATAAATCGATGAAACATTAATACCCGCAGGTAACTTAGCTAACACTTCAGCTAGCTTAGCCGAAATTTCTGCACCTACATCAACGATATTAATATCATTTTGTGCCGATATCGCTAGGGTTATCGCGCGATCGCCATTAAAGCGCTTTAAGCCACTTGGGATCGCCACAGGTTGAATACTTAACTTGGCAATATCTTTTATTTTTATCGAGGTGTTTTTACCTGGAATAACAATAGATAAGTTTTCTATTTCTTCTATTTTATTAGTAGAGCTTTCAACAGGCACCCTAATTTGTTTATCACCAATATATAACCGCCCACCGCTAAAGGGTTTTAAATTATTGGCCAATACTCTTTGGATATCGGGAAAAGATAGCCCTAAACCAGCAATTTGATAAATATCAAATTGCGCAACAATTTCTTCTTCTAAAATGCCACCAACTTGTACTTTTGCGACACCGTCAACGGTTAATATTTCACGACGAATAGTGCGCGAAAATTCCCGCAATTGCGCTGCACTAAAATCAGGTGCAGATAGCGCATAATAAATACCGTAGAGATCACCAAAGTCATCAATAACCACTGGAGCACTTGCGCCAAGTGGCAAGTCGTGATGAATATCGCGCAGGCGCTTACGTAATTCGTCCCAAATTTGTGGTAATAAAGGGCCATCAATATTGGGTTGTATTTCTATGATGATACGGGACAGACCCGGCTTGCTTACCGAGGTTAACGTATCTAATTGCCACATTTGTTGCAGTGCAATTTCAACTTGCTCAGTAACTTCTTTTTCTACTTTTTCTGCGCTTGCACCAGGATAATAAGTAAAGATCACCGCTTTTTTTATGGTAAATGCGGGGTCTTCTAAACGGCCAATTTCCGCCATGGCAATAATGCCACCAATAATAAAACATATTGATAAAAGCCAAATATTAATCGGTTTAGTTAACGAGTAGCGTGCAATATCCATCTTAATATGTTGCCTTATATTCTCTGACCTTAAGTCCTTCACGCATTTGACCTACCGCAGCTGAGACAACTTTATCGCCATGATCTAATCCTGAAGCAACCAATGCATGTTCGCCCTGTAACTGAGAGATATTGACCTCAACCTTAGTTAGATTGCTTTGCGCTTGATTAAAGCGCCAAACACTAAAGCCGGAGTCACTGCTGCCCATTAAGGCATTTAAAGGAATAACTAACGCCTGTTGGTAACTATTATTATCTTTTATGTTAACAATCGCTCTTGAACCGGGCAGGAACAATTTAGTGGCTTCACCATCAAGAGCAAATGTTACGCCGTAGGTTTGGGTGATGGGATCGGGCGTAGTTTTATGTTCAACATAATGAATATCAAAAACTTTATCTTCCTGACCAATAATATGGGCACTGGCGTTAACATTACGATTGCCGGCATTGGCGGTCATGATCCGCTCTGGTACCTGGAAAGTAAAATAAAGCTTTGACCTGTCCTGTAAATTAGCTAAGGTATCGCCGCTGCGAATTAAGCTATTATTTTCAATATACCTAGCACCTATCACCGCGTTAAATGGTGCTTTAATGGTACAATAACTTAAATCTTGCTCGGCATTTTCTAAAGCAATTTTAGTAATGGAAAATTGAGATTTTGCTTCATCATAATCGCGTTGTGAGGCGACATTTTTTTCAAATACATCTTTAATACGCTTAAGGTTGCGCTGTGCATCTTCGTGGCGAATGCGACTTTCCTCAACTTTACGCTGAAATGGCGCAGGGTCAATTTTCGCTAAAACCTGACCTTTTTTTACCGCACTCCCCTCAACAAGCCCTTCAAAAATTAACCGTCCTGACACTTCAAATTTAAGGTCGACACTTTTCACTGCCGATACGGTGGCAGGAAACTCGTAGTCGTTGGCTAAGTTAGTCAACCGAGCAGTTGATAATTGCACCACAACAGGTGACAGTTCTTTCGCTACCTGAGTGGGTTCAGAACAAGCCTGTAAGATAAGCACTACCGCCAGTATAAAAATTCGTTTCACATTAACTCCATAACATAAAGTGTAACAAGCGACTAAATAACCTCTCCTTGAGCAGGCGTTAATCTGTTTGCTATTGAACTATAAAAAATATTGTCACAACTATAGCACAGGTTTACACATTAACAACTAGTGTAAAGTTGTTGTTAATTGTAACCACTCGCGCTAATATGTTGATGACTGACTTGATAAGAGAGCATAATTTGCCAAGTACTACCGATAAAATACTCAATACTGCGATGGATTGTTTTTTTCAGCACGGTTACGACACCGCGAATATATCAATGGTCAGTCGTTATGCAGGCATATCTCGTGTCACCATTCATAAGCAATTTAAATCAAAAGAAATATTGTTTAGGGCTGTTGTTGAACAACACTTTCAACAACACAATGTTTTAATTGATAGCTATAGTAGCTCTAAAAAAGATTTTTGGCAGGATACTCATGCGCTAATTATTCAACGTTGCGAAGGCTTATTTAATGATGTGTCCAGTAGTTTAGTGAGAGCGGATCTATTGCACGCGGGTCAAGCATTCTGTAAAGACCTTATCCAAGCAGAAGAAGACTTAATTAAAGCAAGTATCCAAGCAAGAATCGAAAAAGAAATTGCGGCTAATCGTTTAACCCTCAGTAGAATAAAGCTATCAGCAGAAGCATTAGCCGAAACACTGCATTTTGCGCCATTTGGTATCACAATTTCAGTATCAGATAAAAACAATATCACTTTTGTGAAAAATTTAATGGCCATATTTAAAGCCTCAACATCGCCACTTTAATACCGCCGTTCAATGATATTAAACCCCGTTAAACATCAACAACTAAAATAGTTGATTTCAGCCTTTATCGTTAAAGCAAAATATCCTTATATCCTTATAAACTAATAAAAATTGCGTATTTACATGCTTTTCTCTACTTTTACATGTATAACATTCACTTCAATTAAAAAGCTGACCGATTGGTCAGCTAAATAACGAATTAGGATTTCCATAGACCAATTAATTATTAGTATCTAAGCTAGATATAGTAAATAGTATCCTAATCGAATTTAAGTATTACCATGATTCAAAATTATCACTCGCGCGCCCTATTTGGAGAAAATATGCAAGATAGAACCTCATTACCTAGCTGGAAAAAGTTAGAAAGTCATGCTCTTGACATGAAATCACAACATATGAGCCAACTATTTAAGCAAAACCCTCAACGTTTTGCACAGTTCTCCATTCAGCTTGCGCCCTTTCTCGTCGATTATTCAAAAAACCTTATCTGTGCATCGACCATGGAGATGTTAATCAACTTAGCAAAAGAGTGTGATGTTGAAGCTTGGCGCGAGAAGATGTTCAATGGCGAACGAATTAATAGCACAGAAGAACGTGCCGTATTACATACGGCGTTAAGAAATCGCAGTAAAAAACCAATAATGCTTGATGGCAAAGATATTAATATTGATGTCCAACTCGCGCTAGACAAAATGAAAGCTTTCAGTGAAAAAGTTCGCCAAGGTTTATGGAGTGGCTATTCAGGCAAGCGTATTACCGACGTAGTTAATATTGGTGTTGGCGGTTCAAACTTAGGCCCGCAAATGGTCACTGAAGCACTAGACCAATACAGCGATAACAGTGTCAACGTTCATTATGTTTCCAATGTTGATGGCACACAAATAGCGAATGTACTTAGGCCATTAAACCCCGAGAAAGTGCTATTTATAGTCTCAAGTAAAACCTTTACCACCACAGAAACCATGACCAATGCTAAAACAGCAATGAAATGGTTAGTGGCTTCATCCTTTGACCAATCCGCCATTGCTAAGCACTTTGTCGCGGTATCATCTAATAAAAAAAATGCCACTGAGTTTGGTATTGCTGAAGAAAATATTTTTGATATGTGGGACTGGGTCGGTGGCCGTTTCTCGCTTTGGTCAGCTATTGGCTTACCCATCGCTATTGATTTAGGTTTTGAACGTTTTATTGAACTGCTTGAAGGCGCTCATGAAATTGATCAGCACTTTTGTAATACGCCATTAGCCGAAAATGCACCGGTGATTTTAGCGTTGCTCAGTGTTTGGAACTGTACTTTTCTGGGTGCGCAATCGCAAGCGATTTTACCTTACGATCAATCTTTACATATGTTATCGGCTTATTTACAACAAGCTGAGATGGAGAGTAATGGTAAATCAGTTACTTGGGATGGCAAACCTATTTCCTACCCTACTGTTCCCTCCATTTGGGGTGAATTAGGTATTAATGGTCAACATGCTTTCTATCAATATTTACATCAAAGCAATAATATTGTGCCGGCAGATTTTATTGGTTCAGTGGAAAGCGTTACCCCTGTTCAAGGCCATCATGAAACCTTAATGGCTAACTTTTTTGCTCAAACCCAGGCGCTTATGCAAGGGGTTGACGAAACGCAAGTTAGAGCCGACTTAAAAGCAAAAGGGCGAACACAAGACTACATTGATAAAGTTGCCCCGCACAAAGTCCATAAGGGTAATCGTCCAACCAATAGCATTTTAATGAAACGCATATCGCCAAGGTCATTAGGTAGTTTAATTGCGATGTATGAACATAAAATATTTGTCCAGGGAATTATTTTACAAATTTGTTCTTTTGATCAATGGGGCGTAGAACTGGGTAAAGGTTTAGCCAATAATATTCAAGAAGAGTTATCTTCCGGTAATATAAGTGCGCAACATGACAGTTCAACCACTGGCTTAATTAACTTTTATCAGCGCCATACTAAGTAGGTAATACCCAATATAAAAGTGAAAATAGCGAACATTAAGTTCGCTATTTTTTCACCTGTTTTTACAACGTCTTCAACCAATCAAGTTTATAAGTGCGCTTGCAAAAAGCTTAAATACTTATTTGAGGCACTAATACGATTCGCCTTTTTACTAAAGCCATGGCCTTCATCATCAAACACTAAATAATCAACATAAGTGCCGCCGCTGCGAATAGACTCTACCATTTCGTCACTTTCAATTTTTAATACCCGTGGATCATTTTTACCTTGCACGACTAAGACCGGTTTTTTAACATTTTCACCAAAAAATACCGGCGAGATGTTATGCAAACGTTCCTTATCTGTGCTTGGATCGCCTAGTTCATCATAGAGCGATTGACGAAATGCTTCCCAATATGGCGGAATGCTTTCTAATGTACGCACCCAGTTAGTCACGCCAAAAATATTAATACCGACTTCAAATTCATCAGTAAATGCCATGGCTGCCATGGTTAAATAACCGCCGTAACTGCCGCCAATAACGCCAATCCGATCGGCATCTACCCAATCGAGGGATTGTAAATAGTACTTATTGTAAACGACATCTTTTAAGTCATGATCGCCATGTTTTTTATCATCTAAGTGATAGAAAGTTTTTCCATAACCACTTGATCCACGGTTATTAATTCTAAAAATAGCGTAACCATTATTGACTAAATGCTGCACAAGCGCGGAATAACCTTTGCGACTTTGTCCGCCAGGACCGCCGTGTATCCAAACCAAGGCCGGTACTTTTTGAGTCGCTGCCTGCTTTGGCTTATACAAAATACCGGGAATGTCCAAGCCATCAAAACTCTTAAAGCGCACGACTTCACCCACGACTAAATTTTCTTCTAGAATATTTGGGTTACCGGTATCGGTTAAGCGCTTTATCGTATTACTACCGAGCTGATGAACATACAGGTTTGACGGTGAGGTGTCAGAATTAATATAAAACACCATCTGCTTGCCATCATCAGAGAAGTTAACACCACGTAAATCACCACTGGGCATATCAGGTAAGGCAAGTTTTTTATGTTCGACTAAATCAACAATACTAATTTTTGTTTGCGCATCAGCATTTACGCCATTGACTTGGTAACGACCATCTTTTGAGAAGTAACTAAAGCTTACATCCCAATCAACCGCAAAGTTAACTGACTTTTCTTTACTCGTTAAATCGTAAGACCACGCTTGTTTAAATTCTCCAAATTCGTCGGTAGCATAGATTAACGCGCGATTGTCACGAGTAAAGGTATAAGCACTGTGTTCAACCGCGCCTTTGTGGTCTGTGATCAATTCAGCTAACGGCTGTTTACTTGCTAAATCAACTAAATATAAATTTGTATCGGCATTGGTATTGGTTTTACTAAAGACAATATATTGACCATTGGGACTAATAGCTTCTGGTGAATAGCCGGAATCATTTTGATAAATAAGTTTTCGCGAATAATCAGCGACTTGATACAAATAGACATCAAAAAACTTGGCATCCCTTTCATTTGTAGCGACAAAAAATTGTTGATTGTCTTGATGCCAACTCACAAAAAATGCCTTTAAACCTTCACCAGGGGTTAAATCTTTATTAGTACCATTTAATGCTTGGACAAAAAGATGATCTAACTCATCGCCACCTTTATCAGCACTATATAGAAATCGGTTATCTTCAGGAAACCAGCCAACGACAAATATTGACTCTTTAATAGAATTTGTTAACTGTATTGGTTCAGCGCCATCTAAAGGCACTTTATAAGCGTTATAAATTCCGCTTTCATCATCACTAACTAATACCGCACTGGTATCAGCATTAATTGAGGAGCCAAACACTGAACGAGTTTTAAAAAACTCTTCCGCGCTGTAGGTCTCAAAGGTGGAATTTTTTGTTTGCGCTACGGTTTGCGCAACGGGCTCTGGTTTTGAACAGCCAAATAATAATGATATGCCTATAGATAGTGAAAATAACGTCACTAACCTTGCTAATTTTTGCATTTTTATTCCCTTAATTTTATTTTTATATAATTTTAATATAGTTATCAAATACTTTAACCAACAAACAGTATAGAGTAATAATAATACAACTAAAGTATTTGTTACCTATAACGCTAGACTCGAAATAATGAAAACTAACATTAAAATAGCGTAAACTATCGGTATAAACGCTATCGCCAATAATACAGAACATATTTAGTCAAATGACCTCATCGTTAAAGTACCTATCTCATTATTCTCTTGATATACAGCAGCAAGTCTCCAAGCTGATTGAGGAGAATAAGCTAAAGAGCTATCTATTGGCACATTTCCCTAAGCCACATGACATAACTTCGGATAAAGCATTACGCCAATATGCCCTTGGCCTAAAACAGCAATTTTTAAAAAAGTCAGCACCGCTTAGCCAGGTAAAATACGATGATAAAATCCATGTTGTTAATAACGCGCTAGGTTTGCATACCTATGTTTCACGCATACAGGGCAATAAATTAAAAAGCAAAAATGAGATCCGTATTGGTAGCATATTTAAGCAAGCCCCCGAAGCGCTATTAAAAATGATTGTGGTACATGAACTCGCGCACTTAAAAGAAAAAGCACACAACAAAGCGTTTTATCAACTCTGCCATCATATGCTGTCGAATTATCACCAACTTGAGCTGATGACACGAATTTATCTTACTGAGCTTGAAAACAACGGTAATATATATACCCCGTAAGCAAACTTAATATTATCGTTAAACCATAGAAACTGTTAGCTTTTCTCTCCCATGGTGATTCACAATTTATTAACATAATGTATACTGCTGCTAACTAAATAAATACCGCCCCCACAAAAATCAATAAAGGCGTTGTCATTAGCCATTAGGTTGTAAATTTGCAGTTAAAAAATAGAAGATTATTGCTGACCGTTAGTGTTGTTCTAACCCTGCTCCCATACTTTTTAATCAAGGATATTTTTCCCTTTAGCCTTATTTGGCTTGAAAAAGGGCCTTTATTGTTATTACAAGTATTGAGTGTTTGTTTTGTAACGATTAGCTACTTACGTATTAAAACACGGGCATTAAAGTTGTTTTGGCAATTTATCACCTTAGCCTTATTATCGTCACTACTAGCAAATTTATTATTTAGCTTTGCCATCGTTAACCATGATCTTTTGTTACGAGATTTTTTCACACTTTGCAGCTATTTCTTTATTATTTTGGCAATAGAGACAAATCCTCATATTAATGAAACAAAAACAAATCGAAATATTAGTAGTCGTGTCGGTGCAATATTTTTTACCTTAATATGCTTTAGTTACTTAGTATTACTGCCTATTGAGTTTGCCAAGAGTCATGAAGATAAAGCTGCCTCGTCACAATTGTTCCATTTGCTAATAGCTGGACTAATTTTCATCCGCTTAGCGACCAATTGTTATCAGTGTCGAAGTCAATTCTGGCGTCGAATCTACGGTGTGCTCACTATTGCTGCAGGGGCAATACTGCTGCAGAATAGTTACTATTACCTCAATAATTGGACTTTGATCTTATTTCCCGCTTACCTGTTAACACTGTTAGTACTTATGCCATATTGTGCACTTATTATTGCTGCTCATAATGCTTTAAAGTTATCAGAGCCACCTGTAGAACCTACCCCCTATTCAATGCCTGAACTCTACCTAATATTATTAATATCTTGTTCGATATTAATTCACTTAGTGGGTATCGAATTAAACCTGCATTACCATATTCAGTCATATTTACAGTCACTATTAATCGCCACTTGGATCGGTATCGCGCTGACCTTATTATCGACTATAATTTACCGGAAAAACCGTTTAGGCCATAAAAAGCAAAAGCAAATTCAACTGCAACACTCAGCTCAACAAGAGTTAGTTAAACTAAATCAATTATTAACTAACGCTATGCTTAATAGTGAAGACAAAGCTATTGTAAATGCCTCAAGCAATGCAATATTAACCACCAGTATTGACGGCACTGTGCTCTCGGCTAACCCAGCAGCGGTACAACTTTTTCAATGTCTTGAACGAGAAATTATTGCCTCATGTGTCAGTGACTTCTTTTCATCAGATGATCAAATGCATTACTTTTTTGACTTCAAAAGTAATGTTTATACCCTGCAGCGTAAAGACGTAGGTATTTCGATAGAATGTATGGCCACGCGCAAGGACGGCACACAATTCCCGGTACAAGCTGAGTTACAATGGGCTGAACGAGAAGATCAACCGCTCGTCGTAATCACCTTTATTAACCTCACCGCCAGAAAACTTGCCGAGCAACAAGCGTTAGACTTAAAAGATAAATTCATTGCCAATATTTCTCATGAATTTAGAACCCCCTTGACCATTATTAATGGCATTTTAGATCGCTATTTGGTTAAAGCTCAAACTGAAGAAGAAAGTAAAGAACTAAAAACCGCCAAGCGTAATGGCTTAAGGTTAGTGCGCATGGTTGAACAGCTACTAGAGCTTTCTCGTTTATCAGACAACCCGCAACTGACGATGGCAACCTACCGCTTGCAAACATTGATGTCGATGCCGGCAGATTCATTTTCACGCTTAGCAACACAAAACAACTTGACCTTAACCTGTGAGATACCTGACGATATATGGCTTGATTGTGACGCTCAGGCGTTTGAAAAAATTATTTTCAATCTAATTGCTAATGCCATCAAATACACGCCCGCAGGTGGCAGTATTCAAGTCATTGCCCATAGTGATAATGATAACTTCACGCTTGATATTATTGATACTGGCATAGGTATAGATAGCGCATCACAAAGTAAAATATTTGAACGTTTTCAACGCGCTGACGATGAAAAAAACCAGGGTGTCTTTGGTGTAGGTATTGGCTTATCTTTAGTGAGTGAACTGGTTAAAGCCCACCACTGGCAAATTAATGTCGTTAGTGAATATAATAAAGGCAGTAAATTTTCGCTCATAATACCTTGTGCGCTCGCCATCACAGAAGAAAAAATCACCCCGACAAGTATTTCTCAAACTGAAGTGTCGTCATTATTAATAGAGCCACAAAACCCAAGTAATGACCTTAGAAATCATAGTCAAAAAGTTGTTTTGGTTATAGAAGATAATTTAGATATGCAGAGCCATATAAAGCAAGTCATTGAACAGCATCACCATAGCCTGTTAGCTGGCAGCGGTGAACTTGGCTTAACACTGGCTCAAGAGTACATTCCCGACGTAATTATCTGCGATATCATGCTGACCGGCATAGACGGCTTTGAGGTCTTAAAACAACTTAAAAGTCATGAACTGACCTCTCATATTCCAGTTATCTTATTAACCGCGCGCTCTGACTTAGATAGCCGTTTACACGGGTTACACTTGCAAGCTGATGAGTACTTAAGTAAACCTTTTAATCATCAAGAATTATTAACCCGTATTGGTAACTTAATTAACAACCGAGAGAAACTGCAACAGCGCTATTTAAATGATCTTAACAAAGACCTACAAGAAAATAGAAAAAACACCAGTTTTGATAATCTAGCAGAACTAACTCATGCTAGCGGTGACGAGGTAACGCTTGATAATAAATTTTTAGAAAAGTTAGAAGCCGTTACTGCAGAATTTTATACCGACACCGAATTAGATATTATTCAATTGGCCGGAAAAATGGCGATGAGCGAGCGTCAATTACAGCGTAAAATTAAAGCTTTGATCGGGATTACCCCTAATAACTTTATTAAGGAGTTCCGCCTTAAAAAAGCGCAAGTGCTATTACAAAGTGGCGCTCAAATAGGCCGAATAGCACTTGACGTAGGCTTCTCATCGCAGACTTATTTTGGTCGTTGCTTTAAAGAAATGTTTAGCTGTACGCCGAAACAGTATCAGCAACAACAAAAAGATCAACGGCCATCAAGCTAAGCCTGATTTAATAACCACCTGCTCTTTTAGGTTAACCAGGCTACGTTGTTGCATCAATTGTAAATAATCGAAGGTATTAGCTTTTGGCCCACATAAACCCAACCAAGAAAGTTGTTTATTTTCATCGGTAAATGTAAGTGCTTGCTCAATTAATACGCTGATTTGGTCCCAGGTTAAATCTAAAGGATTCTCGCGGCTAAAAGGAAAGAACGAATAAGCCATATTCATCGATGTGGCGTCATCAGCCATACTTTTCAGTCTGCCAGATAAACGCGCCGCTAATTCATTAGCATTATTGCCTTTTTCGTAACCAATAACCGCAAAGGTATCCTGTGACCAACGTATAACAAGATCGTCACTATTGCGACTATATTGCAGCAAGTCAGTCAGGTTAATCAGTTGACTGTTGCTAATATCATCCGCACTTCTCAATCGCACCATTAATATATAAAGACGTGGCAGCAGTTCTCTTTGCACGGGTAGTAAGCTTTGATGTATTTGATTCATCAATTGGCTGGTCTGCTCGATATAAATATCGAGATAACGTCGACTCTTTACACCGGTAGTTTTATCAACAATTGCCGCCTTTTCCAATTGCTTATTCGCTTGTGCTAACTCAAGGTTCTTAGACGTGAACTTTTGTGTTTTCTCATACACTTGCTGCTCTAAATAAAGTTTCTGTTGCTGTTCAATAACCAGCTTACGATTGAGAAAACGAGAATAAAACAATAAAGCAATTGCCACAGCTAGGGTGTATAGCACATACGCCCACCAAGTATTCCAAGGGGCGGGATTGACCACTATATCTAAAGACAGGCCAGGTTCGCTCCAGACATCATCACTATTACCCGCAATTATTTGTAGTTGAAACTTTCCTGCGGGTAAGTTTGTGTATGTTGCACGGCGAGACTTTCCTGCGTCGACCCACGCTTGATCAAAGCCCAGTAACCTGTATTTATACCTTGTTGATTCCGGACTCGAATAATTAAGCCCTACATACTCGAAAGAGATAAGTTGATCATTATAATCTAAAGTTAATAACGACAAGTCCGCTAACGCCTCCCCCAAGACTATTGGCTCATTAAGATTTAAAACATTCGTTAGATGAACTTGTGGTGCTGCCTGACTTATATTTATTTTATCGGGATGTACACTACTAACCCCTTTTCCGGCGCCAAAATATAAGGTGTTATCCATACCCATAAAAGCTGAACCATGGGTATATTCAAGATCAACCAAACCATGAGTTAAATCAAAGTGCTTAAAGATCCCCTTAGCAAGCGAATAACGCGATACCCCGTTGCTAGTACTAAACCAAACATTATCGTAAACATCTTGTAAAATGCCATATACAGCCATGCTTTTCATGCCATCTTTAGCATTGAGCTGACGAAATGAATAATGCTTATTGAGGACATTTTCCTTGGTTAATATATTCATTCCTGAAGCTTGTGTCCCTATCCAAAGATTATTATCTCTGTCTTCAAAAATAAGCCATGCTAAATCGCTCGAAATACTTTTAGGGTCAGTATCATCATGCTTAATATGTGTAAACGAAAGTTCTTGCGGATCAAATAAACTTAACCCGCCACCGAATGTAGCTAACCAAATCCCCCCACGTTCATCTTCCAAAATTTGTAATATATGATTGCTACTTGGGCCTTTTTTGGGATTATCAATATCTAGTTCAAAGCGTGTAAATAAACCATTATCATTGAGTCTATTTACTCCGCGATGAAAAGTTGACACCCATAAATTTCCTGTTCGATCTTTGATAATATCAGTGACACTATTCGCAGATATAGACGATGGATTTTTAGCGTCATGTTGATAGGGCTTTATATTATTACTTTTTATATCTACGGAAAATAAACCTGACGATCGAGTTCCTATCCATAACACCCCCTTATCTGCAAAAAGTGTCATTACTCGAAAATTGGCAAAGTAATCATTGAATGCTACAGGGGATATACTATTATCACTAATGGATAATTGATAAATTCCGCCGCTATAAGTACTAAAATAAATAGTCTTTGAGTCAAATTGTGCAAAACTCGTGATGTTATTGTTTTTTAATGCTGGAGTTGTTTGTGTACTGTATTGGCTAAAAGTTGCCATGTTAGGATCCCAGCGATTCACTCCAGTAAAAGTTCCAATCCACATAATATTATGGCGATCTTCAAAAAGTGTAAAAACAAAGTCATTACTTAAACTGTGTGGGTTACTTGCAGAATGCCTGTATCTTTGAAAGTCGCTATCTTTCTTGTCGTATATCAACAAACCCTTGTCAGTACCTATCCAGATGTTTTTTTGGCTATCTTGATAAATGCTTTCAATGGTATTACTTAAAATTGAATTGGCATTAGATTCGTCAAATTTAAAATGCTGATATTCATTGGTTTGAAGATTATATTTATGTAAACCATTATCTACAGTGCCTATCCAAACTAGCCCAGAGTCGTCATAAAAAAGTGAATTAATAAATTGGGTGGCATTAGATTTAACATCAGCTTTGGTATACCTGAGAGACTTTATAAATTGACCATTAATATCAAAGACTGAAATTCCACCACCGTTAGTTCCAACCCATATTTGTTGTTCTTGAGTTTCAATTATTGCGTGTACGGTATTATGTGTAAGACTATTACTATTACCTGTTTCTTGCTTTATATGCCTTACTGACCACGTTTCATTCTGTTTTGATAGAATATTTAAACCATTTTCTGTACCAATCCAGATTTTGCCTTTACTGTCTTCAAACAGTGTATTCACCGTATCATTAGTTAGCGATGCTATTTTTGTTTTTGTCGAAAATCGAATAAAATCTTGGCTATTTTCACGGTAAAGATTTAAACCACCACCAAACGTAGCAACCCATAACTGTTGTTTCTTATCTATAATAATTCGACTTACAACGTCAGAGCTTAGCGAGTTAGGTAAAGCATTATCGTGATGAAAACTTATAAACTTATAACCATCAAACCGAGATAAGCCTTCCGAAGAGCCAAACCACATAAAGCCATTTTTGTCTTGAGTAATTGTACGAACAAATTTATACGACATTGGATTATCAACGCCGAAGCCTTTAAATAGCTTAATGTCTTGCGCAACTAAAAAACAACTAAAGCCAAAGAAACAAATAAACAACGATATATTTTTCACAATTAAATATGTTACCTAATTTTTATTGATAGATAAGTTTAAGTAAATTGAATTATTTAAACAAAAAAGCCACCATTTAAAGCAAAGGTATGCTTTAAATGGTGGCTTAATAAGAACAATAAGCTACTGAGGTGCAACCCAGTTATTAACATTAATTTTAGCAATTTGGTTAGCGTCAAAATTCATTTTCCAAATTAGCGCATCAGACTCTAAACTCATCTTCCAAATTAAAGCATCTGTTTCAAAGTCCATTTTCCAAATTAATGCATCGGTACTAGCATTATCTTGTACTGGCATTGTTGGATCGTTAAAGCCCATCTTCCAAATTAAAGCATCACCACTAAGTTGGCCTTGACCTACTTTCCAAACAAACTCAGCACCTAGTCCTTCTACATAAAAATCGCCATCTTGATTTATGTTTGCTGGCCCATAAAAATGCTCCTCACCATTTAAATCTTTTACAATATCTAATTGATGATTGGCACAATTTTCAGCAGAGCTTTCGATAGCATAATAAGCACTAACTAAACCGGCCCCTTGCTGAAACACACTATAGCGCTTGCTACCGTCAGCATTATCTGCACTGTAAGCACTGTCCATCAACTTACATTTTACTTGATCTGGTGTTAACGCCGGATTATCAGTTAACAACAAGGCAACTACACCTGAAACGACTGCTGCGGCTTGTGAGGTTCCTGACATTTCAAAATAACGCCCGCCATCATGATATTCAGGGTGTTCAGAAACTATTTGTGAATCAAACGACATTAAACCAGAAATATGCCCGCCTGGCGCGATAACTTCTGGCTTAACAAAACCTTCAGGTGTTGGCCCTGCAGAACTAAATGAAGCCACTTTATCATCATTGTAATTAAACGCTGTGTAATCATCGGTCATAGCACCAACAGTTATAATATAAGGCACATTACCCGGAACACCGATAGTCATTGGTTCAGAGCCTTTATTGCCCGCTGAGGCAACGACGACAATACCTGCTTGCCAAGCTTTCATTACTGCTTTATTTAACGGGTCTTCCCAATAATTTGAACGTACTGGCCCACTAAAAGACATATTTAGCACACGTAAGTTTATTTGGTCTTTAACTTGCAATGCCCACCCGATACCACGAATAACGTCAGCATAGGTAGCCTTACCTTCGGCATCAAAGGCTTTAATACCAACATGAGCGGCATTAGGTGCGACACCATATATTTGACCATAAATGTCAAAGTCACTGTTGACAGCGATACTAGCCACGTGCGTCCCATGTCCACTTGCTTCGCCACCATAATTACTAACCGTATCATTAATGGCATCATAAGTACCCCAAGCTTTATCACGACCTTCTAAATCTGTTGATAAACCAGGTAAATGTTCAAGTCCAGTATCTAAAAAAGCGATTGTGACGCCTGCGCCAAAGTTACCTGTTTGGTGCACATAAGTGGCATCTACTTGTTCGCTAACAACAGATCTAGGTTGCCATCTACGTTGTCCGTATGCCTGACCGCTTAATTCAACTTTATAGTTTGTAGACACGGTGATTTTTTGTTTGTTTTGCAAACTCTTGAGTTGCGCAACAGTTAAATCCACAGCAACAGAATCAATAATCTTTAATTCGTGACTCGGCATGACACCAAGTTCTTTTAAGTTATTTTTCAGTAAGGTAAAATCATTTGCACTAATGATATATGACTGAGTTACATCATTATTATTGGCTGTTGATTTAAAAACCATCAGTAACGCAATAGTCAATAAACCAGCAATAATTGAAAAAAGCGTGAGCTTGTTTTTGTTCGAAGTGAATAACATATTTAATCCCCTTTGCCCGTTACATCTTTTTAAACTTACTTTAAAAACATTAGGGTGAATAGTTTCATATATTTACATCTACTAACACCGACCGAAGCCTTGTCAATATTACCGAATAAAAGCCTGACACTTTTAAAACGATAATCAAACACTATCACACCATTGCTTAATTTTTAACTAGATATTTTTATTTTTATCATCTAACTAAAGTAAAAAAATATCCAGCTTAACAAAAAGCTGGATATTTTAATTACTTACGTTGTCTTAATTAAAAAGAAACGCTTGATTCAGCAGAACAATTATCAGTACCTTGATCACATACTTTATAAGTAAAGGTTCCTGATGTTTTAAAACTATCGGTATAAGCACCATCGTTTGTCGTAGTTGTTCTTAGTGAACCATTACGGAAAATATCAACACTACTTGTTACCGCGCCAGACCATGACACGTCAACTTTATTTTTACCTTTTGAGAAGTAACCGTTAGTTGTTAAGCTAATATCACCGCCTGTTGGTGGTGGTGTTACACCGCCGCCACAACCGTTTGCTGTTAAGTATGCGTCTGCTGCTGAAGCTTTAACAATACCGTAACCAAAGTAATCATCATGACCCGCCGCACCATTATCTTCAGCTGTTGCTTTAAGTGCTTGACGAATTTCAGTACCGGTACAGGCATTATGATTAGACCATACTAACGCCGCAATACCTGAAACTGCAGGAGTAGCCATTGATGTACCACTCATGAAGCCGTAGTCACTAGCACCAATAGATATTGTAGCTGTTGAGGCCGCTAATAATGCACTGCGATCTTCAAACGTTGCACCTACTGCTGGGATAGTTGTTGCGTTCGCATCACCTAATGTTCCGTACAACATACCGGCTTCATTGTTGATAAGGATTGCACCAATACCACCTGAATTTTCACAATTTAGTACTTTATCGTGGAATGAAATTACGCCGCGGTCGATAACACAAACATTACCATTTGCGCCACTATCAGTCGCTTCAGCAGTGCCCATGTAGTAAGTATTACCACTAGCGTTGCCCGTATTTTCCATTGAAGATGAAGCATAAGCATTACCGCCAGCGCTCATTGAAGCACTTGTAGCAAGTCCTGCAGGGTAAGTTGAAAGCGTATCTACACCTCCAGCAGTCACTTCAACACAAATAGTTTCATCAGTGGTTGTCGTAACATTTTTGCCGCGACCCGAGGTTACAGTACAGCTTGGAAACTGAGAGAAATCTGCAATATTGTTATGGCCATCATTAGCACCAATCATCATCACTGATGAGTAACCTGCAGGGAAAGAGCGAACATTATTACCATCGTTACCTGCAGCGGCAACCACTAAGCCGCCAGCGTCAGTAAAGGCTTTAAAAGCATTCTCTTCAGTACTATTAGCACCGCCACCACCAAGGCTCATGCTGATGATGTTAGCGCCAGCTGCACTACATTTATCTGCAGCAAATGCTAGGTCTGATGAGTATGCCCAACCTGCAGCGTCAAATACTTTAACAATATGCATATCAACACCTGGCGCCATACCGACAACACCAACATTGTTATTAGCGGCACCGATAGTACCGGCAACGTGAGTTCCGTGTGGGCCACCATGCTCATCCCAGTTACCAGAACCTGAATCATTATCGCCGGTAATGTTATTCCAGATGAAATCCGTATTAGAACGGTCTAAACCAGAATCAATAACACATACCTTCATGCCAGCATTAGCATTAAAAACCACTTGGTTTGCTTGTGATTGATAAACTGCATAAGGTGTTAATTGTTCGGTCATGGCATTACCAACATCATCACTATATATTGCACTAGTGCTACGACGTTGATCTTCTTCAATTAGTTGAATATGAGGATTGTTCATCAAGCCTTTAACTTGTTCCAGAGTTTTACCTTGGAAAGATGCTGCAAAATAACCGTTTCCATCTACTTTAATGTCAGCATTTAGCTTTTTAGCTAATGCTTTAACAATTCCTTTTTTACTTTGGTCAACTTTAATAATGTATCTGTCGTCAGCTGCTTGCGCAGAAAATGCCGAGGTAACCGCAATTGCGATTAGAGACGTTGTAAATGTAGAAATTTTCATAGATGCTCCACTGCTTATAATTTAAGACTGCTTTATAGTTATAATTATTTAGTTTCAGGATACTTAGCCCTGAACGTTTTTCGATAGTAACAGTTACACTAAAAAGCTCTAGTAAAAAAACGACAACTTTTCAAACAAAAGCGACAAAACAATAATATAACACTACAAAACAAGAGCTTAAATTAAAGTTTATGTTTAAGCTTGTCGTTAATTTATTAAAACCGGTCTGATATTTACTATTCTTCTTGTACTAAAAACGCCATGCTTGAACTCGATGAAAAATCATCCAACAATAAAAATAAGACGTCCGATGTCGCATTAGTGTGCAGCATTCAGCGTAAAAAACGTAAAAACAATTGGAGTTACCCTTAGATGACAAATAACAGAATAATAGGATTAAGTGCCTTAACGCTTTCTATATTAGCAGCGACAAGTAACGCACAAACATTCGAAGCAGTTGAATTGCAGCCAGTAGCTGCAACCGCTAATAGTACGATGACATCAGTTAATACTAAATTCAGCCAATGGCGAGACCAACAAAAATTTCAAAACCATAACTTTACTGACCGTATTATTGTTAAATATAAAAGCGGCTTTGAAGCACAAGCTATCAATGGTCTTACTTCAGAAAAAACCTTGCCAAATGGTTTAGCTAAAAAAGCAGGTCAAAGCTTAAAGCATTTGAAGAAACTGAAAAATGGTCGTCATGTTATTTCTTTGGGTAAGCAAAAACAGATTAGTGATGTAGAAGCTATGGTGATGGAGCTTAATAGTCACGCTGACGTTGAGTTTGCTGAGCCAGATTACAAACGTTACTTAATGGCACAAAATCAGCCTTGGGGCATTGCTGATACTCAATCCGATTTACTAACTGATAATGATGCCGCCAATATGACGGTTTGTATTATTGACTCTGGTTACGAACGAGCTAATCCTGACTTGAACGCAAATAATGCGTCAGGAACAAATAACTCAGGCACAGGTAACTGGTATCAAAACGGTGGTTCTCACGGTACTCACGTTGCCGGTACTATCGCTGCAGTGAACAATTCTGAAGGTGTTGTCGGTATCATGCCAAACACTAACGTTAACTTACATATTATTAAAGTATTTAACGAAGCGGGTTGGGGTTACGTCGGCGATTTAGTTGATGCAGTTGATACTTGTGTAAATAACGGCGCTAAAGTGATCAACATGAGTCTGGGCGGTGCTGGTTCAAGCACTGCTGAAAAGAATTCATTACAAGCGGCTGCCGATGCAGGTGTGTTATTAATTGCTGCTTCTGGTAATGATGGCGACGCGACCTTATCTTACCCTGCTTCTTATGATGCAGTAATGGCGGTCGGTGCCCTTGACCAAGGTCGTCAGCATGCAGAATTTTCGCAATATACCCCACAAGTTGAAATTTCAGCACCTGGTGAAGCTATTTTATCTACCGTTGCAGGTGATGGCCGTTTAGGTTATATCACGTTAGGTTCAACAACCTACGGCAACGATGAAGTGGTACCACAAACCCATTACATTAACAGCGGTGGCAGTTTTGTTGTTAGTAACTTAAACAGTTCAGCTAATGGCGTTTTAGCCGCGTGTACTCTATCAGGTGCTAGCACTTACAGCTGTACAAATGTTGCTGGAAATATTTGTTTAGCAGAGCGTAACGATAATCAAAAAGGCAGCAACTACCCTGAAATAAACCCAGCTAAAGCTTGTGCCGACGCCGGTGCATCGGGTGTTATTGTTTATAGTAGTAGTGATCGCCCAGGCTTACAAAACCCATTCTTAGTTGATGCGAATACTGATGTTACTGTACCAACAGTATCAATTAATCGCGCATTAGGCTTACAACTGATGGGTCAACTAGGCACCAGTGCTAATTTAAACGTTGTTGGCAATCAAAACTATGCTTATTACAACGGTACGTCTATGGCAACGCCTCACGTTACTGGTGTTGCAGCAATCGTTTGGAGTAATAATCCAACTTGTACAGCAACCCAAGTACGTGACGCCTTAAAATCTACAGCGATTGACTTAGATGTCGCGGGTCGTGATGACAAAACAGGTTACGGTTTAGTACAAGCTAAAGCCGCTTCAGATTCTTTATCTGCAAGTTGTGGCGGTACCACCACACCTCCAGTAGGTGGCGAATTAGCCAACGGTGTAACTCAAACTGGACTTAATGGTTCAGCCGCTCAAGAACTAAGTTTTACCATGGTAGTACCTGCCGGTGCTACTGACTTAAACTTTACTATGGCGGGTGGCACAGGTGATGCTGACCTTTACGTGAAGTTTGGCTCAGCACCAACGAGTTCAAGCTATGATTGTCGTCCGTATGCGGGTGGCAATGCAGAATCTTGTCCAATTGCAACGGCACAAGCTGGAACTTACCATGTAAAAGTTATTGGTTACTCAGCATTTACCGGTGTTAATTTAACAGGTAGCTTCACTGAACCTGCAACTGGCGGTGGTGCTACAGGCGGTAGTGCTTCTGTCACTGATATTACTGTAGCTCGTCGTGCATGGACTTACTACACTATCGACGTACCAGCAGGTATGGCGACACTTGATTTTAACATGAGTGGTGGTACAGGTGATGCTGACATGTATATTCGTCGTGGTGCACAACCTACTTCGTCTACCTATGACTGTCGTCCATACAAAACGGGTAATACAGAGTCATGTCCATTTACTAATCCTATCGCTGATACATGGCATGTAGGTATCTATGGCTACTCAGCGGCAAGTGGTATTAGCTTAGATATCACATACAACCCATAAGGGTTTGATGATTATTTCCAACTAGTGTTGTTATTAGGGAAAGTACCAAGGTACTTTCCCTTTTTTTTGCCGATAATTTGTTAGTATTATTCCTCTCTCCCTCAATATGCTCAAGTTTATCTCTGTAATAACCTCATAAGATTCAGTGCAGTTGTATTGCTGCCAAGCAAACTGAAGACCAATATATTTTAGTAACATACATTAAAGAAGTTGATCAATTATAAGCTTTAGTCTTACTTGAGATAAGGCTACTTATATAACACCTAACGCTTAGTTATGCCTGGGAGAGAGTAAGAAGAACAATAATTAATACTTATAAAACACTATTCTCCTCGGCGCGATAGCGTGATCACATTAATCATTCACATGCTTAATAAATCCCACGCAGTGTTTTATATATAACTTTAATAATATCGGTAAAGGTATGTAAATATCGTTAATTAGGTCATATATTGAAATTTTACCGAGTACGAGTCCAAATGGCCCTCATTAAGCCAAGTTAGTTCAAAACCTATTAGTTAAGTGTTTGAGTGGGGTTTTACACAGCAAGCAACGGTAAACAAGCTTATTCGTTTATATTTTTGACTAATTACTAACGATAAAGCAAACTGCGGCTAGTTTAAAATATTAACTTTTTGAGAATAAAAATAATGAAAAAATTTGCTTCACTTTGCTTTGCCTTAGTTTCAGCAGCGACAATAGCTGATGAAGGTATGTGGCAACCACATCAACTCCCTAACATTGCCGAAAAACTTGTAGATGCGGGGCTAAAGCTTAACCCTAGCTCATTAACCGACCTTACAGGTTTCCCAATGGGGGCTATAGTAAGTTTAGGCGGTTGTACTGCCTCTTTCGTTTCAGATAAAGGCTTAGTGGCGACAAATCACCACTGTGTTTATGGCTCGGTACAATATAATTCCACAGAAGAAAACAACCTACTTAAAAATGGTTTTTTAGCTAAGTCTTTTGCAGAAGAATTACCTGCTACGCCGGGTAGTAGAATCTATGTTACCGAAGAAATAACACCCGTCACTAAAATCATTAATGCCGGTTTAAATTCCGCTATGACAGGTGCTCAGCGTTATAAAAGTATTGAACATAGCTCAAAATCTTTAGTTGCTGAGTGTGAAAGCGATAGTAAGTACCGCTGTAGTGTGGTTAATTTTCACGGTGGATTAGAATATTATCTCTTTAAACAGCTTACCATTAGAGACGTTCGGTTAGTGCATGCGCCAGCGAGTAGCATTGGTAAATACGGCGGAGATATCGATAACTGGATGTGGCCGCGCCATACCGGTGATTATGGATTTTATCGTGCTTATGTTGGTAAAGATGGACAGCCCGCCGATTATAGTACTGAAAACGTGCCATACGAGCCTAAGCATCACTTAAAGGTAAATAAAAGTAGCGTTGATGAGAACGACTACATCATGGTGTTAGGCTACCCTGGACGAACTAATCGTTATAAAACCGCGCTTGAAGTGGAAAATCAGTTCACCTGGACGTATCCGCAAGCTAAGGCTTACCGTGAAGAGATAATCCAGCTTATTCATGACAATTCAGCTCCAGGCAGCGATGTACGGATTAAATATGAAAGTACCCTAGCCGGTCTTGCAAATTATGCAAAAAATTACGGCAGCATGATTGAAAGCTACAATAAAGGCACAACACTGACCCGTAAGCAATCATTGGAATCTTCACTTAATATTTGGATTAATGCCGATAAAGCGCGACAAAATAAGTATGGTGATGCCTTAAAAGGCTTAAATAGCCTAGTTAAGCAAGATCAGCAAAGCCAAGCTAGAGATCTGATCTTAGGCTATATCAATTATAGTAAAATGCTAAGTACAGCTAACCGCTTATATCGACTATCTATTGAAAATCAAAAACCTAACGTAGAACGTAAAGGCGGTTATCAGGAAAGAGATATAGCACGCTTTGAACAAAGTATGAAAGCGGTCAATAGACGATTCGATGCACAAATGGATGAAAAAATCCTACTTGCCATGTTTAAACACTATGCTCAGTTGCCAAAAGCGCAAAGACTGGCATCAATGGATAAGTTCTTTGGTTTCGATAATAGCTACAACGCACAACAGTTTCAGACAAAACTGACTAAAATGTACCAAGCAACAACATTAAATAATCAAGAGACTCGACTAGCGTGGATGAAAAAAGCCCCGGTTGACTTCACTAGTAGTAATGACCCCTTTATCCAATTAGCTGTTGCTAGCTATGCAGAACGTAAACTCATTGAAGAGACCAGTGAGGAGCTTTCAGGCAATATACAGTCCTATAGACCAAAATATATGGCGGCGCTAATTGCCTATTTCAACTCAGAAAACCTACCGGTATATGCTGACGCTAATAGTACATTGCGCGTTACTTACGGTAATGTTAAAGGCTATTCGCCACAAGATGGTTTAGTCGCGACACCGTTTACAACTCTAGAAGGTATTGTTAGAAAAGATACCGGTATCAGTCCATTTGACGCACCTAAAAAGCAACTTGCTCTTATTAACAAAAAGCAATACGGTGAATATGCTAAAAAGGAACTAGGCTCAGTACCGGTTAACTTTTTAGGCACGCTTGACATCACGGGCGGTAATTCAGGCTCTCCAACACTCAACGATAAAGCGGAATTTGTTGGTTTAGTATTTGATGGTGTTTATGAAAGTATTATTGGCGACTGGGATTACGACACTAAACTCAATCGTTCAATTCATGTTGATATCAAATACATGCTTTGGGTTATGGAGCATATCGATGGTGCAACAAACTTAATTGAAGAAATGGACATTGTGGAATAACACTGCATATCAAAAAAATTAGTTTGAAATAGAAATCCAGCTACTGCTGGATTTTTTATACCCACTACAAAGGTTTTATCTGAATGTATTAACCAAATGGTCTCATAATATATCTATAAATTAATCCTATAATTACCACCCACCAGTCAAACCTACGAAATCAATCGTAAATAAACATTGCTTCTACGTAATTCTTCGTACATATTGAATATCAGTAATGACTAATCATTAATAAAGAAGAAGGAAGTCAAATGGCCCGCAGAAACAAAATACATGAAGAACAAGAAGCCGATGTAGACATGACCCCAATGCTAGATATAGTATTTATCTTACTGATCTTCTTTATTGTCACCACTTCTTTTATTAAAGAGGAAGGTTTATTAATTAACAGACCAAAAGCAAAAAATAACCCTTCTGAGGTAAATTCCCCTACTGTTGTCGTACAGATAGCAGAAACAGGCCAATTAAAATTTAATGGTAAATTAGTCGATATTGAAAGGTTATCAGCCCGTATAGAGAGCTTTCTATCGGAAAATCAAACTAACAGCGCCGTCGTGATAGCACACCATGATGCCACGCACGAAATGGTCGTTCGTGCGATAGACCAAATAAAACCATTCAGTCAATTAGTCATATCGATTGGTCGATAGAAAAGTCAGAAAAAAGACATATTATGTAAGTACAAGGATGTACTCTATTAAAGCGCTGCCCTTTTAAACGTTTAATAGCTGCTAACCGACTCACTCTTTTCCACTATACAAGTCAAATATCCTCACAGCCCTTAGAGTAGAAATTAAAAGTTACGCCAATAAATTGCACAGCCTCCTCATTAGCAGATACGGCTTTTATTCAAAGTGGGATAGCGTTATTAAAACCTGTCACTACAACAAACTCAAAGCTCATATTTGAATACCTTTAAAGCATAAATAGAGCGGTTTTTTTTATGTTACTAAACTGCTAAGTATTTACAGCTATATCAATGAAAGATTACTCACTGCATGGATACGCAAGAAAAACCTGCTATAAAGCGCAGAGCTCTCACACGCTGTCTATTCACCGACGCTAGCACGTTTGATCTGCATGCATATAAATGCAGCGTAGGATAGCAAGGTTTAAATGGAAGCAGGTGGCTATGGGTTACTTAGCGCTATATATCAAAGCCCAGACAGCAAAAAGCCCGTCACTTTCGTAACGGGCTCTTGACGTGTATGGACGCACTAATGTCGAGCTGCCATGGATGGCAAGGAACGACCTAAATAGAAGCCTAGCAATGACGTGCAAAGATGTACTAATGCCGTGAGCAAGAATGGTGTCCTACTGACGTGCATGAATGCACTAATGCCGTGGGTGCAGGATGCACGAGAGCGGTCATCTGCGAGTTTTATTTTATAAATATCAGAAAGCAAAAAACCCGTAGCGTTAGCTACGGGTTTCTCTAAATAGAAGCCTAG
>CAXBNP010000006.1:0-133682 GCA_963977145.1 uncultured Colwellia sp.
TTTGGCAGTCGCTTTTACAGCAAGATAAGTTACCACTAGATGAAAGCTTCTTCGCCTTAGGCGGACATAGTCTTTTAACCACTAGATTGGCTGGAAGGATTCGCAAAGAGTTTAACGTTGAATTCAAAATTAGAGACGTTTTTAAATATGAAACAATCGCGAAACAATCGACTTACGTGGAGTCACAGAATAAAAATCACCACAGCCCAGCATTAGATACACTGGTAACCATTGATAGAAGGCAACACTCACATCTACCACTTTCGTATTCTCAACAACAATTGTGGCTATTACATGAACTGAATATGGCGGGTAATGAATATAACATCCCGGCCGCATTTACAATAAAGGGCGAGCTCGATTTAGTCTTACTATCAAAAGTTATTACCAGGCTGGTTGAGCGCCATGAAATCCTTAGAACAACGTATTATAGCTCAGCTGGTATTGGCTACCAAAAAGTTCACCCGGTACAAGCTTTTCGAATTCAGCAATATGATTTACTAGCGTTTGATATTGAAAAACAACAGGCAAAGGTTGAACGATTGATAAGCAACGACGCTAAAATGCCGTTTGATATTCGCAGTGATCTTATGCTCAGAATGAGTTATATCAAAACCCAAGCAGACGATCTGAGTAGTAATAATGTACTGCTTATCAATATGCATCATATTGCATCTGATGGCTGGTCACTTGCGATTATTTTAGATGAAATTAAAGCTATTTATAATGAAATGGTCAATGATGAAAAATCTCTCAAGCCATTAGCAATTCAGTATGCTGATTATGCTTATTGGCAGAGGGAGTCATTAGGGCAAAAGCAACTAGAGCAGCATATTGAATTTTGGCGCCAACAATTGAAAGATATGCCAGTGGTACATGGCCTACCTTTAAAGCAAAATAGACCCGCCATAAAGTTAAATCAGGGCCGGCGTTATAGTAGTACTTTAGACGTAAACACTAGCATCCACCTTAAAAAGTTTGCTGACGATATGGCGATGTCGCCCTTTATGCTATTGCATTCTGCACTTGCTATGGTGCTGGCACGACATAGTAATCAGCATGATATTGTCATTGGAACGCCAGTGGCTAATAGGAATCATCCTGCGCTGGAAAGTCTGGTCGGTTACTTTGTTAATAGCTTGGTATTAAGGGTTAATACCCGTCACCTAGGGTTGAAAAACTATTTACAGCATGTAAAAAAGGTACATATTGATGCGCAAAGTCATCAGGAAGTACCCTTTGAATCTTTAGTTGAGCAGCTATCTCCTATCCGCACTAAGAGTTATGCGCCCTTGTTCCAAATCATGTTAACCACCAATAGTGATTTCGTTCTGTCTGAGCACGAAGTTAATGGTTTTCAATTACCCGACTTGCAATTTGAAGCGCTTAGAAGTGATGAGGTGAGTGTTAAATTTGATATCGAATTAGATATGGCCCTAGGTCATGATGGTGTGAAGCTTACATGGCATTACGATCGTAATTTATTTACTGCCGAGATGATCATTTTACTTGATCAACACCTACAATTTACCTTGCAGCAGCTTTCATCTTATGCAAATGATAAAAAATTAACCTTATCAACGCAATACACTGACGTTGAGTGGCAAGCAACTAACTTTCATGATGAACAATGGTTTACCACCTATGCAGCAAATATTGACTACGAAAATCAACAAAGCTATTGGAAACGTCAGCTGGCTGACCTACCTGAAACGCATAGTTTACCCCTAGATAGAGCAAGATTAGCAAATAAAGTTAGACAGCCAGGCTTAGTCACGGCACAACTGAGTGCTAGCTTAAGTAAACAGCTGATTGAGTTAGCAGAAGAAAGCAATAATAGCTTGTTTGCGCTAATATATGGTGCAATAAGTCTGGTGTTTGCTCGTCACAGTTATAGTCGTGACATTGTACTTGCCACTGAAGTGACAAATTGTTTAGATAAAAGTTGGAGTGTCGGCGATGGCTGGCGTGTTAATGAAGTTGTGCTGAAACTAGACCTCCAAGAACAAAGGCTATCGGACTACTTTGTCCAAGTAAATCAGGTGTTAGAGGCAGCATTTCAGAATCGTTTTGTTCCTTATGAACAATTGGTTGAAATACTGGAGGTGTCAAGAACATCTGAGTATCGGCCAGTTAGTCAATTGTTGCTGACTCAAAATAGACGCTTTAGAGATCAAGCTAAACATGCGGCGCTTTTAGGCCATGAATTAGCGCTTGATTTTAGTTACCACAATGCAGCATTTCAATTTCACTGGCATTACGATGAAAACTTATTTGATGCGGCAACTATTGAGCGACTAAATACTCACCTTAGTCAATTATTACAATCCTTCATTCAAGAAGAGAAAGCGGCGCAAGTTCAATTGAGCCAATTAAATATGTACGACGGACAAGAATTGCAGGCCTTATTGTTTGAAGACAATAGAACGACGACAGATTATAATTCAACATTATGTATTCATGAACTTTTCGAACAGCAAGTTAGCTTAACACCAAATAATATTGCCGTTGTTTATGAGGGCGAAAAACTAAGCTATCGGGAATTAAACGATAGAGCAAATATGCTGGCGCAAAGCTTAAGAGCTAATTATCAGCTAACACCAGATTGCTTAGTTGGTTTATATGCTCAACGTTCACTAACAATGGTTATTGGTATATTAGCGATCTTAAAATCGGGAGCTGCTTATGTACCTTTGGATCCTGAGTACCCCGAATCAAGATTAGAATTCATGGTTCAAGATGCGTCACTTAAACTAGTTTTAACCCAGTCAGCACTGCACATGGCATCGACATTCTATAATGTACCTGCGATTGATATGGATGAGTTTATTAATAGTGTAGATAAGCAATTAGTAAGTGGAGAACTTAAGCCAGAAAATATTAATATTGACACATTAGGCCTTAATTCACAGCACCTGGCCTATGCTATTTATACTTCTGGTTCAACAGGAGAGCCCAAAGGTGTCATGGTATCTCATCAGGCTTTACATAACCGAATTGATTGGATGGATCGGACTTACCACTGTTCAGAACATGATAAAATACTGCAAAAAACACCGTTTAGTTTTGATGTCTCGGTATGGGAGTTTATCTGGCCATTGGTTAAAGGAGCACAGCTAGTTTTGGCTCGTCCAGAGGGGCATAAAGATCCGGTTTATCTTTGTTCGTTAATTGCTGAGCAGGGGATCAGCAAGATGCATTTTGTTCCATCAATGCTAAGTCTCATGTTGGAGCATCAACAATTTGCCAATTGCCGCTCATTAAAACAGGTGTTTTGTAGTGGCGAAGCACTGCAACTAAAGCAAGTTTTAGCGTTTCAAACTATCATGCCAGAGGTAGAATTGCATAATTTATATGGGCCTACAGAAGCGGCAATAGATGTGAGTTTTTGGAATTGTCTGCAACTTGATGGTGCTACTGTGCCCATAGGTAAAGCGATTCAAAATATTCAACTGTTAGTGTTAGACACTGAATTGAATCCAGTACCTAAGGGCTGCTGTGGTGAGTTGTTTATTGGTGGTGATGGCTTGGCCAGAGGTTACTTGAATCGTTCCACTTTAACCGCTGAAAAATTTGTCGCTAATCCTTACCATGCTGCGGGGCAAACAGATAGCAGTGCACGTCTTTATAAAACAGGCGATCTCGTACGTCGATTGAAAGACGGAAATTTGGAGTTTATCGGCAGAACTGATCATCAAGTTAAGATACGGGGTTTACGTATTGAATTAGGCGAGAT
This sequence comes from uncultured Colwellia sp., assembly GCA_963977145.1. GTDB lineage: Bacteria > Pseudomonadota > Gammaproteobacteria > Enterobacterales > Alteromonadaceae > Cognaticolwellia. The sequence goes on from CAXBNP010000006.1 coordinate 3,737, forward strand.
AGAGGGACAGTTATCCGCACATGATAATGTTGAGTCTGCGTTAGTTGTCGCACATAATGCTGATAAAGCAGGTCCGCAGTTGGTCGCTTATGTTAAAACATCAGCTGGTTGCAGTTGGCCGGAATTAAGGAAGTCTTTAAAGACTAAGTTAGCTGCTGAATTGCCTGCTTATATGGTTCCAGCAATCTGGATATTGATAGAAAAATGGCCATTAACGAGTAATGGAAAAGTGAACCGTAAAGCACTTCCACAAGTGATTTATGGTGCTGTATCGGATGAGAATGTCGCTGCACGAACTGAAGTTGAAACTATCCTAGTCGATATTTGGTCGAAAATTTTAAATCTAAAAGCAGATGAGATAAGTACCAGATCTAACTTTTTTGAGTTAGGAGGACATTCCTTAATGGCGATACAAATGGTTAATAAACTTAACGATAGATTTGCTGCTAATATTGCCATTGCACAGCTATATGACAGGTTGACTATTGAAGCTGTCGCTAGCTTTATTGACGATCTTTTATCCATTGAGCAAGAGTCTTGTGCAGATACAGAGGATTTTGAGGAGTTTGCCCTGTGATAGCTGAAAATTTATATCGTGAACTGAAAAAAAATGGCGTGAAATTCGAACAATCAGCAGGAAAACTAAGTGTCAAGCTACCTAAAACTCTTGCACCAGACTTGAAAAAAGCTTTGGGAGCAAACAAAGATGCACTGAAAGTTTACCTGCAAGTACTATTTAATCAAAGTAAGGCTCAGCATAAAGTCGTTAGTCGTAAAAAGGCCAATCAATGGGCGCCGTTATCTTTTGCACAAAGTCGTCTGTGGTTTATAGATAATCTCCAGGGAGGAACGCCGGAATATAACATGCCAATGGCGTTCAATGTCTCGGGTTTATTAGATATAACTTTGCTTGAGCGTGTCTTCAAAACCATCATAGAACGACATGAAATACTCAGAACCGTGTATTTAAATGTGCAAGGAGAAGCGCAGCAACAGATAAAAACCATGTCAGATATAAACTTTGCTATTACAGTGGTAGATATGCGCCATCTCATGCGTGAGATCATGGCAGAGACGGTGAAAGCTAAAGTAGCGGCCGATGTTGTCCGTGCCTTTGATTTAACTCAAGACTTAATGCTGAGGGTGAGTTATTTAAAAACCGCAGATGATGCGGGGGTGTTGGTGTTTAATATGCATCATATTGCCTCAGATGGCTGGTCAATGGAGGTGTTAACCAAAGAGTTCTTTACCTTATATGATAGCTTTAGCCAAGGTAAGGTAAATCCTCTGCCAGCCTTAGAAATTCAATATGCCGATTACGCTCATCGGCAAAGGGAATACATCGCAGGTGACGTGCTAGCGGAGCAGTTATCGTACTGGGCAAAGCAACTTGAAGACACTCCCGTGGTACATAGCTTACCGCTGAGTTTTAAGCGACCGGCAGTAAAAGCGCATTTAGGTGCTGTCTTATCCGGCAATTTACCTGCAGCCGTAGGCCAGCAGTTACAAGCCCTGGCAAAAAGGCATCAATTGACGCCGTTTATGTTATTGCACGGCGCACTCTCTTTGTTGTTATCGAGACACAGTAATAGTTCAGATATTGTCATTGGCACACCGATAGCTAATAGATTACAGGCTGAGCTTGCGCCCTTGATAGGTTTTTTCGTTAATACCCTAGTGCTCCGAGTGGATACCAATCAAGCGTGTTTAGCGGCTTATTTTAAGCACATCAGGCAAATACATTTAGACGCGCAATCGCGTCAAGATGTGCCATTTGAGCAGTTGGTAGATAAATTAAAAGTGCCAAGAAGTAGTGCTCATGGCCCCTTATTTCAAATCATGATGACAACGAATACCGATTATGGCGTCAGTCATGCTTCAAAAGCGGTGAATTTATCAGGTGTTAAGGTGCAGCCCTATCAATCGGATGCTGTGCAGACGAAATTTGATTTAAATATCGACTTAAGCATTAATGATGAAGGTGTTAGTTTAAGTTGGACTTACGATGTCAGCTTATTTAGTGAGCCGACGATAGCGCGTTTCAATGACCACTTATGTCGTTTATTGACCGCATTGAGTGAAGTCACTGATGTAGAACAGGCGCCTTACAGTTTAGCTATGCTATCTGAGGCAGAGACTCAGTATTTAACGGCAGAGCTAAATGATATTACAGTGGATTATCCAAAGGATAAGTGTATCCACGAACTGTTTGAAGCACAGGCTCAAATATATCCAGATAAGATTGCGCTGGTATTTGCAGATAAGCAGATGAGTTATCAAGAACTGAATGAGCAATCGAATCAGTTAGCGCATTACTTGAGATCACATCATCATATCATACCCGATACGCTCGTTGGCTTGTGTGTGGAGCGCTCATTGGAGATGGTGATAGGGATATTAGCTATTCTCAAAGCAGGAGGCGCGTATGTGCCGCTTGATCCCAGCTATCCGCAAGAGCGCCTTGAATATATGATAAAAGATGCGGCATTAGATGTTGTACTGAGTCATACTGTTGTGCAAGGAGCATTGAGGGCGTTTACGGGCACCATATTGAACCTCGATGGTATGGGAAATATAGAGAAAGGACCTCATGCATTCTATACTTATCCTAAGACTAATATTGATAAAGAAGAACAAGGATTAACATCTAGTCACTTGGCCTATGTAATCTATACATCTGGATCAACCGGTAAGCCTAAAGGAGTGATGTTAGAACATGCTAACGTTACACGTTTATTTTTTGCAACAGATGATGAATTTAAATTTAATTCTAGTGATTGTTGGTGTTTATTTCACTCTATTTCATTTGATTTTAGTGTTTGGGAGCTTTGGGGCGGCTTAATCTATGGTGGTAAACTAGTGATTATAAGTTCTCAAGTTACTCAGGACCCTTATCAGCTAGTACAAACCTTAAACGAACAGAATTTAACCGTATTAAATCAAACACCAAGTTCATTTAAAAATCTTCTAGACTACATTTTGTCGGAAGGACTTGATATCCCTAGTTTGCGGTATGTAGTCTTTGGAGGTGAAGCTCTTCAGAGTAGCCATGTCAAAAGATGGTTTTTAGAGTATGGTAAATCTAATTTATCCCGATTAATAAATATGTATGGCATCACCGAAACAACGGTACATTTAACGTATGGAGTGGTGGATGAATCATCTTTTAACGAAATCCACATCGGAAAAACATTAAAAGATCAAAGTATAATTATTTTAGATAAGCACCAATCTATGGTACCTAAAGGTATAAATGGAGAGGCCTATGTTGGTGGCAATGGCTTAGCCAGAGGTTATTTAAATCGCCCTGAGTTAACGGCAGAGCGATTCATTGAAAACCCATTTTATGATGCCCATAATTCACATAGCTCAAAGCGACTATATCGTAGTGGTGATTTAGTACGCTATTTACCTAATGGCAACCTTGAGTTTATCGGGCGGGCGGATGATCAAGTTAAGATACGCGGCTATAGGATAGAGCTGGGTGAAGTTGAAACACAGCTTACTGAAGTTAAACTAGTCGACTCGGCATTAGTGATAGTTAAAGACGTTGCGGGTAGTCAGCAGCTGGTTGGCTATATTAAACCTCAAACGAATTTAGCCGTTGATCGACAAGATAACTTTATTGTTGATGTAAAAGTGCAGTTAGCTAAGCAACTACCGGATTATATGGTGCCTAGCTTATTAGTCTTAGTGCATGAATGGCCGTTAACCCCCAATGGTAAAATAGATAGAAAGGCACTCCCTGCTCCTGATGGCAGTGTATTGCAAGGTGCTTATGTTAAGCCACAAACCGCAACGGAAAATACGATTGCAGAAATTTGGTCAACACTATTAGGCATTGATGTAAATAAAATCAGTGCGAGAGCAAACTTTTTTGAACTGGGTGGACACTCGTTGTTAACCATTCGTCTTCTGTCCGAGGTGCGTAAGCATTTAAAGGCTGAGTTGTCAGTGAAAACTGTATTTGATAGCCACACTTTAAAAGCATTGGCTGCAGAAGTAGATAAAAATGACAATTCGCAGGTGTTTGCAGCCCCTGTAGCGAGCAATAAAGGAGCGTGCGAAATTCATGCGATGTCTTTTGCCCAGCAACGTCTGTGGTTTATAGATAATATACAGGGCGGAACGCCCGAATATAACATGCCAATGGCGTTCAATGTCTCGGGTTTATTAGATATAACTTTGCTTGAACGTGTCTTTAATACCATCATAGATCGACATGAAATACTCAGAACCGTTTATTTAGATGTGCAAGGAGAAGCACAGCAACAGATAAAAACCATGTCAGATATTAACTTTGCCATTGCGATTGTAGAGCTGCGCCATCTCATGCCTGAGATCATGGCAGAGACGGTGAAAGCTAAAGTAGCGGCCGATGTTGTCCGTGCTTTTGATTTAACACAAGACTTAATGGTGAGGGTGAGTTATTTAAAAACCGCAGATGATGCAGGGGTGTTGGTGTTTAATATGCATCATATTGCCTCAGATGGCTGGTCAATGGAGGTGTTAACCAAAGAGTTCTTTACCTTATATGATAGTTTTAGCCAAGGTAAGGTAAGTCCTCTGCCAGCCTTAGAAATTCAATATGCGGATTACGCTCATTGGCAAAAAACCTACATTGCAGGCGAAGTGTTAGCGGGGCAACTAGCTTACTGGACAAGTCAACTTGCAGACATTCCCGTGGTACATAGTTTGCCATTGAGTTATAAGCGACCGGCAGTAAAAGCGCATTTAGGTGCTGTATTATCCGGCAATTTATCTGCAGCCGTGGGCCAGCAATTACAAGCCCTGGCCAAAAGACATCAATTGACGCCGTTTATGTTATTGCACGGCGCACTTTCTTTGCTGTTATCGAGGCACAGTAATAGTTCAGATATTGTCATTGGCACACCGATAGCTAATAGGTTGCAGGCTGAGCTTACGCCCTTGATAGGGTTTTTCGTTAATACCCTAGTGCTGCGAGTGGATACCAATCAAACGTGTTTAGCGGCTTATTTTAAGCACATCAGGCAAATACATTTAGACGCGCAATCGCGTCAAGATGTGCCATTTGAGCAGTTGGTAGATAAATTAAAAGTGCCAAGAAGTAGTGCTCATGGCCCCTTATTTCAAATCATGATGACAACGAATACCGATTATGGCGTCAATCATGCTTCAAAGGCGGTGAATTTATCAGGTGTTAAGGTACAACCCTATCAATCGGACGCTGTACAGGCGAAATTTGACTTGGATGTAGGGCTGCATATTAGTGATACCGGAGTAGGCATTCATTGGACCTATGATATCAGTCTATTTAGTGAGCAAGCAATTTCACAGTTAAATGAGCGTCTATGTAAGTTATTGACAGGATTAAGTGAGGTAACAGATTACGCAATCGCACCACATAACTTGCCGATGTTATCTGAAACTGAAAGACAGCATCTCATTTACGAGGTTAATGATACAGCAAAGGATTATCCAAAGGATAAGTGTATCCACCAACTGTTTGAAGCACAGGCACAGATAAACCCAGATAATATTGCGCTGGTATTTGCAGATAAGCAGTTGACCTATCAAGAGCTGAATGAGCAGTCGAATCAGTTAGCGCATTATTTAACCGCACATCACCATATCAAACCCGATACGCTTGTTGGCTTGTGTGTAGAGCGCTCATTGGAGATGGTGATAGGGATATTAGCTATCCTCAAAGCCGGAGGCGCGTATGTGCCGCTTGACCCAAGTTATCCAAAAGTGCGCTTAGATTATATGATAGAAGATGCTGCCCTAGATTTAATACTGAGTCAGGGAGCGGGTACAGATTCATTAAAGGGTTTTTCAGGTCAAATAGTCGCTTTAGATAACCGTGAAAGCTTTGTAAATTACAGCAAGACCACGCTAGATAAGTTAATAGTAGGGGCCTCACCGAGCAACCTAGCCTATGTTATTTATACGTCTGGGTCGACCGGTAAACCTAAAGGTGTGATGATTGAACATAAGTCCTTAGTAAACTATCAATTGCATACTAAGTCAGCTTATGAAATCACGGCTAAAGATAATATTCTGCAGTTTTCCAACATATGCTTTGATATTTTTGTCGAAGAGTTTTTCGGTGCACTTTGCCATGGTGCGACGTTAGTACTCAGTAACGCTAACTGTCGGGATAGTTTACCAAGTTTTGTCCATTTCTGTGACCTTTATGACGTTTCTATTGTCAGCCTGCCAACGGCCTTTTGGGCAGACTTAGTCAGTGATAAAAGTAATTATAAGCGAACATCAATCAGGGTTGTTATTGTCGGTGGCGAGGCTTTAACCGTGTCAACGGTTCATGAACACTATGAAAGCTTTGGTGAGCAGGTTCAGTTAATCAATACTTATGGCCCAACAGAGTCAACGATTACCGCGACAATGTATCAAACTTCGGTTGCAGATAAGCGAGAACTGAGTATTCCAATTGGCTATGCAAATACCAATAACCAATTATTTGTCCTTGGAGAGCATGATAATATAGTACCAATAGGTTCTATCGGGGAGTTATATATTGGTGGCGAAGGCTTAGCAAGAGGGTATTTAAATCGGCCAAAATTAACTGCGCAATGTTTTATTGCAAACCCATTTTATGACGCCAATAATTCACATAGCTCAAGACGATTATATCGTACAGGTGATTTAGTACGCTATTTGGCTCATGGTAATCTTGAGTTTATCGGGCGGGCGGATGATCAAGTTAAAATTCGCGGCTTTAGGATAGAGCTGGGCGAAATTGAAACACAGCTTACGCAGGTTGAACTGGTGGACTCGGCAATAGTAATAGCCTCGGAAGTCGCCGGCAGTCAGCAGTTGGTTGGCTATATTAAACCGCAAAAGAATTTGGCCGTTGGTGAAAAAAATAACATTATCACCGATGTAAAAGTCCAGCTAGCTAAACAATTACCAGATTATATGGTGCCAAAGCTGTTGGTGTTAGTGGCTGAATGGCCGTTGACACCCAATGGAAAGGTCGATAAAAAATCGTTACCAACACCTATTGATAGCGTGTTACAAGGAGAGTATATTGCACCAGCAAATAAAACAGAAAAAAATATAGCAAAGATATGGGCACAATTATTATCAGTTAATGAGTTTAAAATTAGTGCAGACGCTAATTTCTTTGAACTGGGGGGAAACTCACTACTTATTGCTCGTGTATCGGCTGAAATCGCTAAAAAGTTCCCACAATATCGAACGGTTTCCATACGCGATTTATATTTATCTCAGACAATTCGACAGCAGGCGGCGCTACTAGACGATTGTGTCATCGAGCAGAAAGATGAACATAGAATTGTCACTTTGAATAAAAGCGAGATAGCTAAAGCGTCGATCTACTTTATTCCAGGGGTGGCAGCACTAACTCATCAATTTATGCCATTGGCGAAAGCCCTGACGCCTCACTTTCAGGTTAAGGCATTTAACTACAAAGGACTACTTGATAATGAGCAGCCAGATTTAACAATTCAGGATACAGCTGATGATTTTGCAAATTTGATTGTTGCTCAAGGCAGTAAAAATGTTGTTATCGCCGGTCATTCATTTGGTGGAATCATTGCTTTAGAAGTGATAAAACGGCTGCAGAAAAAAGCCATTAAATGCCATTTGGTTTTACTTGATACTTATTTTCATAATGAAAATAGCCATGGCGTTGTTGATAAAAGAGAGTTGCTATCCTCAGTAGAGTCAGTTGAGTTAGATAAAATTCGTGAGAAAGTATTAGCTCTTGCTAACATTCAAACACAGCTGTTAGCTGACTATCAACTCTCAAGAGTTGACGAATTATGCCCGAGTATCTTTTTAGCGACGCAGCAAGGCAAAGTGGGCAAGGATTATCCCCGTTGGCTTTTAGAAAATTTTAATAAAGTAGAAAAAATACATTGGCTTGAGGGTAATCATTTTTCAATACTCCACGAACAAGCTGATGCGATAGCTAGCATTATTCAGGCAACCATAAACCCCAGTGACTAATGACTAATTTAATGTGCTTAGGATTTAAATAATAAGAATAAAAAGGACAAGTTTGTAATGATCGATATTCAACAATGTAAAGCATCTTTACCTGATGTAAGTTTTTCAGAGGAGTGTTTCCCACTCACTATCTACGCTAAATTAGAGCAGCAAAACTTAGCGGTGTGGATAAATAAAAATAAAAATATCATTGATAATTTAATTTCTCAATGTGGCAGTTTGTTATTTAAAGGCTTTAATATCGACTCTGCACAAAGGTTGTCAGAAGTGGTGCACGGATATTCACCTGAAGTACTGGATTATGTTGACCGAGGCGCGCCTCGCCGTGCCATGGCTAAGAAAGTATTTTCTTCAACAGAATATGCCTGTACTGAGGTCATTCCTCAACATCATGAGATGGCCTTTGCAGATAAGTGTCCACAAAAATTATTTTTGTGTTGCGATACGCCTGCACAAGAAGGTGGATTTACCCCCATTACCGACGATAGAAAAGTCATCGGCCTCATCCCCAACGATATTAAACAACCCTTTATTGATAAGGGTATTATGTATGTTCGTAACTACGGTCTAGGCGTTGATATGAGTTGGCAGGAAGCCTTTGATACCCAGGATAAATCATTTGTAGAGCAAGTGTTAACTGAGGCTAAAACGGATTTTCAATGGTTTGATGATGATCATCTTAGAACGACTGCTGTTCGGAATGCATTAGAAAGGCATCCTATGACTGGTGAGATGGTGTGGTTTAATCATGCTCACTTATTTCATATGTCGAATATACCCGAAGATGTTCGCGAATTCTTAGTTGAGGAATATGGCGAAGATGGCTTACCCAGAAATGTATTTTATGGTGATGGTAGTAAAATTCCTACCTCAGTAATTCGCATGATCAATGAAATTTATGAGAACAATAGTGTTAGATTTACTTGGGAAAAAGGAGATATGGTCATGGTGGATAACTTTTTGGCAACGCATGGACGAACGCCCTTTAGTGGAAAACGCTGTGTGTGTGTGGCAATGACTGACTTGTTTAATCGCACACCTTTTGGAGAGTTGTGATCATGCATTTGAGAAATGATATTGCAAACTTTAATGATGTGAGCGTTTACAGTTTTGAAAAAGAGCAAGTGTTACCTTTAGTTTTAAAAGCCGATATTCCCAATATAAAACTTCAACAATGGGCGAGTGAATATACTGAAAAATTAAATTCGTTGTTGAGTCAATTTGGCGCAATACTTTTTAGAGGCTTTGACCTAAAAGGCTCTGAAGACTTTAATCAGGTTATTGATGTTATCTCCGGAAATGCGCTGGCATACAAAGAAAGATCTTCACCTCGAAGTACCGTATCTGGAAATATTTATACCTCGACAGATCACCCTGAAGATAAAGCTATATTTTTGCATACGGAGCAATCCTATAATGTGAAATTTCCAAGCAAAATATTTTTTTACTGCGATAAGACTCCTGAACAGGGAGGAGAAACGCCCATTGCTGATACTCGTCGAATTTATAAACATTTAGTCGATGAGGCGTTACCACTTTTTGAAGATAAGAAATATCAATACAGCCGCTACTTCTGGCCAATGATGGGAATGAACTGGCAAAAGGCATTTCAAACAGATAGTAAAGCCGAGGTAGAGCAATATTGTTTAGACAATGAAATTCAATTTAAATGGAATGGAGATGATGAATTACAAACTTATCAAATTCGACCATTAGTGGCTGAACATCCTAATTCGGGTGACCTTTGCTGGTTTAACCACTGTACATTTTTCAATATTTATACCTTAGATGCGGATGTTCAGGAAATTTTTATGGAGTCCTTTGATATGCATGAACTACCTAATAATACACTTAAGAGTGATGGTTCTGAGATCCCGCAATCAGTGATTAAAAAAATGCAGCATGCTTATAACACTGAGTTAAGAAAATTTAGTTGGCTCAAGGGGGATATGCTGATGTTAGACAATATGCTTTGTGCACATGGGCGATCTCCATTTCAAGGGGAAAGAAAAATACTCGTGGGTATGGCTGAATTAATTGAATGGAATGATGTAGAAGTTATTTAATAATAAAAAAGGTAAGTAAAAATTATGGAAACCAATGAACTAGATATATTTACAACGTACGAATCTAAAGCGCGTTCTTATTGTCGCAGTTATCCTGTGATTTTAGAAAAAGCTAAAGGCTCATTTATCTATGATCAACATGGCAAGCGTTATCTTGATTTCTTCTCATGTGCAGGCGCATTAAACTACGGTCATAACAATTCAGTGGTAACTGAACCCTTAATTGAGTATTTAAGTGGCGACGGTATTTTAATGAGTCTTGATTTACATACTCAGGCTAAAAGAAGTTTTATTGAGGATTTCCAGAACCATATTTTGAAGAAAAGGCATTTAGATTATAAAATGCAGTTTACCAGTCCAAGTGGCACTTCTGTGGTTGAATCTGCAATTAAATTGGCTAGGAAGGTTACCAAAAGAGAAGTGGTGGTAGCTTTTACCAATGGTTTCCATGGCATGAGTGGGACTGCGCTAAGTGTTACCGGAAATCGTTACCATCGACAAAATGTATCATACGGTAATGTCTTTAGAATTCCATTTGATGGCTATTTAGGGGATCAGCTAGACACGATGGATTACTTTCAAAATTTATTAGAAGATCCCAGTTCAGGTCTGGATCTTCCTGCGGCAGTTATCATAGAAACGATTCAAGGTGAAGGCGGTGTTAATGTTGCATCAGTACCTTGGTTGCGCCGATTACGAGAGTTAACTAGTCAGCATGGCATTATGCTAATTGTTGACGATATTCAAGCAGGTTGTGGACGTAGCGGAGAGTTCTTTAGTTTTGAACGTGCTGGCATTAAACCCGACTTGGTATGTTTGTCAAAGTCACTTAGTGGCTCTGGACTGCCTTTTGCTATGTTACTGCTTACCCCTGAAATTGATGAATGGTCGCCAGGCGAAGACAACGGAACTTTTAGAGGTAATAATTTAGCGTTTGTAAGCGCTAGTGCTGTAATTAAGCATTATTGGATGGATGAAGAGTTTCAACTGCAGTTGCAAGCTAAGGCACAGCAAGTATCTAACACCTTAAATATACTTGTACAGGATTATCCTCAGTTATTTAAACAAGTAAAAGGCATTGGGTTATTTCAAGGCATTGAATGTTATTGTGGCGCTTTCTCGGCTGCAATTACTAAAAGTTGTTTTGAATTGGGTCTGCTTATTGAAACATCAGGCGCACATGGTCAAGTGATTAAATTAATGCCGGCTTTAACTATTACTAAACAGGAGCTCCAAGAAGGCTTAGGTTTATTAAATCGTGCGGTTGCGGCTACAGTACCTTCAGTTGAATATGAATCAGCTTAAGTTTTTTAGCGTTAAGTATTATTGTAAATATGTGAGGAGTAGTCATGGAACTTTCTATTAAGCAGGTTTCTTTAACCTATAAAAATAAAAAACAAGCTTTGGACAATATTAATTTAACATTACGACCTGGCGTTATAGGCTTTTTAGGTCCCAATGGCGCCGGAAAGTCATCGTTAATGAAAATATTGGCAACTTTAGCTCGTCCAACGAAAGGAGAAGTACATTGGCAAGGTTGTGATGTTTTGGCGAAACCCAAGCGACTTCGTGAAAAATTAGGGTACTTACCGCAAAAATTTGGCGCTTATGACCATTTGACCCCCAAGCAGTTTTTGACTTATATGGCTACCATCAAAATGGTAGCCAAACGCGAAATACCCGCACGGGTGGCTATGTTACTGACCCAACTCAATTTATCTCCAGAGGTGATAGAACGTCCAATTGGCCAATGTTCAGGGGGAATGAGGCAAAGAGTTGGTATTGCTCAAGCACTTATAAATATGCCGCAGATCTTAATTCTAGATGAACCAAGCATAGGTTTAGATCCTAATGAACGAACACAATTTCGCCGACTATTAACCGAAGTAGAAGGTGAGCGTATTACGCTACTTTCAACTCATATTGTCTCTGATGTTGAGTCTATAGCTGATAAGATCGCTATTATTAATAAAGGCAAAATCGTTGCGTTTGATAGCCCGCAAGAAATTCTAGCTTCACTTCCGCCACTGGTTTGGCAAGTTGAAGTGTCAGAGCTGGAATTATCTACCTTACAAGCGAGTTATTGTATTGCGCACAGTGAAAGAATTGTTTCAGGATTCAGGTTACGAATTATCAGTGATCGACAACCTTGCGCCTCTGCGGTAAATGTTAAGCCAAACTTAGAAGAAGCATATCTAGCTTATACTCAAGATAGCGTGAAATTTGCAGCCAATAGGTATGTAACGTCATGGGAGTAATGATTAAACTGTGCGCAACCGATATACGGTTACGGTTGTTGCAACCTACTTTTGTGTTAAGTTTATTAGTCATTGCCTTAGCGACTCTATTTTTATTTCCAACACTGGACGCTAATTATAGCACCTTGACAATAAATGGTTACAGAGGAGTATACAATGCACAATGGTTAGGCAGCGCATTGACGCTATTAACCGTGCTTTTTATACCTTTAATTGCTTTCTATTTAGTGTCGTCGGGAATAAGCCGTGATAGAGAGTCTGGCATGGGGCAACTTTTAGCTAGCTCACCGGTAAGTAATACGCAATATATAATAACGAAATGGTTTAGTAACTTGCTTTTATCATTGGTTATTGTTCTGGTGATGTGTATCACAGCACTTGGATTTCAGCTGATTTATGGTGTCACTAGCGAGTTTGCTTTATCGCATTATTTATTACCTCAGCTATTGTGGACTGTCCCAATATTAAGTGTTGTTTGCGCGTTAGCGGTACTATTTGAGTCATTAGCTTGGTTAAAAACGGAGCTGGTCAATGTAATATATTTCTTTATCTGGATAGCTTGTACGGTTTATTTAATTGAAAACCCATACGGCGTTAGTGAAATTATTACACAGATGCGCGCAGACATATTACAATTTGATGCTGGTGCACAAGACAGCTTACAAATTGGCTTGGGGATAGGGGGAAATGCTTCGTTAAAGTCCTTCATTTGGTCGGGACTGGATTATCAACAAATAAAGTTTACTTACAGTTTAGCATTTCTTGCTATTGCATTTGCACTGCTAATAGTGGCAATTTTTTGCTTCGATCGCTTTCGTGAGACAATAAATACCACAGATAAAAAGACAGGTGAAATTGTCGATAAGTTTGGGAAAATAACTGGCTTTATTGCCAGGATAGCACAGCGAGTCTTCGGCATAACAAATTTTGGTCAACTTATTTATCATGAAATATTGATCTTAGTTAATGCCATGCCTAGCTGGTGGAAATTAGTTCTTTGGTGCTTAGTTATTGCGCAATGCTTTGCGAAACAACAAGTTTTATTTGATAATTTAATTCCCAGTAGTTGGTTAATGTGCGGCTTTGCGTTAGCTGCAATGGGTAATCAAATCCGAGCATCTGGTACCGGAGATATTTTGCATAGCAGCTCTGCATCACTTTTAAGACAGTTTAGTGCTCGTTTCCTTGCAGGGGTATTTGTTTTACTACTGACCATAAGTGGCGCGCTATTTAAGTTGTTATTTGTTGGTTCTATTGAGGCTATATTAAGTTTGCTATTATCGTCTTTCTTTATAGCAGCGCTTGCTATTTTACTTGGCACACTAACGAATACTAAGAATGCATTTGGAGTTATCTTTATTATCTTATGGTATGCGGGTCCCATTCAAAACAATGCGTCACTTAACTTTATTGGCAATGGAGATATAAGTGCAATGGTTAAATTTATCACACTCGCATTGGTATTTATAACGACGGCTTTTATGTGGTATTTGTATCGAACCGTACAAAGAGTCTAACCTTGAGTCATGTTTCAGCTGTTTATTTTAATGGTGGTTTATAACGTTTTAAAGTTATTACCGTAAAGTGGTCAATGACATAAAGCCCCTATTTTCTATAATAAGGGGCTTTTTATGGTGCGCGCTACGTTAGCCACTAGTTGATTCTATGACGAGTGATGAAGGTCAATTCAAATATGCCTTTAGCGATCAGCATAAATGATAGAAATTACCTGGTCGGGTCGCAGTTCATACCAGCAAGTGTAATATCTATTTAGTTTGTACAACCGAGCAAACTTATCATCAAGTTCAAGATATAAGCAGCAACGCTTAGTATCAATATCAACTACGCGCGCGCATTCAAAACCGAAGTAATCATTTACTTTTGAGTAAAGTGCTTTAAATAAGCTTTCTTTTGCAGAGAAAATTAACGTTGAAAGCACATTCTCAGAGAAATTCTCTGCTAGTAGCAGTTGTTTTTCTGTCTTGTTTTGCACGATATCTGCAACTTCTGCAAGCGAATCAATCGCAATAATACTTTCTATATCAATACCTAGATATTGCGTATCAGTGGTCTTACTCAGTGCACAAATTACACGTGAAGCGTTATGAGTTATTGATCCAATGAATCCCTCTGGCCAAACTGGCGAGCGATGAGCTCCAATATTAATAATAGGAATATCTGCAGGTTGAAATCCGACAACGAGCAAGCACTGCTTTGCCATGTAGCGTCCAGCAAGAAAGTCAGCTTGGCGCTTAGCGACAGATCTTGTTATCTCTTCAGGCCGCATAATACCGAACTCTGAATATAGCCCTGGTTGGTAATACTTTTCATCAAACTCGCAGCTGACTAATTGAATTGCACTGGTTTTATGACGCCAATGTTGAATATTGTCGATAAAATCATGGCTGAACTCTGACTGATATTTTAACTTACAGTGCTGTGATAGCATATTTATGGCATGTATTGTTATTCGGTGGAGAAGTTTTTGCTGAGGCCATAACTTTATTAACCACAATCGAAACCTGCTCCAGCACTTCTGGCAGATATTGATTGATAAAAAAGTGATCTCCAGGGAGTTGAATTAGCTGTGATTTTTCCTCAGAAAGCTCGTCCCAAGCGGCGGCTTGTTCCAGCCTGATACCAGAGTCATTTTCTCCGTGTAGCACCAAAATAGGAAATGGCATGGGATCTTTATTTGCTTGATAATTTTCAGCAATTTTAAAGTCGGCTCGTAGTAAAGGGGTTAAAAAACTCATAAGCTCTTGGTTTAACAATATCTCTTTTGGTGTGCCATTGAGCTGCTCTAGTTCTTGCATGAATTCATCTTGAGGCAGATTAGAGATTTGACGTTTTTCATTGGGTAAATGTGGTGCTCGACTACCTGAGGCAATAAAGTATGCCGGTAGCGGTAATTTAGCGGACTTTAATTGGCATGATAATTCGTAAGCAACCCGACTTCCTAAGCTATGGCCAAATAAAACATAAGGGGTACTGGTGATATAGGAGCCGTGTTTCATTAGTTCATCAATAAGGTCATTCATATTGTCATGAGCGGGCTCTATCATTCGGGAACCTCGCCCTGGAGGTTGGATAAAAACCAGTTCAGTATCGCTGTTAAAATGTTTAAGCCATGGCATATAAGTGGTTGTAGAGCCACCGGCAAAAGGGAAGCAAAAAATACGCAGTTTTGGCGCGTTAACACGAGTTGGAATAACAAAAAGCTTATGGCCAGACATGAATATCCTTAAAGCACAGTCCGTTTTAATTTAAGGTAAGAAAGTAACTAAAAGTCATAGGCTTGTAAACCTTTAATCGATAAACTTTATGTTTTAAGGAGCATAGGCCGCTAAATGTTGGCAACGTATGATGTCATTGAGGCGCTCGAGCAATTTAATTTATTGGCATGATGATTATTCAAGTCTATTTATTGTTTAATACCGATAAAAAGCCTTAGCTAAAAGTGCGTTTGCAGCAATTTATCTAGGTTAAATATTTACAGTGAATTGCTGAGTATCAGATAACGAGTGCCCTGACACTATAGGTGGTGTTTTTACGGCCACTTACTTCATGGCTTTTGTCATTTCAAATGGCAATGTCATTTTCACCAAAGTGCCGTTTTTATCTAAACGGTTACTGATCAATAGCTCACCTTGATGGTTAAATAAAATATGTTTACTTAACACTAGGCCAATGCCAGCACCATGTTTTTTAGTGGTGTAAAATGGCACAAACAAATTGTCTATATTACTGATACCTGAACCATTATCCAATATATGTATCATGAGTAAATTATTTTTTACCGTGACATTAATATCTATGTGACAAGCGCTTTTTTCGGTGGTTACTACAAAAGCTTCTTGAGAATTCTTGATCAGGTTTATGAGTGCTTGTTGTATTTGTGCGGGGTCTATGCAAACAAATAACTTTTCTGTGCAGTCGATTGAAATTGATAAGCTATCAAAGATAGCGCAACTTTTTTGCAAAAAGGGCTTTAATTCTATGGATAGTTTTCTAGGTTTAGGTAACTTAGCCATTTTGCTGTAATGCGATATAAAGTCATGTAGGTGATTGACTCTATTGTAGATGATATCTAATCCTTCAGACATTTTTTTATCTTCTAATGCGGAGACTCTTTTTGCCAATTGTTTACTTAAACTGGCTATCGGTGCCATTGAATTATTTATTTCATGGTTAAGTACTCGTATCAAACGGCGCCATGATTGTACTTCTTTTTCATAAAGTAGATTACTGACATCTTTAATAAAGTATAAATATATTGGTTGTCCTTGTTGAAAAAACTTTTCTTTTTGGATAAGCAGCGTAGCGGACTTTTCAAGTAATCTTGTTTCAATAGAGTGATTACCCAAAGGCAGATCGAGATCCAACAACCAGTCTACTATGATGGTGTTATTTTCAGGGAGTTTTAAAATTTGTTCAGCACTGTTATTAGCAAATTTGATCTTATTACTGGGATCAGTAATTAAAATTGCCGCTTCAAACATGTCCAGTAATTGCAACTTAAAGTGACTACTTTCAATAATATCACGTTGCTTATCTAATAATTTATCAGCTAATTGATTGGCAAGGTTTATTATTGTACCGAAATCCTTGTTATCAAAAGCGTGTCCACGCAGGCTATAATCTTCATTAACCAGCGCGATCAAAATATTCTCTAAAGTATGTTGTTGGCTAAACTCATTGTCTCGTATGCGATAAAAAATGCCGATCAAAATTAAAGTCGTTATAATGAATAACAATAAATAAGAAAATAAAAATAAATAGCCAGAATTTAACCAACTAGCAAGCCAAGCAAACGTAAGGATAAAACTTGGCATTATGGAAACAATAAATAGGGTACTTTTACGCATAGATTTATATATATTTATAGATTGAATTTATCAACTCGTCGATACCAGCCACTGCGACTAATCCCCAAAGACTGACATGTTTCACCTATGTTGCCTTTAAAGTGTGATAGTCGCTCTTCTAACATTTTTTTTTCTATTTGATCTAGCGTACCAAACGCTACTTCAGCGACTAATTCTGGTTGCTTCAATGCCTGTGATTCAAGGCTTATGCCTAGATCTAACGCGGTTAATTGAGTATTTTTAATAACGAAAACCATTCTTTCCATTAAATGCTTCAGTTCTCTAACGTTACCCGGCCAAGTGTAATTGGACAAGGATTTTTTAGCACAAGCTGCAATTGTAACTATTGGTTTATGATATTTTCGTGCGTAAAGGGCTAGCATGGCCTCACACATTGGCAAAATATCATCTTTGCGTTCACGTAAAGGAGGAACTTGTAAGGTTACAGTATTTAATCGATAGTAGAGATCAGCTCTAAACTGCTTTTGTTGAATGACTTGTATTAGGTTGCTGTTAGTCGCTGAAATTATCCTCGCAGCCAACTGATGAGTCTTTTGGCTACCAACAGGTTCATATTTCCCTTCCTCCAAGACATTAAGAAGTTTTACTTGTTGGTTTATCGGCAGGTTAGTAATTTCATCTAAAAATAAGCTACCATTTTGGGCAAGTGCTATACGACCCAGACGCTGAGATTTTGCGTCGGTGAATGCACCTTTGACATGGCCAAACATTTCACTTTCAAATAAAGACTCAGGTATAGCACCCATATTTACGCTAATGAATGGTTTGTCAGCACGGTTTGAGTGTTGGTGAATCAGTTTAGCATAGTAGCTTTTTCCGGTACCGTTTTCTCCGGTGAGTAAAATGTTCATATCACTTTTAGCGTATTCTAACAGTTGGTTTTGAAACGCTAACATTGCCGCTGATACGGGAGTAAAAAACTGCTGGTCTTGTTCATTTACCAATAACTTGTTTTCACCAGACAACCTTAAAAGGTGATAATTAGCTTTTGCTAGTTTGATATTATTTGAGATAGTGCGCAGTAAAGCGTCATCATTCCATGGTTTCTGTATGAAATCCTGTGCGCCAGATTTTAGCGTGCTTACTGCCAGTTCGACTGTTGCCCAGCCAGTTAGCATGATTATTGGCACTTGTTGATCGAGCTTTCTGACCGATTTTAATAACTCAAGTCCTTCTTTGCCTGATGTAGTGTCAAACTTAAAGTTCATGTCCAGCAAAATACAGTCAATGGTATTTTGCTGGAACAGAGCTATTGCTGTTTCTGGGCAGGTTGCGCTGAGTACATGGTACTGTGCTTCTTCTAATAAATACCTTAAAGTAAATATTACATCGGTATCATCATCAACAATTAGCACAGTATCTGCCATTTTAGTATTTCCTAATCTATGCGTAAGTTAGTTATCGGCTCCATTTTAACTGATCTGTTAGCAGGAATGTATATGGATAGTATGACAACCGTCACCACGACAACAAGTGTTAATAATATACTATTTACATAACCCTGAGTTGAGACAATATTATTCAAAAATCCAGCAAACAGGCTACTGATTGCATAGTAACAGAGTGTTGAGGTTAATAGTCCAATGAATACAGGTTTACTCACTTTTTTAATAAAATAAATAATAATGCTTTTGTCCTTTGCACCCAAAGCACGTCGTACGCCAATTTCATTACTTGCCATACTGATTCTATTAGAAGTAATACCATAGATACCGCTAAGCGCTAAAAACAAAGCAAATGCGCTAGTATTTATTATAATATCAGTAATTTTTGATAACAGGTTTAAAAATGTTTGGCTATTATCCATATAACTTCTGATTTTAGATGGTGTTATGGCAGGATTAACTTGCTCCAATAGATTGTAAAATGACTCAAATGCGACTTCTTCAGCAGCAATCGTTTTAAAATAAATATAGACAGAACTATCTATTACTTCGACCTGGTCTAATGAAAGATAAAGCTCATGGTAATCTTCTTTTTGAGCAAAAGATGATTGCGTATTTCCGCTTTGGTTTTCAACGACGCCAATAATTTGATAATTATTAAAAATATTATCTTTAATCTCTATGCGTTGACCTATAGGATCTTCGCCAGAAAAATAAGCGTCGGCAAATGATTGGCTAATAATGACGACTTTACTGGCATTGATATTGTCAGTATCAATAAAGTCTCTGCCAGTCAATATTTGGCTGGCGAAGGCTTCAAATTTTCCGGTTGTTACACTGACATCAATAGGAAATTCTATTTCACTATTATTAATGCGGATTTGCTTAGCTTGGGTGTTAAGCTCTGCTTTTAATGAAATGAATTCATTTGAAAGCAGCCCTTTAGATAAAAGCGCACGAATAAAATCAACTTGAGATTGTCTATTTGAATATTGGTTGCTGAGGTCAATTTCTGCATAGTAGACATTTTTAGTGCCTTCGACATTAACCGCTTCTTGTACTTTGTTCACGGCAGTAGATCCTAAACTTCCCAACATCATAAATAGTGATATCAGGAATATTTGACAGCCAATCAAGATATTTGTCCGTTTGCTAGTTTTAATACTAACAGCGCCTCTTGTGCCATCTTTTAGGGTGTCGTTTATGTTCATTTTCGTGGCTTTTACTGCTGGAATAACACAAGAAAAAATCAAAATGAAAGTAAAGAAAAATAAACTAGCCGCTAACGTGGGAAGATCTAATTGCCATTCCCAGTGAGGAGGTAAATTAATTGACGGAGATTGAGCGAGATTTTGCATAAATTGATTCGTTAGCTCAATCATTACTCCACCCACTAATATAGCAAGCAGGGTTCCAACTAATGTTAATATCCCACCTTCACAGACCAGTTGTTGAATTAATCTTGATTGACGTGCTCCTAATGCTGCTCGAATAGCCGTTTCTTTACGTCGCTCTATTGCTCTAGCTAATAATAGATTGCCAATATTAATACAGGCCATTAATAGCACTAAAAATACAACGCTGTTGAGTAAACCGAAAAACAAGTGGTTAGCGCCACGATAATATTCCTGCATCGTCGTTAGCGTTAAACGTAACTCAGCAACATTCTCCTGCTCAGATGCCGTGAGTTGAGCCATGTATTGTTGACTAAATTCTGCTTGTATATTAGTTTCAACAATATCTTTGTTGCCAAATACACGGACAAATAGATTAGGGAATGTGTTGTTATGTTCGGTAACCGTGTCAAATAGCCCTTTATATGGGATAACAACATCGCTTTCATAAGGAAATTTAAGATTGGCGGGTAAAACCGCAATGATTTGATAACGAGTCCTATCT
The DNA here is from genome assembly GCA_963977145.1 of uncultured Colwellia sp. GTDB lineage: Bacteria > Pseudomonadota > Gammaproteobacteria > Enterobacterales > Alteromonadaceae > Cognaticolwellia. The sequence goes on from CAXBNP010000006.1 coordinate 24,211, forward strand.
AATAATATGCTGGAGCCAATAACAGATTTTTCAGCGCCGAATTGATTTTGCCAAAGCTTGTAACTCAAGGCGACGACGTTTCCGCTACCGGCTAGCATGTCTTTACGTTCAAAAGCTCTACCATGTAAAGGTTCAATCCCGATGAACTGATAGAATGACTCATTTGTCATCAAACTATTGATTTGTTTACCGCGGCCATCGTTAGCTAACCACATCTCCTTTTGTTTAGTGATAAGTTTGTCTTTGATTAATTCAGCGTCATTTAGCGTCGATAGTGAATTTAATAAAGCAGTAGAAAGCGTTGATTGAGGATAATCACCATCGATTTCAACGGCTAATATTTTGTCAAACTCAGGTAAATCTAGCGACTTGTAACTGATGGTGTAAGCAAAATTAAAAGTAAAAAAGCAAATGCTTAAACTACCGACTATGATTGATAAAGTCAGTAGTGTAAATTTTGGTGATTTTGCAAGCAGACGCAATGCGTAGCTAATATCTAAAATTAATCCCATTGTTTATCCTGCCATTTTCGCTTCAATAAGTTGACGATCTGAGACAATTGAGCCATCGAATAATTCTATTTGACGTTGAGCTCTTTTTGCTGAGCGTGGATCATGGGTCACCATAGCGATAGTTCTGCCTTCATTATGCAAGGCATCAAAAATATCTAATATAATCTCAGCATTTTTAGAATCTAGATTACCTGTTGGTTCATCGGCTAAAATCAATGTTGGATCATTAACCAGCGCACGAGCGATGGCAATACGCTGCTGTTGACCGCCAGATAACTGAGAAGGAAAGTGGTTACTTCTATGGTGCATATCAACCTTTTCAAGTACTGCCATCGTTTTCTCCAAAGCCTGCTTTTTACTCATTTTACTTTGGTAGGTTAACGGCAACATAACATTTTCTATAATGGTTAAGTCACTGATTAAGTTAAATGACTGAAAAATAAAGCCTAAGTGCTCACCACGAATGTCAGCTCTTTGGTCGCGGTCTAATTGAGAAACATCATGTCCAGATAAAAAATAGTTTCCCGAACAAGGCGTATCTAACAAGCCTAAGATAGAGAGCAGCGTTGATTTACCACATCCAGAAGGACCTGTGATGGCGAGGTATTCACCTTTATCAATACTAAGGTCAATTTGATTTAATGCTTGTGTTTTAATATTGTCAGTAATAAATGATTTACTGATCTTATCTAATGTAATTACGTTACTCATTGAAAAATTCCTTATTAATCATTAATTAAAACTTCTTTATTATTCGAAAAAGCACTTACATCAGAGATTATGATGCGATCGCCTGCTGCTATGCCGTTTATAATCTCAATTTGATTTACAGATAGTTGCCCAAATTGAACTTTTGTCAGCGACGCTAAGCGCATGTCTTTATTAAGTTTCAAAACCATTCCTGTTTCATTTTCACGAGCGTTGGCGGGTTTTTTTACAAATACAGTATGGTCTTTTTCAACAATGTGAATAATGCCTTCTAGAGATAAATCAGGTCTAGCCTCACTTGGCAACGCTTGTTCAATTGATACGTCAACGATCACCTGTCCTGACACTACTCTTGGGTCTATACGCATTACTTTACCTTGAATTTTATTTTGTCGAGTATCCAAAGTGACGCGCTGACCAACAGCAATATGGCCAGACTGGAGCTCTTCAACCTTGACCTCGGCATAGAGCTTGTTAATATCTGCAATTTGAGCGAGCTCGTTATTAACAGACAAGGACTGTCCAAGCTCTATAGAGGTTTGTTCTACTCGCCCAGACACCGGGGATACCACCGTGAGTTGTTGTAATTTATATTTAAAACGAGATAATTCGGATTCTAGGTTAGTAATTTCCTGGATATTTGCTTGCTGCTGAGCCTCTAGTCTTTCTCGGTGCTTATTCAGTCTTTGATGCTGAATTTCTAACGTTTCCTTACTTCGCTTTACCGAAAATTCAGTTTGCTGATAATCGAGCTCAGAAACTGTGCTATTACCAATTTTTCTAAGGTGTGTCTGAGCATCATATTTAATTTTATTATATTGTAAATCAAATTTAGCATCTACTATGATCGATTTTATATCCAGTAAACTAGCATCTAATTGCGCTAATTCTGCTTTGTGTTTTGCTAACATTTGCTTTAACTTTGCTTCGGCTTGGATCATTTGTTCTGCAATTTCTGGATTGCTCAACTTGAAAAGCTCTTGTCCTTTTTCTACCGGTGTGCCGGCCTTTACAAGTATTCTTTCAACTGTACCAGGCACTTTAGCGGAAATAAGATAAACATCATCTGACTTGAAACTTCCACTTCCACGCACGTTTATTGCAAAATTTCCACTTTGTACGGTTGCTGTTCTAATCTCATCTCGTTCAACCCAAGCGGTAGCACCGCTAAAAAATTGCTTTAGATAAACAAAAAGAAAAATGACAATAAATGCAATAAATACCAAGATAATATACTTTTTAGACTTACTTTTTTTCTGTTTTATTTGGATATCCATAAATTTACTTATTTATTTTAGTATTATTAACTAGCTAAGCCATATTCGTGCCAATATTTAAGTTGTTGATATTATTCGTTTTATTATTTGTTTTTGTAGGCGTGTGTCGAAATCGGAATATAGATAATAGCTATCATATATCGATATCGATACTAATTTTAACCGGATAAAACGTACCTCGTACCAGGTTATCCCTTTATGTCATTATTTCTCAAACAGTTAATAAACGTAATACAGACGATAAATGTTTATCGGGTATATAGTCATTATTCAGTAATGAATGAAAAATCAATTACAAAATATTGCCATTAATGACCGCAAAATAATTTTTGTGATGCTTTTGACTCTTGGTTTAAATATGAATATATCCAGTCAATGGCAAAGTTTAATCGGTATTTATAAGGACTTTTTATAAGTTTAGGCCAGAGGCTATATTTTAGATTGGTTAGCTTTTAATTGTTGCTGCTATAACTTCCACATCTTCTCATAAATAGTAGGGGCGCTTGACGCTTGAACTGTCTTGCATAATTTTTCTCATTGAAACGGTGTAACTCAAAAATAATGAACGTAAGTAGGGAGATATTACGCCATTAGCTAGGCTATTAAATATTGTTATTTTTGTTAAAGCTTGCCGGTAAGCTCGCCATAAAAAAATACGGTATAGCAAAGAAATTCTCAAAGAGTAACTTTTTTTGTTTAATCTTTAAAAAGTTACTAATGCTGTTTATCTGCTTATTTTTCAACAAGTAGTGAGTTAAGGTGTTTTTTTATTTATGTTAAAATAAAATAAATCAATAAAAAACTTGATACTGTACGACTATACAGTATACTTTGCGTCATCAAAATAAATTAAGCACCGAAATCATCCTGGAGCACCAAATGAACGATAATAAAGAAAAAGCATTAGCAGCGGCCTTAAGCCAAATAGAACGTCAGTTTGGTAAAGGTTCAATCATGAAGTTAGGTGACAATAACACCATGGATGTAGAAACCATTTCTACTGGCTCATTAGGCTTAGATATCGCCTTAGGTGCTGGTGGTTTACCGCTAGGTCGTGTTGTCGAGATTTATGGTCCAGAGTCGAGTGGTAAAACAACGCTGACACTTGAAGTGATAGCTGAAGCACAACGTAATGGTAAAATTTGTGCCTTTGTTGATGCCGAGCATGCACTTGACCCTATATATGCTGGAAAGTTGGGCGTAAATATTAACGAATTGTTGGTTTCTCAACCTGATACTGGTGAACAAGCACTTGAAATTTGCGACATGTTAACGCGTTCAGGTGCTATCGATATTATCGTTGTTGACTCGGTTGCTGCATTAACGCCAAAAGCAGAGATTGAAGGCGATATGGGTGATTCACACATGGGTTTACAAGCTCGTATGTTATCGCAAGCAATGCGTAAATTAACCGGTAATTTGAAAAAATCAAATACCATGATTATTTTTATCAACCAAATTCGTATGAAAATTGGCGTAATGTTTGGCTCACCTGAAACAACAACAGGTGGTAATGCCTTAAAGTTTTATGCTTCAGTGCGTTTGGATATTCGTCGTATTGGCGCGGTTAAAAATGGTGACGAAATTATAGGTAATGAAACCCGTGTAAAAGTGGTTAAAAATAAAATAGCGCCACCATTCAAGCAAGCTGAATTTCAAATTTTATACGGTGAGGGGATTAACAGCTTAGGTGAGTTAGTTGACCTTGGTGTTAAAAATGAAATGGTTGAAAAAGCGGGCGCTTGGTATAGTTATAAAGGTGATAAAATCGGTCAAGGTAAAGCAAATGCAGCTAAATACTTGAAAGAAAATCCTAAAGTAGCTAAAGAAATTGATACCCGTTTACGTGAGCTGTTACTAGCAAAAAACAAACCAGCTGAAGAAGTTGAAAAAAATGAAAAAAAGCTGAAAGTTGAAGAAGTCGTTAAATAAACCTAACCTGTTTTATCTTTGATGAAAAAGCCACTATTAAGTGGCTTTTTTTTTGCTAAAACTTAATGCTTAAGCTTAGTCCAGGGTAATAAGTTTTTAAAAGTCTGCTTTAAACCACTGATCTGTAATGACGACGTTTTAGCCACACCATGGCGCTTAAATAAACTAGAGTGTTGTACCATCAAGACGATTTTCTATCCGCTAGCTAGCTCTTTTAGTGGTTAATTAACGTTGATTCTCACCGAGTCGTGTATTGCGGTGTTTTTCTTAACAATAACTAAGATTATTTTATAAAGCAGTTATATGCCATGACAGCAGGCAAAGTCGTAGATGCTTTTTATAAGCTGTGCTATTACACGACAAAATGTACATTTGTATTAAAATAAAGCAATTTTAAAAGAAGTTTATTGCATTTGTAGCTTTAATAAGCTTATATGAAATATACAATATTAATCCAAGTTGGGAAGGTTGAGTGAAGAGCATTATATTAGTATTTGTCTTGTTGTTACTCACCAGTAAAGCTATTGATGCTAAAACGTTTCGAGACAACAGTGCCTTTAGTCTACTAAAACAGAAAATAGAGCTTAATGAAAATGATAGTGCTTGGCAATTAGCACTAATGCTCGAGGCCGAGCACTTAGGTGATGTCGATTTTGATTTTCTATACGGCCTTACTGCATTGAAAGTACAAGAAAATGAACGCGCTGTGTACGCTTTTGAACGCGTTGTTGCCAATAAGCCTAATTGGCTAGATGGACAATATTATCTTGCTAACGCTTATTACGCGATGAAAAACTACCATGCAGTTATCGAGATAACCCAGTCATTAATTCAAGTAGAAAACATCTCACTACAATTAAAGGAGTCGGCACAGAAGCTTAATAATGCTGCTGCTTTATCTCTGAATAAACAAGCTTTATACTTAACGCAATCTGTAGATGTTAACCTCGGTTATGACTCGAATATCAATGCTGGCACCAGAGAAGATAATATATTTCTGCCTTTATTAAATCAAGACATAGTCTTATCTGAAAATAGTAAAGAAAATAGTGATAGTTATTTAGCCCTTGGTTACCAATTAATTGGCAGTAAGGCGTTAACTCAATCAGCAAAATTGACTTTTTCAGCTACCAGCAAGTTACATTATTTCAGCAACGACTCTGAATATAATCGATTTTCGGTACGTACTAATTTGCAATATAAGAAAAACTTTGATGATTTTAGCAGTAGTATCGGTGTTAGAGTCGTACCACTTTGGCTAAATGATAGTTATTACCGGACCAAATTTGGCGCTACATTTGGTGTGAGTAAAACTATAGATAAACAGTGGTTTGTTGCAATAGAGGGGCTTGTTGGGAAAACGAAAAATGATATCAGCCGGCAATTAAATACAGATGATACTTCGCTTCAAATCTCTGCTCAGTATGTTATGTCGAGGTGGCGACATGCACTTTCATTGGCCTATTCACAAGAAAATGCTGAATTTATCGAAAGCCAGCATAATAATAAAAAAATAAATTCTATAAATTATATGGCAAACTTTGTCATTAATCAGCATTGGTTAGCAAGCGCAAATATTAGTTATCAACATCAAGCCTATCAGTATGAACAGCCATTTTTCTTTGAAAAGCGTGTTGACGATATGTGGCTTTTTGGTACTTCAATTCAATATCAAGAGTCAAAACGGTGGCTTTATCGATTAAGTGCTACACTTCAAGATAAAGATAGCAACTTAGCACTTTTTTCCTATCGACGTGTGGACATTAATTTATCTGCTCGGATGAGCTTTTAGGAGCAAACTATGAATCAGTTAAGGTTACTAGATAAAACGAATATATATAAGTTAGTCACTTCCATTAGCCTATTTCTTGGCGTAATGAACATTCACCATAATTCCTATGCAAGTGATATTGCCGGTAAAACAATTTTAGCTAAAGGCACGGTTGAAGCGATTGCTCAAACCAGCAACGAAAAACGAAAATTAAAACGTCGCTCTGAAATATTTAATGTAGATAACATTATCACAGGCAATAAAAGTAAAGCGCAATTTAGTATGTCTGATGGCGGTTTAATTACCTTAAAAGAAAATACAGAAATTTTGATCAGTAATTATAAGTTTAACCCAGAAGCAGGTGAAGCATCGGCAACATTAGAAGTTGTTAGCGGTGGTTTACGTTCAATTAGTGGCTTGATTAAAAAATCTGGTGGTGATTATCAAGTAAAAACACCGGTTGGGAGTATTGGTATTCGTGGTACTCATTTTGCTGTCGAAGTTGTCGGTGATGAGGTGTTTTTTGCTGTGTATAGCGGCAATATCGATGTGCAATTAAACGATCTGAGTACGTTATCGTTAGGGGGCAGCGAAGATTTCACTTTTGCCTCGGTTAATGCGCAAGGCCTAGTTACTCGCATGACTCAGGCTCCCGTTGGCATATCGCTAGGTTATTCAGATATCTCCTCGGCAGATACAGAGGAAACTAATGCTGCTGAAGACTCTACTGACAGTCAATCATCGCAAGTTGTGAGTGTTAATCCTGCCCTACCTCCGATAAATCCAGGCGCGTCGGAAGTTGACGATGAAAATGATTTTGACGATCCTAGTGTTTATAGCGATTTAGAATGGCAAGGATCTAGAGATTTACCCATCGCAGAATTACTCGCGCAGCGCACAGGAACGCTTTCCTATAGTAACGTAATCGAAAGTACGGTTAATTCAAGTGTCGGACAAGTTAGTGATTTTACTATGAGTATGACGGTAGACTTTGATAACGCTTCTGTACCAGGTGGCTCGTTAAGTTTTACTGACAGTCAAGGGGAGTGGTTTGCGGCCTACTCAGGTCTGATTAATATTGAGCAATTAGACTTAGGCATAAATTTCGCGTCTCATGGCAATAATAGAGCCGAAGGTATCATATTTGCCGCATTCTCTGATGGATTAGATGAAATCATTGGCGGATTTAACCTGCAAGAAATTAACGACCCATCAGTTAATGCTGACGGTTCTTTTAAGGTTCGCCCATAAGCTTTAGGATACATAAAATGTTTAGTAGTAGATGTATATATATATTAGTGCTTTTGACATTAACAGCGTGCGGCGGAGGTGAGTCAGCAGCGCCAAAAGAACCTATCAAGCTTCCTCCTGCGACTACAATCTCTGATCCTACCTTAGACTTAACCGGCCAAGCGGGAACATCGCTTGCGGTGGTGAAAAAAATTAATGGTGTACAAAGCGTTAATAATGCTGCGGTTAGTAGCAGCTTTGCCAATGCACTAGGCACAATAAGGTCGGCAACTTCAAACAGTAATGTCGAAGGTAATTTAACCTTAGGCGTAACAGCTTCAGACAGTGATGAGATCAAGAAAGTATCGCTTTATTTACCTAATGTTGATCGAAGTTTTGCTTTATGCGCGAACAATTGTGTTGCTGATTTTCAAGCAACAATAACGGGCTTTGATCCTCAACTTGCGAATGAAATTGCAGGACCATTGCGTATCGAACTTATCGTTGAAGATGCTTTAGGCAATAGTGCTATTGTTGATGCGCTGAATATAGCTTGGCAGCCTATTCAAATATCTGCCGTTAATGCTAGTCGAGAAAGCGGTATTATCTCAGTATCGTGGTCAGGAAGTTCAAAGTTAGGACGTTATAACTTATATGCTGCGACAGAGCTTGGCTTAACGGCCTTAAATGTACTAACGCTTGAGAATGGTATTCAGCAACTTGCCATTAATGGCACTTCAGCACAATTTAGTGACCTTGACGCTAGTAAGGATTACCAGTTACTGGTAACCGGTATTGATAATGGCGGTGAAAGCGGTACATCAGCACCTTATCTTATTCCTAGAGTCGGTGGAATTCCGAATCTACCTCCTATTGCCAATAATGATAGCTATGAAGTTAATGAAGATGAAGTCATAACGGTTAACGTCTTGGCTAATGATTTCGACCCTGAAGGGCAATTAATTACTTTAGATAGTATTTTACAGCAACCGTCTAATGGCACCTTAGATTTTGATGATGCGGGAACCTTTACTTATAAGCCCAATGCAAACTTCTTCGGAGGAGACAACGTTAGCTATCGTATCACTGATATTGAAGGTGCTAGCGCGGAAACAACGGTTACTTTCGATATCTTGCCGATAAATGATAATCCGGTTGCGGTAGAAGATGAATATGCTGTTGATACCAACGGTCAGATTAATTTTAATGAAACAAATTTGTTAGATAATGATTTTGATGTTGACGGTGACGTTCTGCAGGTATCTACAACGGCTATTGTAGCGCCAGAGAAGGGGACGTTAACCATTAACGTTGATGGCAGTTTTTCTTATCAGGCCGCCAGTTTGTTATTAGAAAATGATCGATTTGTTTACCAAATATCAGACGGTAATGGTGCTACGGCAAATGCAACGGTAACCATATTACCGAATGGAGACCCTTTACCTCCAACTGCCAGAGGCGATAATTACCAAATTGATGAAGATACAACCCTGGTAATTTCGGCTGTAAATTTAGGGATTTTGGCTAATGATAGTGATCCCAGAGGGTTACAGTTTGAATTGCTGGACACTTTACTTATTCAACCTCAACATGGTCAATTAAATTTAGCCTTAGACGGCACATTTACTTATATACCCAATAGTAACTTTTTCGGTGTTGATCAATTTCAATACCAAATCAAAAACTCAGCTAATTTGTTAGCACAGGCATTTGTTACTATTACTGTTATGCCCATTGCAGATATACCCATAGCATCGCCAGATAATTATCAAATAGAAGAAGATGTCGAGTTACTCGTAGCAGCATCATCTGGACTATTAGCCAATGATATCGATTTAAGTAATTCAATCTTAAAAGTTAATACTACGCCGATAAATCCACCATTAAAAGGTGTTTTAGTATTAGCGGAAGATGGTAGTTTTAGTTATACGCCTAATGCTAATTTTAACGGTATTGATAGTTTTACTTATCAAGTCATTAATGACAGTGAATTAACCGATACCGCTAATGTAAATATCACTATTGCGCCGATAAATGATGCTCCAACTGTCATTAATGATAGCGTTACTATCAATGAAGATAATAGTATCGTCGTTGACGTACTGGCTAATGATAGTGACATCGAGGGTGATGATATTGTTTTAACTTCCGTTGATGCGGAGATTGATAATGGCACCGTGACTATTGTAAATGGTAAACTTGATGTCACGCCCACGGCCAATTTTTTTGGTCAACTCAGTGTCGGGTATACGGTCTCAGATAGCTTTAATGCAACTAGCCGTGGCACATTATCTGTCACTGTTTTGCCAATTAATGACGCACCCATAGCACTAAATGATAGTTATAGCTTAAGCGAAGATATTAGCTTATCAATATTAGCGACTGGCACTAACCACTTGTTAATTAATGATAGCGATATTGAAGGTGACACTTTAACCGTTAATACCACGCCAGTGACTAATGTTACTAACGGCAGTTTAACGCTTAATAGTGATGGCTCATTCAGTTACATCCCTAACAGTAACTTTAATGGCAGCGACAGTTTTAGCTATCAAGTGAGTGACGGCAATGGCGGCACAGCGCAAGGCAGTGTGGCGTTAACCATCAATACCGTTAATGATGTTCCGCTAGTCGCTAATGATAGTTACAGCGTTAATGAAGATGTTACCTTAACGAAATTGGTGGGTGATAGTGATCAGTTGTTAAGTAATGATAGTGATGCAGACGGCGACACCTTAATCGTTAATACTACGCCCGTGACTAATGTCAGTAACGGCAGTTTAACGCTCAATAGTAATGGTTCGTTCAGTTATATTCCTACTGGCGATTTTAATGGCACCGACAGTTTTAGCTATCAAGTGAGTGACGGTAATGGCGGCATAGCGCAAGGCAGTGTTAGTTTAACCGTTACTGCGGTCAATGATCTTCCGCTAGTTTCCAATGATAGTTACAGCGTTAATGAAGATGTTACCTTAACGAAATTGGTGGGCGACAGTGATCAACTATTAAGTAATGATAGCGATATTGATGGCGACAGCTTAACCGTCAATACCACGCCAGTGATTAATGTCAGTAACGGCAGTTTAACGCTTAATAGTGATGGCTCATTCAGTTACATCCCTAACAGTAACTTTAATGGCAGCGACAGTTTTAGCTATCAAGTGAGTGACGGCAATGGCGGCACAGCGCAAGGCAGTGTGGCGTTAACCATCAATACCGTTAATGATGTTCCGCTAGTCGCTAATGATAGTTACAGCGTTAATGAAGATGTTACCTTAACGAAATTGGTGGGTGATAGTGATCAGTTGTTAAGTAATGATAGTGATGCAGACGGCGACACCTTAATCGTTAATACTACGCCCGTGACTAATGTCAGTAACGGCAGTTTAACGCTCAATAGTAATGGTTCGTTCAGTTATATTCCTACTGGCGATTTTAATGGCACCGACAGTTTTAGCTATCAAGTGAGTGACGGTAATGGCGGCATAGCGCAAGGCAGTGTTAGTTTAACCGTTACTGCGGTCAATGATCTTCCGCTAGTTTCCAATGATAGTTACAGCGTTAATGAAGATGTTACCTTAACGAAATTGGTGGGCGACAGTGATCAACTATTAAGTAATGATAGCGATATTGATGGCGACAGCTTAACCGTCAATACCACGCCAGTGATTAATGTCAGTAACGGCAGTTTAACGCTTAATAGTGATGGCTCATTCAGTTACACCCCTAACAGTAACTATAGTGGCAGCGACAGTTTTAGCTATCAAGTGAGTGACGGTAATGGCGGCACAGCGCAAGGCAGTGTGGCGTTAACCATCAATACCGTCAATGATATTCCGGTCCTTGTCGCCGACAGTTACAATTTTTTGCAAAATACAACACTTAACATCTTAGTGACTGACCCTAACCACCTATTAATCAATGATAGTGATGTCGACGGTGACACCTTAACCGTCAATACCACACCCGTATCAAACGTCAGTAATGGCAGCTTAACGCTCAATACTGACGGCTCGTTTAGCTATATTCCTAGTGGTGGTTTTAATGGCACCGACAATTTCACTTATCAGGTCAGTGATGGTAATGGCGCAACAGCGCAGGCAAGTGTAACGTTAATCTCTGTGGCCGTTAATAACCTTCCGGTTGCTGTTGATGATAGCTATAGTTTTAATGAAGATTTTACTTGGCTCAGACTCGTTACTGATGGTGATCAACCATTAAGTAACGATAGTGATTCAGACGGTGATAGTTTAACGGTCAATACAACGCCAATTACCAATGTGAGTAATGGTAGCTTAACGCTCAATAGTGATGGTTCGTTCAGCTACACTCCAAACAGCAACTTTAATGGCACTGATAGTTTTACCTATCAAATTAATGACGGTAATGGCGGCACGGCACAAGCTAATGTAACGTTAATCGTTAATGCCATTAATGATATTCCTGTACTTAATGATGATAGTTACACGGTCGATGAAGACCTCACCTTAACCAAATTAGTCGCTGATGCTGATCAGCTATTAAGTAATGACAGTGATGTCGATGGTGATACGCTAAGCGTCAATACTACCCCGATAGCCAATGTCAGTAACGGCATCTTAACGCTCAATAGTGACGGCTCGTTTACTTATATGCCTGATGCCGACTTTAATGGCGCTGATAGTTTTACTTATCAAGTCAGTGATGGCAATGGTGGCACAGCACAAGCCAATGTTAGCTTAACTATCAGCGCCGTGAACGATGCGCCTACGGCTGTTGATCAAACATTTACTGTGGATGAAGATAAAACTAATGCTGATGCAGTTGGCACCGTTATTGCGAGTGACATCGAAGGCGATACGCTTACCTTCTCGCTGACGGCGGGCGATACCGGTTTATTTAATATCGACTCAAACACGGGAGCGATTACGGTAAAAGGCACTACCCCGTTAGATTTTGAAACCGATCCACAACATATTGTCACGGTCACCATTGACGATGATGGCATGCCAATCGCAGAATCGACTGATATTACTGTGACCATTGATGTCAATGACGTCGCGGGCGATGAAACCATCTCTGAAGTGGCTGGTTTTGGCCGTGCGGCTTTTGGCTCCCTAGAGCTTACGGGCATTAAAACCCAAGCTCAGTTTAACGACTCAGTGCGCGATGGCAGCAAAGTGTACTTTATCGGCAGTATCGATAATGTCGACAAAGATATTTATATGGTGGCATATGATACTAATGGCAGTATCGATGCTGGTTTTGGCATTAATGGCACAAAAAGTTTTGATTTCGGCGCTAATGAATATGCTAAAGCAATCGTTGCAATAGGGGGGGGGTATTTTGTCACCTTCGAGCGTGATGACGGTCAGTACCGAGAAGTCTGTTTTATTAAGGTCAATAACGTTGGCGCAATCGATGTTAGCTTTGGTGATAGTGGTCTACGTTGTACTACCGAACAAAAAACTCTCTCGATTAATGATGCGGTTTATATTCAATTACCTGCTACGCAGGGAAACCCAGCTAGTGAAATTGATACGGTCGTTGCCGTAGGTAAAGTACAAGGCCCTGCGGATGATGATCTTTTAGTTATTCGCGTAGATATAGATGGCAATTTTCAAACCTCTACCATTTATGACGCTGTTGCAGATGCTCCCATTGTTTATTCGCCACATATTATGCTAGATATTACTGGCAATGGCTTAAACGATGAAGGTATTGCCGTATATAATCCGCATAATGATGAGATTATGGTTGCCGGTAATGTACTAACGGCCGATGGTGATTACGATATTTTCGCCTGGATATTTAACCCGAAAAATGCCGATGGCAATTATGTGAAATTTAATAACAGTACCCCACAAACTTATGACGTGGGTGGTATCGGTGCTGATGATAAAGTACAGGCTATTGATGGCGAGAATACTGGAGCGGGCGAGCACACGGCGCATATAGCAGGCTCGACAGTTTTAGCCAATGGTGAGCAAGATGCCTTTATTATTGAACTAGATAGCTACGCCGCTTATGTGGCAGGTTTTGGCACAGGCGGGATTGCTATTTATGATGTTGATGGTGTCCCGGGTACAGGCCGTAGTGAGTTTACCGATTACATTTATAATTATGCCGATGATGACCTGTACTTAACCGGTAACTTGTTTGATGGCAGTAATTACCAGCCATTTGCTACCCGTGTTTCTACGACGGGTATTCTAGATACCACTTATGACGGCGATGGTTATCAAGTAGTCGATTACGGCACCAATGCATATGCTCGGGCGATGAGTTTGGATGGCGCAAGAAATGTATGGCTGCCCGGATATATTGAGTCGGGTAGTGATACAGACATGGTTATTAGTGCTGTTGATGTGAGTGGCCTGTTAATAACAGCTGGTGACATTGTTAATGGTAAAAACACCTTGACGCATTCCAGTACGCCATCAGATGACATCGCTGCCGAAGTTCTGCAAATTCAAAGTGGCGTGCAAGCAGGTAAGTTCTTAGTAGCAGCAACGGCTGATGACAGTACCAATAAACGTATTATTTTAACTCGCTTAACCAGTGCAGGACTGTTAGATACCAGCTTTGATAGCGATGGTCATAAGCAATTGAAAATTGGCACTAATGCCACCGTTAATGGCCTGTTTGAATTAGCGAGTGGGCAGTTTATCGTTTACGGTAATGTCACTGAAGGTCTCGATACTAATGGCTATGTTGCCCGTATTGAGCAAAATGGCGTGTTAGATACTAGCTTTGCCACCAATGGCATTTATACCACCTCGGCCATTAGTGCGACCAATATTCAATTTAATCAAGTAAAAGCGGACAGCATCGGCAGGCTTATTGCTGTCGGTAATTTGGAAAGTGGTAGCATAAGTGCCTTTGTTCTGCGTTTAACTGCAGTGGGAGCACTTGATGCAGTATTTAATACTTTAGATACTCCAGGTTATGTCACGGGCGCTGTTAGCGATGATTATATGGCACTGGTTATTGATGGTGGCGATAATATTTACGCCGCCGGTAATCGTAATAGTGCGAGTGTAGACATGTTACTGGTGAAGTACTTAGTAACAGGGGTGTTAGACACCACACTCGATAGTGATGGTGTATTAACCGTCGACTTTTCAGGTGCTGATGAAAGTGCTGAGTTTATTGGTTTTGATAGTAGCAACAATCTTTACTTAGTGGGTAATGATTTAGGCGCTGCTTCGCGAGTAAATATTGTCAAAACATCATCCTTAGGGGTTTTAGATGCCAGTTTTGATGGTGATGGTAAAATCAGCGAAAAGATGGCTCCAATTTTAGATTTAACTGCCGAAGCGGCTATGACTAGCGCCGTTATCGACAGCAGCGATAACGTCGTGATTGTAGGCAAAAGTGACGTGTTACTGAATGGCAACAGACATCTGATCGGACGGATAAAACCCGATGGAACGTTAGATGATACTTTTGATCTTGACGGCTATAAAAGAGTTTCTATGTGTCCTAATGCCTCACAGCTTGAGTCGATTATATTACTCAATAACAGTTCTTTTATTGTTGCCGGTCAATGTTATATAAATGGCACATTTAAGAACAATATCGATATCAGCCATTATTTATTAGATTAACCTTTTCAGGAACGATAAGTGACTTTATGAAAGTAGAATTCTACGGTGTTCGGGGTTCAACCCCCACACCGGGTAGAAATACCGTACTATTTGGTGGCAATACCTCATGTGTTTATATCTGGCTGGATAATGGCCATGATGTTATTTTAGATTCAGGCACAGGTATTATTGGACTCGGCGAACGGTTAATGGCCAATACGCGAGCAATCAACCTACTACTGTCACATAATCATTGGGATCATATTCAAGGTTTCCCTTTTTTTAGGCCTATTTATCAAGCGAATAGAGAAATAACTATTGTGCCTGGCGCAGTAGATTATGACGACAAGGATGCCATTTTAACGCAAATGTCAGGCTCTACCCACCCGGTTAAATATCAGCAACTGCCATCGAATATTAGTCTGCAAGCTCATAAATCGCAGATGAATGAGTTTGAGATCCCTGGCTTTATGGTGAAAACTCAGCGCTTAAATCACCCCGATGGCGGCAGTGCTTATTGCTTAATGGCTGAGGGTAAAAAAGTCGCTTATGTGACCGATAATGAATTAAACTCCCCCGATATAAAAAACACCACATGGCAGCAATGGCTGGCGTTTATTGCTGACGCCGATATTTTGATCCACGATGCTCAATATACCGAGGCAGACTTACCGTTAAAGTTGGGTTGGGGTCATAGTACTTTTAATGAAGTGGCGAGATTAGCTTGTGAAGCAAAAGTAAAAAGCTTATATATTATTAGTCATGATCCCGCTCGAAGTGATGATGAATTATTATATCAAGAGCAAAACTTACAGGCAGAATATAAAAATAAGCTTAATATCTATTGTGCGCGAGAAGGTACTGTTGTGGACTTAACAAAGTAATAAATGCTCACTAATTTAGGTTCGAAAAATTTTATGGTTGGCATAGCTATCACTTTATTAGTGATGGGCTTGAACTATATTCGCGTAGATAACGTGCAAAAATTTCTTCAGCGTGTTGAAGGTATTTTATACGATGCGAGATTGTTAGCGACACTGTCAGACGAAGTACGTCAATTTGATGAACAAGTCATCATTATTGATATTGATGAAAAAAGTATGCGTGAACAAGGGCGCCACCCATGGAGTCGAAGTAAAGTAAGCGATTTAGTGACAAAGCTAATGGATGCCGGTGTGGTGCTGGTGGCGTTCGATATTTTTTTCGCTGAGCCTGAAAGAAACCCGGTAGAAGTCATTCTAAGCAAAAATACACAGCTTGGTGCACAATCACGCGAGCAGATAAAAAGCCTGACCGATTCGGTAGATTTTGATCAGGAATTTGCTAATACTCTAAGTAATTCGGAGGTGGTACTAGGATTTTTATTTGATGATAGAGCGCAAACATCAGGGCAACTGCCTGATAGTGTCATTGAGTGGCCTCATTCGGTTGGGCAATTATCGGAAATAGCGACATTTCAAAACGTGCTAGGCAATATTGCGCCCTTGCAGTCTGCCGCTACTGGCGCGGGTTTTATTAATTCAGTGCCAGAAAGCGATGGTTTTATTCGCAAGGCATCCTTGGTGCTTAATTATCAAGGCCAATTGTATCCGTCATTAGCATTAGAAGCTGCCCGTGTTTATACCTTAGCAGAGAGTATTCAGGCAAAAAGTAAAGTCACCGGTAACACCAATTGGTTGCAAGGCTTGAGCTTTGGTAGCCATTTCATTCCTACCAATGAAAAAGGACAAATATTTATTCCCTACAAAGGTCGAAAACATAGTTTCCGTTATATTTCAGCAACCGATATTTTAAATGATAGGGTTGAACCTGAGCTGTTGGACGGCACTGTGGTGTTTGTTGGCACCTCAGCAGTTGGTCTAGCAGATTTGCGAACCACGTCAGTTGGCGTTCAATACCCTGGGGTAGAAGTACACGCCAATGTTTTTGAAGGGCTAATTCATCCAGAAATCTTACCTGTTGAGCTCGATATCACGCTAGCCATTGTATTTACTTTATTACTGTTAACTGGCTTTAGACTGTCACTCATGATGGCAAAACAAGGACCCATTAAAATATTAGTAATTAGCTTGGTTAGCTTTATTTTACATATTGGTCTTAATTGGTATTGTTGGTGGGCGTTAAAAGTGAGTCTACCTTTATTTCAAATACTATTACTGATCACCTTGTTAACGGCCTATTATGGTGCCGTCGGCTTTATTTCTGAAAGCCTTACCCGCAAAAAGATTAAAAGTATGTTTGATCAATACGTACCACCCGCTTATATCGAAAAAATGATTCAATCAGCAACCGGAGTAGAGTTAAAAACTGAGCGTAGAGAAATGACGGTATTATTTGCCGATATTAGAAATTTCACCACGCTTTCTGAGCAATTTACACCTGAAGAATTAAGCGATTTTCTCAAGGAATATTTAACTGAAGCCACCGCAATTATTTTTGATAACAAAGGCACGATAGATAAATACGTTGGCGATATGATCATGGCGCTATGGAATGCCCCTTTAGATGACGAACGTCATGCTGTTAACGCCGTTATCAGTGCACTAAAGCTAATTCAGTTGACTCAGGTCTTGAGCCAACGATTTAAGGCAAAGAATTGGCCTGAAATACGTATCGGTATTGGTATTAGTACCGGAGAAATGGTGGTGGGCGACATGGGATCTACTTACCGAAAAGCCTATACCGTACTTGGCGATGCGGTTAATTTAGGCTCCAGAATCGAATCGTTAACAAAATATTATTGTGTTGATATTCTAGTCTCAGGCAAGACTTACAAAGATATTATTCAACAAGGCATTGTTTGTCGAAAAATTGATAGAATAAAAATTAAAGGTAAGATAAATATCGTTGAAATATATCAAGCCATAGGTTTCGATAGCGAATTAAATGACGATACTAAAGCTGATGTACTATTACATGATTTAGCGCTTGAAAAATACCTTACTGGCGATTGGCAAGAAGCACGAGATCTATTTACAAAGTTAAAACAAAGAGATAATTTACCAACCACGGTTTATAGTATATATATAGAACGAATAGTTAACCTTATCGCTAATGTCGATCCTAAAGATTGGGATGGTATTCATATTCATGAAAGTAAGTAACTCATTATGAAAATTCAATCATCACAGCAAGCCGCTTTTGAACATTTGTTGAATATCAGTATTCAATTAAGTAATGAAGAAGACACTGACCTGTTAATGGAAAAAATACTATTAGCCGCAGTTGAAGTATCAAACGCTGATGCGGGTTCTATTTATTTAGTTAATGCGCGACAGGAATTGGAGTTTCGCACCATATACAACAAAAGCCTGGATTTGCACCTTGGTGGCAGTTCGTCGTCGGTCATCACTTTTCCTGTCATCCCCTTAGTTGTTGATAATAAACCTAATCTTTCTGCGATAGTTGCCCATGCCGCTAATACCGGTGAAGTGATTAATATAGATGATGTCTACACTGCGCTGCCATTTGATTTTAGTGCCGCGAGAACAATGGACGGCAAGACAGGTTACCGCACCAAGTCAATGTTAACCTTTCCGCTTAAGGATCATACCGGCGATATCATCGGTGTTATCCAGTTAATTAATGCTATGGACGAAACCAAGATCGTCAGTTTTTCTAAACAAATTGAGCAGCAGATATTATCGTTTGCTGCTTTAGGTGCCATTGCCTTAACCAATAGGGCACTTATTTCAAACATGGAACAGTTGTTTGAGTCATTTGCGAAAACTATTGCGGCTGCAATCGATACAAAATCAGCGCACACTGGCGGACATTGTAAGCGTGTACCTGAGCTTACATTAATGTTTGCTGATGCTGTTAGTGATTATGAAGAAGGGCCATTAGCGTCATTTAAGCTTACGCCAGAAGATAGACACCAATTGAATATTGCCGGTTGGTTGCATGACTGTGGCAAGATTGCCACCCCCGATCATATAATGGAAAAATCAAAAAAATTAGAAACTATATTTGATAGAATTCATTTTGTTACCGCTAAGTTAGAGATCGTTAAACGAGATATTGATCTTAAATATCAAGCAGCCATGATCTGCGCATTACAAGCCAATAAAGCGGTTCGGGTTGAGCAACTAGATCGTGAAAGAATATTAGCGCAGAAACAACTAAAATTAGACACCGCTTTTTTGCAAATAACTAATGTTGGTGGTGAATTTTTAACTGATGAACAAGCAAGTAATATTCAAGCGATTGCTGAACGATACCAAATTACCATTGAAAATATAGCACAACCGTTATTAACTGAAGATGAAATCTTAAACTTAAGTATCAAACGCGGCACATTGAACGATGAAGAAAGAGATATTATAAAACAGCACATGGATGTAACTTTAGATATTCTTAATGCCTTACCTTTTCCAAAACACCTTGCTAATGTTGCGGAATTTGCGCTCGGTCATCATGAGAAGATGGACGGTACTGGTTACCCGAGGGGTTTATTGAAAGCACAAATGTCGGTGCCATCAAGACTGATGGCGTTAGCAGATATTTTTGAAGCGTTATCTGCCGCAGACAGGCCCTATAAAAGCGCGAAGCCAGTGAGTGAATGTTTGAAAATAATGAGTAATATGGTGAAAAGTAACCACCTTGATCCAGACTTGTTTGTGATTTTTGTGCGCTCTAAGGTTTATGAAAAATACATTACTGAATTTGCGGATGCGAATCAGCTTGATGAGTTTGATATTGAAACTTTGTTTAATTAGTTTTTAGGCTATTGATTTTGTTGAACACTATTGTGTTGGTTGATACAGTTGCTTTCAGCTAGTTATTTACCGTTAATATCGAGACTTGTCATTGTTTAACAATCATTCCCATTATTCCCTGCTCGAACATTACCTTAACCAAAGCGAAACGCTTGCTTGGGTACTCGTCACTATCGTGAATAAAGAGGGCTCAAGCTATCGCTCTCCGGGGGCTTTTATGCTGGTTAATAGCTTAGGGCAATCTTATGGTTTAGTCAGTGGCGGTTGTTTAGAAGCCAATATTATTTTGCACGCGAAAAAAGTCTTTGATAGCCAACAAGCGCATTATGTTGAATATGATATGCGTGAAGAAGATGGCTATGCCGCAGAGTTAGGCGTGGGCTGCAAAGGAAAAATTGGCGTTTTATTACAATATTTAACCACCAGACATCAAGGTTTATTAACCGAACTATTGCAGCGGATGCAAGCAGGGCAATCAAGTTATATACAGCAAGTGTTTTTAGCCGATGAACTAACAACGCATTCGTTAAACGACCTGAGCTTATTTGATACCACAGGCGAGTTATTAGTATCAACAATTTCACAGCACACCCGGGTAAAAAGCAGTGCGCTAATGTCGATGATAAAGCAAAACTGTGCGCACCAAAATATCACCATTGAGCAATCGACACAGTCGATTACAAGAATATCAGCGCCAATCAATTTGTGGGTTTTTGGCGGCGGCTCTGATGCGATTCCTTTGGTGGTAATGGCGGCGCAAATGGGTTGGCGAGTAACTGTTGTTGACCATCGTGCAAGCTATGCCCGTAGCAGTAGTTTTAAGTATGCAACAAATATCATTAGAATTCGCCCTGAAGAGCTTGCTGAAATGGCACAATTTAGACAACTTGATGCCGCAGTGTTGATGACGCACAATCTAAATTTAGATGCCGCCTGGCTAAAGCTATTACACATAAATAATATCGCAAAATATATTGGTTTATTAGGTCCGCTTGAACGACGAGCTAATGTTGAAACATTGGCTGGTATTACTGACCGATCGTGGCTAACGCAACATGTGAATGGCCCAGTTGGTCTTGATATCGGTGGTGATTTACCAGAGTCGATAGCCTTATCTATTCTCGCGCAATGTCATAGTGTGCTATATAATCGCAACGCTTTAGCTTTATCTGGTAAATTTATTAATAATTAAGCCAGTGACAGTCTGGAAAAAATGACGCTGGAATTTAACCAGCAGAATTTATCATTCAATGCCTTTGAACTGCTTTTGTCCAATATTGCTGACAATGCATTGGCATTATTTGCTTTTATACACGATAAGTATCCAACCTCATCAATAGCTAAAATCAATCTGCTAGAGGCATGTAATCATCGACTTGCTAAAAATGCAAAGAACCGAGCGAGTATATGCAACTAAAATTCACGCAT
Organism: uncultured Colwellia sp.; assembly: GCA_963977145.1. Lineage (GTDB taxonomy): Bacteria > Pseudomonadota > Gammaproteobacteria > Enterobacterales > Alteromonadaceae > Cognaticolwellia. Next base: position 45,355 of record CAXBNP010000006.1, read on the forward strand.
TTATCTTCAAAAGATGTTTTAGTTCACAAAGCCAGTACCATTAAAGCATATGAAAAAAGCACATTTTTTTTTAAATATTACCTTGAATAAATAACCCTGAAAGATAGTCCGGACATGGTTAACGCTTAGCTATACCTTTAAGCGGCACCAATATAATATAGCTTAGTCTATTTTATTAGTAAGTATGAAATAGTCCAATATTGGGCCTTTATCAATGATCTTAAATGGAGTTTTATATGAAAAAAATGTTTTTAATGCTTTGCAGCTTACTTATCTCAACAACGGTTTTTGCTAGTGAGTCAAAAATAGACTTAAAAGAATTCGCCCAGCAATACTTCGATACTATGGTCGCCAGCCAGGCACCCAATGCCACGAAAAAAGAACTTGAGGATTATTTAGCATTACTTACCGACGATGTTGGCCATTCTCATTTACCCTATGTAATTGACGATTCTCGATTAGAAGATGGCAAACAGGCGATGCGAAAAGGTATGACGTTTTATTTGGCCGCACATACCCAATATAGCGCTGAACTACTGGACGTGTTTATTTTTAACCATTCCGCAATCGCCATTCGCTACAAAAACAGCGCAAAAGGTATTCATCCTGAAAGTAAGCAAGACATTGCTTATACGCAAACCATGATGGAAATATTAGAAATGGAAAATGGTAAAGTTGCTGTTATTCGTAAATACCATGAATAAAACGCCCCGTTAAGTTACTGGAAATTGCTAAGGTGTACCGTGTTGTATTTCCTGCTGAGTCAGCTCTACTACTTCGGCCAGCATGTTAATAATTTTATGCACGCTACTGGGTAGGTGCTCAACATCAATAGCATCAAGCAAATTTTTTACTTCTAAGCCTAACTCTGTATCCCCTTCAATTTGTAAGCGGCGTTGAAAAAATAGTGTGTCGGGGTCCTGTTTACGACCAGCAATCAATAGCAAGTCGTCACCTGAGGCACTAAAACTGACGTCTTCCTGAATGGCTTGGCTTGGTGGTGCCATAATCAAGCTATCGTGTTGAAAGCTTAGCCACCACTGTAGGTTAATATCCGAAATCGATATTTTAAGCCACTTTCCGGTTAGAAAGTCGAATTCTCCATCTTCAATAGCCTCTTTAAAAACCGAATGCAGTGCTGGTATTAGTAAAGTTTTTTGGGCGCGAAAGGTTACAAAGCGTAAGCTAGACTTTAGTATTTTAGGTAAATATGACAAAGCGCGACTACGTACGCTAAAGGGTAATTTCTGTAAGTTGAATGGCGTGTAAAGCTGACGACTTAATTGGCGAATCATGGTTTGCTCCATTATCTAATCGAGATGTTGATGGCGGCTTTATTAAGTGCAAAACATAGCACAAGCGTTGAGCTGCTTTTATGAAGTAGATCAAAGCAAGTCCTAAACGATGAAAGTTCACCGAAAAACTCAGAAGGTTATTTTATATCAAATAATATTTTATCGAACTTAGGTACACTGCCAACTACACTTACTTTAATTTCGAATGTTATGGAACTCTTGTGTCCTGCAGGTAATTTACCTGCACTCAAAATTGCGATAGATAACGGCGCTGATGCGGTATATATCGGTATGAAAGATGATACCAATGCCCGTCACTTTGCTGGTCTTAACTTTAATGACGGCAAACTTGCAAAAGCGGCGGACTATGTACATCAACATGAGAAAAAACTGCACATAGCGATTAATACGTTTGCGCACCCCGGTAGTGAAGGTCGATGGCGGCAGGCCGTAGATAATGCGGTGGCGATAGGATGTGATGCGCTGATCATTGCTGATTTAGGTGTTTTGGAATATGCCGCGACAAAATACCCGGATGTTGAACGCCATGTTTCTGTGCAAGCGTCGACTACAAATCTAGAGGCGATTAAGTTTTTCAAGAATAATTTTGCCGTTGAACGTGTGGTATTGCCACGAGTATTGTCAGTGCAACAAGTTCGGCAGTTAGCAAAAACGAGCCCGGTTAAGCTTGAGGTCTTTGCTTTTGGTAGCCTTTGCATTATGTCAGAAGGGCGCTGCTACCTTTCATCATATATGACCGGAGAGTCACCTAATACTGCAGGTGCATGCTCTCCAGCTAAATTCGTCCGTTGGCAGGAAACCGAGCAAGGCTTAGAGAGCCGTTTAAATCATGTCTTGATTGATCGCTATCAAAGCGATGAAAACGCTGGCTACCCAACCTTGTGTAAAGGGCGCTTTGAAGTTGATAATAACGTTTATCATGCCTTAGAGGAGCCCACCAGTTTGAACACCTTAGAATTGATCCCAGAATTAGCCAAAATGGGCATAGCGTCGGTAAAAATCGAAGGCCGTCAACGTAGCCCCGCGTATGTTGAACAAGTAACTAAAACCTGGCGCATGGCGCTTGATCGTTTCGCCGAAAACCCTGAACACTACAATGTTGAGCAAGCGTGGATGAATACGCTAGCGAACCTTTCTGAAGGTAGCCAGACGACCTTGGGTGCTTATCATCGCAAGTGGCAATAGCGGTATATTAGCCGTGTATATGATGAACTATATATTTCAGGATAAAACCCTTGCTAGGCAAATATTATTGACAAAGTATGTGGCATATAATTGTTGGAAGCGTTTATGAAATTTTCTCTTGGCCCGAGCCTGTTTTTTTGGCCCAAAAACGATGTTGAAGCTTATTATCAACAAGCCTCAACATGTGATGCAGATATTATTTACTTAGGTGAAACCGTTTGTTCAAAGCGTCGTGAATTACGCGCTAAAGATTGGATCAATCTGGCTGAGGAACTAGCTCGTAATAGCGGCAAACAAATAGTGCTTTCGACCATGACATTATTGGAGTCACCCGCGGAAATTCAAATCTTGCGGCGTTTGTGCCAAAATGGTGAATTATTAATCGAAGCTAATGATTTAAGTGCTGTGCAAATGATGCATGAACAAAAGCTGCCTTTTGTCGCTGGGCCGGCAATTAATTGCTACAACTTAGCGACATTGAAAGTATTACTTAAACAAGGGATGAGCCGCTGGGTTATGCCGGTAGAGCTTTCTGGCGATTGGTTAAAAACTTTATTGCAACAAGCACAGGATGAAAACATTCGCGAGCAGTTTGAATGTGAGGTATTTGCATGGGGATATATGCCTTTAGCTTATTCTGCACGCTGTTTTACGGCGCGCTCAGAAAATAGAGCTAAAGATGACTGCCAATATTGTTGTATTAAATACCCTCAAGGAAGAAAAGTGAATAGTCGAGAAGGTGAGCGGGTATTCATCTTAAATGGTATTCAAACTATGTCAGGTTACCAATATAACCTAATTAATGAAGTACCTGAAATGGCTAATATCGGTGTCGATATCGCACGAATTAGTGCTGATAGCGAACAAGCTTTTACCATGCTCGACCAGTTTGGCAAACAACTAGTGCAAGCAGAAAAATATACGCTTGATGGGGTTGAAGAGTGTAACGGCTATTGGCATAAAATTGCCGGCATGTCAGTGGCATAATATCTTGCTGAGGTACTTTACGTATATTTGTACTTTATTTTGCAATAGCGAGCGCTAGAGTATTAGTTTTTCCGGGCATTGCTTGAGATAGTCTTGCTAAACCTGTTGAAATGGCGATAATAGCGTCGCCTTTATTCCATTAGTTATTAACGACATTAGCCACTATGCGTCTCGACAAATTTATTTGCAAAAGCACCGAACTTACCCGCACTGAAGCTAAAAAATTGCTCAAAATGGGCAAAGTAACTGTGAATGACATCGTGATAAAAGACCCAGCGACACAGGTGCATGAAAATAATGGCATCTGTATTGAAGGCCAAGCACTAACTGCCCGTAGTTCTCGCTATATAATTTTACATAAACCGCTTGCTACCATTTGCTCAAATGTTGATGAAATTTATCCGTCGCTATTACATTTAATTGACGTTGATAAGGCTTTTGATATGCATATCGCTGGGCGCTTAGATGCTGACACCACAGGTTTAGTACTAGTCACTGATGATGGACGCTGGTCACACAACATTATTTCACCGAAGAAACAGTGCGAGAAGGTTTATCGGGTGTGGCTGCGTAGCCCATTAAAGCAAGATACAGCAGAAAAGTTTAGCGTTGGTGTACAATTGCAAGGTGAAGATGGTTTAACCCTGCCAGCTAAGTTAGAGCAAGTTGCAGAAAATGAAGTACTGTTAACCATTACCGAAGGTAAATATCATCAAGTTAAACGCATGTTTGCTGCTGTTGGTAATAAAGTCGTTGGTTTGCATCGCGAACAAATAGGTGCAATAAAATTGGCTGATTTACCCTTAGGTGAGTGGCGCTACTTAACCGTAAGTGAAGTCGAACCGTTTTTATAATTTTTCTGCGCTACTTATGACTTTCCTATTTACTTAACGCTATATCCTTATTGGCTTTTATACTTAAGGCAAGTGTGTGGGCGAGTAAGCTTATATCACCTATTTTACCATGTCCTGGCACCACTAGTTTAGCGCTCGAGTACTTATTCATTAAGTTTTGCATTGACGCTGGCCATTGTGCAATGTCAGCGTCGCCGGTATAACCTAGGGTTTTACTGTGGAGACTTTTAACAAAGCAGCCGCCAAATAACAACTGATGTTCAGGTAACCAGACAACAATGTTATCGGGTGAATGGCCAGCACCGGGATAAAAAACCTCTATGGTGCCATTTACTAATGTTTGTTTATGCACTTGGCCATCATTCAGTAACAAGTCGTGTTTAGCTGCTGTTTTTTTATCATTTTCTAATAGTTGATTGGTTAATTTACTGGCGTAAGTATCAATCGATAATTTATTTAGATAAAAAATGCCACTAGCGCGGTCATCATGAAAATGTGTTGAAATACTGCTTTTAGCTGTTAATCCTTGCGCCATTAGCCAAGCCAACAACCTTTTAGTATCTGCTTGCGTCCAAGGTGTATCAATAATATGAGCATTTTTACCGTCAAGCACAATTAAGCCTGAAGCAGGCACCATACCGTAGTTATTTACATGTTTGTACGATACGTGTTGATAAACGTTTTCAGCTAATTGTGTTATGGTCATTTGATACTTTTGTTGAGACATTTGAACGGCAGTATTTGCGGTGGCTGGATTTGCAGTTAGCAATGAGGGCGTTATTAGGAAAATGGTAAATAATTGGCTAAATATTGTCTTGAACATGACTATTTTTTTTAATTCATTTACGTCACAGGTTAGCATTTTCCGCGAGTTATTGTCGATAAGCGAGTAAGGTGTATTTGATGATTGATCTTTAAACGATTTATCTATAAATTTCTATCGTTTAGCTAAAAGGTTGTGTTGACTAAAAATAATTAAACTTTTTGTTTTAACTGCCGATTTAGTAAGTAGTGAACCACTATTTTAGCCTTTAAAAGAGACAACTTAATGGACGTTTTAGTTGAACTGCTGCCACCAAGCTATACTGCGAAAGCTGAACCCTCAGCTAGAGATAGCCGTCGGCAACAGCCACAAGCAAAGCAACAAGATAAAACACCAAAATTAGCGCGAACGTGCCAAAAAAGTTTACTAAAAGTTATCGTGAAGTCATGCCCTGAAAGCGATCGTCGTACTGGAGAAGATCGTCGCCGACAACGAGTAAAACGTGGACGTTGGTTAGAATCTCGCGATCGACATGATCGCAGAGCGATTGCTTTAACCGTATTTGTGAAGGTTTAATCGCCGGCAGACTCGGTGGTATCACTCTAATGTTGACGTGGAGGCGTAGGAACACTTTTATATTTCTTTAATATCGCGTCAACTTTACCTGACGCTTTTAATTGCTCAACAGCATTACTTATGCGCATTACTCTTGATTTTTTCATGCTAGGCGCTAAGACACAGTGTATATCGTTATCATTTAGCAGTATCACAGCGTCGGTTGTTTCTTTGAAAAAGTATGACGCTTCTATTTCTGGAATAATAAAACCTGATAAATTATTTTTACGATATTTTTTATAATTATCTGCTGGCGATACACTAGTAACAGGAAGTATATTTCTATTGTTGATGTAAACGCTTAATTCAGGGTAGATATAGCCTAATGTGGTCCCTATTTTTAGATTATTATGCTCAGCTAAATCAGTCAAGGAGGTCATGCCTTCATTGTTAATCAAAATGTCTGGGTTTTTATAAATAACACTACTCCATTGTAAACTGCGTAGCGTGTACCACTTTGGATTGGCAACACAATGCATATCAATAATGTTTTTTACCAGTGACTGCTGAATTCTTTTGCGCGGAATGGCTAGCATTTCAAGTTTTACGCCGAGTCGGTTTGCGATAGCATGAGTAATATCAAAGAGAATGCCACTGGTAGGTCGGTTGTTTTCATCGAAAAATAACTGTGGTGCAATATTTTGACGATAATACGAAGTACGAAGGTTTTGCTCGTTAGCAATGGTCATATTTGATACCAGTAATAAGGTTAACATGGTTATGCCAAAGTTATATTTCATGCGTTTGAACACCTCGCTAAGGTTAATTATCGTCCTAACATCCTTAATACTAGCAATGGAAATAGCTAATTGCTCAAACATTTTAAGCTTACTTTTTCGGGTTTAATTGATTAAATTTTATTAGTTGTTCTGCTGTTGCCGGTAGTTGATGTTTTTCTTTCCAGTCACTATATGGCATACCATAAACCTGTTCTCGGGCAGTATCTATATCAACGTCTACACCCACTTTTTTAGCTTCATCAACCGTCCACTTAGAAAAACAGTTACGACAAAAACCAGCAAGGTTCATTAATTCAATATTTTGTACGTCTTTGCGATTGTCTAAATGAGCGAGTAAGCGACGAAATACTGCCGCTTGAATTTCAATGTCTTTATCCATGATATCCTCTTAATTTATACTGTTGAAAAAGCTAATATATTTAGCTTAATTGGCTAAATACTTTCTGCTATTTCTGCTATTTCTGCTATTTCTGCTATTTCTGGTTTTGTATAAGGCCTTATTTGCACCACCATGCCCATGTAAGGGTGATCGAAATAATGCACTTCACCACTGATAACGCGTCGATTTTGCTTAAAACGAATGGCTTTTGCTTGTATTGGCTGCGAAGCCTTAGCGCTGGTATTGGCATTAACATTTGTTGGTGCTGTTGCGCTTAATTGTGCTGTGGCAAGTTCTGCTAAGCTTTGATCTAAAACATTAAAGTCAGCAGTAATAAATAGATAATGCTTTAAATGCACATTAAAAAAACCATCAATAAACCATTGCTGCACTGGTGCTAATGGTGGTATTTGTTGCGCAGCTTCTAAGGGGCCCGCGCTGGCAAGCGTTAACGATAAATCTTGTTGGCCAAACGATGCTAGTAGATCTTCGGTATTTTCGTTTACTTGTGGTAATTTCGTGATAATTTGTTGAATACGCGCTTGTTTCTCACTTAATATTTGCTCAGTGTGGTTTTGCTCAGACATGGAGGTAACTGGATTTTGCTCGCTAGCATGGCTAAGTAATGGGGCTATTTGCAGACTTTTCTGCTTATTAAAGCGAGCTAATTTTTTTTGATGATCAGCCGCAAAATTTTCACCGGCATAAACCCGCACTGGCACCGATTGCTTTTCAGGTCGAGCAACCTGACGCCAGCCCATATGTAATAATGGCCGAAAATTTTTGCTATACCTTAAATCTTTTATGACATCATCAAGTTGTAATGAGTCTTTGCTGAGTAAATGAGTCTGGTGGTTATCAATTTCTTCTATGGCATCAATCAATAATGGCATTTTATCGACAGTAAAACCATGATAGTCAAAGTTAGGGGTATTGGCTTGGTACTCAGCAAAGTATGCCTCATCAATTCGACATAATAAGAGCGGTTCAACGGTCGGCGTATATTGAAATTTAAAGCCTTGAAATTCTACTTCAGCCGCCAGTACTAAGCTTTTGATTTTTGCACGCTCTTCAGTAGATAGTTTGCTTTCAAATGGAGCCGCGTTGTGATCAAATTCACTGCTGGCTATTTTCTCATTAGATAAAGCGTTAGTTACATGGGCATTGTCTACTGCTAGCTTAGTACTTTTTATTACTGTTGCAAGCAATGTCGGATTATTAGTAGCGTCACTAAAGTCACTGCTATCTTGCAAAGTTGATGGCTCTGCAACGTTGAGTTCTGAGCTAGATTTTGCTAATTCAGTTAATGATTTTTCATTAAACAGTGCCGGTAGCTTAGCATTTTTTTTCATCAAACTGTCAACATAGCTTGGTGCATCACAACTGGGTAGTAATTGCTTTAAGCCTCGAATATCTGGGTTTAAATACCTGTAGAGCAAATCTTCTGCTCGGCGATGTTTTGTTAATGCACTGGTGTCTGGAAAACTTTCTTTTAACTGACTTTTATCACCTAATTGGCTAAAAAGGATAATTTCTATTTCAAACCATCGGTCGGCACTTTTTTGCGTCGCTGCATGTAACGATAGCGGCAATGCTAAGGCGGCAGTACATAAAAATAGTTGAGTTAATTTCATTCAGTATCCAGTTAATGGTTATTTTACCCAGCGATAATAGCAAAAGTTGTTCAATACTTAAATTATCAATCAGTTATCTGTTAGATATAAGTATTGTTCCTGTCAGTATTAAGTATTTTAGTGTTTAGGGGCGTAAATGCTGCGCCAATTCATTCAACATGGTGGTGATCAAAATAAAGCGCGATTTAGCATCGTCGGTTGCTTGTTTAAACTTGAGTTTATTAGCCCCGTCCATTTTATATATTTTTGGTTGTTGCTGAATCAAACCAAAGATGAACATATGATCTACTTTGGTATCAGCACTAAATTCAAACGAACCGCCGGTCGGACCGGCATCAATACGCGTTATACCTATTTTTTCAGCTTTTAATTTTAGCTTGGCGATATGCACTAGGTTTTTCGCGGCTTGTGGTAATAATCCGAAACGGTCAATCAACTCAACTTGCACGTCGTCGAGTGCTTGCTTGTTTTTACAGCTGGCAATACGTTTATATAAACTTAGTCGTAAGCTAACATCGAAAATATAGTCATCGGGCAGAAGCGCTGCAACACGTAAATCGACTTCAGTTTGAGTTTTCGTTACTTGTTCGAGCGATAACTCCTTGCCATCTTTTAGTGCCGCAACAGCAGCATCAAGCATTTCCATATACAAGCTGTAACCTACTTGGCTCATTGAGCCGCTTTGATCTTCACCCAATAACTCACCAGCGCCACGAATCTCTAAATCGTGCGTCGCTAAGGTAAAACCTGCACCTAAGTCCTCTAATGAGGCGATCGCTTCAAGGCGTTTTTTCGCACCTTTAGTCATGCGTTTTTCATGTGGTGTCAGTAAATAGGCATAAGCTTGATGATGAGAGCGACCTACGCGGCCTCGCAATTGATGCAGTTGCGCTAAACCTAAATGGTCAGCACGGTCCATAATAATGGTATTAGCACTGGGTACATCGATGCCGGTTTCGATAATGGTGGTACAGACTAAGACATTATAACGTTGGTGATAAAAGTCGGCCATAACACGCTCAAGTTCGCGCTCACGCATTTGACCATGGGCGGTAATGATTTTCGCTTCGGGTAATAATAGTTGAATGTCTGCCGCGGTTTTATCTATGGTGTCAACATTGTTATGTAAGAAATAGACCTGACCACCACGTAATACTTCTCGCAGAATTGATTCGCGAATTAAGGCGTCGTCACGTTGTCTGACAAAGGTTTTAACCGCTAGGCGTTTGGCTGGCGGCGTGGCAATAATAGATAAATCTCGCATGCCACCCATGGCCATATTTAAGGTTCGAGGGATAGGGGTTGCGGTTAGCGTTAAGATATCAACGTTGGCGCGTAGCTGCTTTATTTTTTCTTTTTGTTTAACACCAAATCTATGTTCCTCATCAACCACTAAAAGCCCTAGGTCTTTATATTTTATGCTGTTTTGTAAAAGTTTATGGGTGCCAATCAAAATATCTATTTGGCCAGACTCAACCTCTTTAATAATAGCATTTTGCTCTTTGGCGGTTTTAAAGCGTGATAATACTTCGATGGTAATGGGCCAGTTGGCGAAACGGTCACGGAAACTTTCGTAATGTTGCTGAGCCAGCAGGGTAGTGGGCACTAGTATCGCCACTTGTTTGCCGTCGTTTACTGCAACAAAGGCCGCGCGCATCGCGACTTCGGTTTTACCAAAGCCCACATCACCACAAACTAATCTGTCCATCGCTTTTGGCGATAACATGTCACTGATCACGGCATTGATCGCTTGTTGTTGATCAAAAGTTTCTTCAAAGCCAAAACTATCAGCAAAGGCCCGATAGTCATCTTTATCACGTTTGAAACTATAGCCATGGTTGCTGGCACGTTTGGCATAAATATCTAACAGTTCAGCGGCCACATCACGTACTTTTTCTGCCGCTTTTTGCTTAGCCTTGCTCCAAGTGTCGTTACCGAGTTTATGCAATGGCGCGTGTTCAGCGTCTGCACCTGAGTAGCGACTAATTAAATGCAGTGACGCTACAGGGACATATAACTTGGCTTCTTTGGCGTAACTTAATACTAAAAATTCTGTGGTAATACCGCTATTTTCAATGGTTTGTAAACCCATGTAGCGACCAATACCATGATCAATATGAACAACCGGTTGTCCGATACTTAGCTCGGCTAAATTTTTAAATATCGCGTCGTTTTGAATTTCTTGTTGTTTATTTCGGCGCCGGGTCTGGCGAACACGATCGCCGAGTAATTCCGCTTCTGTAATTAAGGCAATGGCATTTTTTTTCGCATTGCCTTTGGCTTGAAAAATAAAGCCAGCACTTAAGGCATTAACCGTAATGCCTTGCGTCGCATCACTATTAACAAAATCTTCAATATTATTAAAGGTGGTTGGCTTGATTTGATTACGTTCTAATAGCTCTAAAACGCTTTCACGTCGACCTTGGCTTTCCGCGACAAATAATAATTTATTTGGCGTTTCTTTACTGGCAATAAAGTTATTGAGCAATTCAAATGGCTGCTTTAACTTATGATCTATAGTGAGGTCAGGCAGAGAGTGTACGTCGAACTGCACTTGCGATGCTTTAACCTCGTCTTCGCTAACCTCAGGCTTTAAGTTGATGCGATCAAAAGGTTTTAAGGCACTGTAGAGCTCTTCACTATTGAGAAATAACTGCTTAGGGGGCAATAATGGCCGCGTTGGATCATAGCGTCTATCTTCATAACGATAGTCAATATCGGTCCAATAATGCGCTAAGGCTTTATCAATATCACCACTAATAATAACTAAGGTATCATCGGCGAGGTAATCACATAAAGTATTAGTTTGCTCAAAAAATAAAGGTAAATAATATTCGATACCTGCCGGCATAATGCCATTACTGACTTGATGGTAAATCGATTCTTTATCGATAGTGCTGGTAAATTGTTCGCGGTATTGGCTACGAAATAAATTAGTACCGTCGGTATCGGTTGGAAATTCATGGGCGGGTAATAAATTGATGTTATCAATTTTATCGCTTGAACGTTGATTTTCGGGATCAAATAAGCGAATTTCGTCAATTTCGTCATCAAAAAAATCTAAACGAAATGGTGTATTACTGCCCATTGGGAATAAATCAAGAATGGCGCCACGGGCTGAGAATTCCCCGTGTTCCATCACTTGGTCAACACAGCGATAGCCACTAGCTTCTAGGTTTTGTCTTAGTTGGTGTAAATCTTTTTTATCGCCTTTTTTAATGATTAGGCTATTGGCTTCGATATATTGCTTGGGTGCTAAGCGTTGTATCAAGGTGGAAATAGGCACAATAACAATGCCCTTATCCATCCGTGATAATTGATATAAGGTCGCTAAACGCTGGGAAATAATATCTTGGTGCGGTGAAAAGGTATCGTACGGCAAGGTTTCCCAATCAGGAAATAGGCAAATGGGTAATTGTGCTTGTCGATTTAAGCTCGCGAGTTCTTGCTCTAAGCGCAAGGCAGATGGTGTATCATGAGTAAGCAATAATATTGGTTGTTGCGCCGATAATGCACCATGAAAAATAGCGACAGTTGCACTACTTCCCGGTAAGTTTTGCCAAACTTTTTTGTCGGCATTTTTACTACGACTTTTAGCTAATACCGGATTGAATAGACTTACATTTTTGCTCATGACTGCTCTTTTATAACGTGCGATTACAATATTATTTTTCACTATCTTAACATGAGTATTACGTGATCTTTAACCGCTAAATTTAAAGCATGCAGCTTTTGTTTTATTGAAATCTTAAATAGCTCATCTAGCTAAAGATCTCATTATTTAAAGCGTGTATAATACTGTGCAATTGAATCACTGTTTTGTTGCTAGTCCCTAACAGACTAATTTAAGTCTGCTTAGCGAAAAGGTAACACTAACCAACGAAACGCGTTGGGTTTTTGGAGAAGTTTGTGACTAATAACGATGTTTTACGTCGCCTGAGATATACCTTTAATTTTAACGATCAAAAGGTTATTGCTATTTTTGCTGCCGGCGATTTAACCGTGACGCGTGAGCAAATTAGTAACTGGTTAAAGCAAGAAGACGATCCTGCTTATGTAAATTGCCCAGACACCACCTGTGCGGTATTTTTAAATGGCTTTATTAATGAACGTCGCGGTAAAAAAGAGGGTGAGCCAGCGAAAGTTGAAAAGCGTTTAAATAATAATATTATTCTCACTAAGTTGAAAATTGCCTTTAATTTAAAAGCAGAAGATATTATCGAGATCTTGGCGTCAGCAAACTTTCGTTTAACTAAGCCAGAGTTAAGCGCGTTTTCTCGCAAGCCAGATCATAAAAATTATCGTGAATGTAAAGACCAGGTGTTACGTAATTTTTTACAAGGTGTTGATAAGAAGTTTCATGTTCAACGTCGCGCTAAAGAACAAGTAAAAACGCCGGTTGTTGAAGAGACAAAAGACAAATTAGAAGAGGTTTTAGCGGATAAAAACTATAATTCGGCTAAAGCTAATGCTAGTAAGATTTATGTTAATCCGAATAAAACTAAAGTTGAACGCAAGCCCGGTGAACGCAAAGTGTTAAAGCTTAAACCAAAAGATATTTGGGGCGAATAGCTTGGGTTAAAAAACTGATATCTGTGCTATAAATAGTTTAACGCTTTATAAATTCTAAATAATAGTTTTAAAATAATAATAAATATAAGGAATTAATTATGACAGATAATAATCAAGCCCCTGAAATTATTGCACTTCCCAATTGGTTTAACGTAGCAGCGATATTGGCGCTGGTATGGAATTTACTCGGTGTAGTGGCCTTTGTTAGCCACATGATGATGACACCTGAAATGATCGTGCAATTGCCCGTAGCTGAGCAAGACCTATATGCGAATGTGCCATTTTGGGCGACTGCTGCATTTGCCATCGCTGTTTTTGGTGGTGCGTTAGGTAGCCTTGCATTGTTAATGAAAAAAAGTATTTGCTATCCATTATTTATCGCTTCATTTATTGCTGTAGTGGTGCAAATGTTTCATTCGTTTTTCATCAGTAACTCGGCCGAAGTCTATGGACCTGGTAGCATGATAATGCCAATTATGGTGCTAGTTATTACCTTGGTGTTAGTGCGTTTTTCGGCTAAAGGAAATAGCAATAACTGGTTTAGTTAATTTCAGTTTTGCTCGACACTAGATGACTTTTATTATTTAAAGCCTGCATTTGCAGGCTTTAAATTATTACTACTTTTAAGAAATAACAATAAATGCCGGTAAATTTACAAGCTAAGTTATTGGGAGCGATGTTATGTTCATTCATCGCCATTATTGCCTCCATCGTTGCAACACACTATCAAGTGCCCATTATGCTGTTTGCGTTATTGTTGGGCTTGAGTGCTCATTCATTTTATCATCATGAAAAAATCCTCGCCGGTGTTAACTTATGCTCACGGGAGCTATTACGTTTTTGCGTTGGCCTACTTGGTGTGCGCATTGCCTTTGCAGATATTGTTTCGCTCGGCATAACTCCGCCGTTAATTGTTATGGTAAGTATGGTTTTGACTATAGTTTTTGGCGTCTTGTTTGCTCGTGTTTTAGGCTTACCAAAAATTTTTGGAGTATTGTCAGGTGGCGCCGTCGCTGTTTGTGGGGTTTCAGCTGCCGCGGCAATATCAACCGTTTTACCGAACGATAAATATCAAGAAAAATACTTTGCGTTGACGGTTATTGGCATTACGACCTTTAGCACCTTATCAATGGTTTTTTACCCCCTTGTTGCCAGTTATTTAGCTTTCTCAGATCAATTAGCAGGGGTTTTTATTGGCGGTGCCATTCACGATGTTGCGCAAGTTATTGGCGCGGGGTATAGCATTTCACCTGAAGCGGGTGATGTAGCAACTTATATTAAACTGCTTCGAGTAGCATTGTTGATGCCAATTGTGATGATGGTTTTTTTTACTTTTAAAGAAAAAGGCAGCAAAATGTCGGGCGGTGTTAGTGCCTTTATCCCAGGCTTTTTGATTATGTTTTTTGTGTTAGCATTTTTAAAAAATATTGGCGTGCTGCCGATTTGGTTGGTTGATGTTCTTCGCTCATTATCGAGTAATTTGTTAGTGGTTGCCATTGCGGCTATCGGTGTTAAAACGTCATTAAAACAAGTGTTTTCTGTGGGCTGGCGACCGGTATTGTTAATGGGCAGTGAAACGCTGTTTTTGGCTTGTTTGATTATTTCGGGGATCATGATTTTTTATTAACAGTGCATTCTTAGTGAGGCTAATTAATTTAAGCTTAAATTAATTAGCCTCAGATCAAGGTTGGGTATAATAAAAATGTCACGCCTTACAAGGAATATTAATAGTCACTATCGATAGCATTCGCGTCACTAATACGCTCTATTCTTGCTTCTTCTTCTTCAAATGCGGCTTTAATTTCTTCTAATACTGTATCAACATCTGCACTAGCGGTGTCTTCTTTGAAGAAACCGGTCAGGTCTGATTCAGGCGTTAGTTCACCACTTTCAAACAGTGCCCACATTTCTTGGCCATATTTGCTTTGCTTTAACGCCGGGCTAAATTGACCATAATAGTTAGTCATATTGGTAACGTCGCGCATTAACATAGCTTTGGCATTATTATTAGCTGAGGCATCGACTGCTTGCGGTAAGTCAATAATCACCGGGCCATAATCATCAACTAAGACATTAAATTCTGATAAATCACCATGTATGATACCAGCGCAGAGCATTAATTTTACGTAATGCATAACGAGCTTGTGATCTTCTTCTGCTTGCTCGACTGACATTACAACATCATTTAAGCGCGGGGCAACATCACCGGCATCGTCGGTAACGAGTTCCATTAATAATACGCCGTCGAAACAACCAAACGGTTGTGGCACGCGCACGCCTACTTCGGCTAATTTGTAAAGTGCGTCAACTTCAGCATTTTGCCAAGCGGATTCTTGCTGGTCGCGGCCGTACTTTGAGCCTTTTTCCATTGCCCTAGCACGGCGACTGTTTCGGCTTTTTCTACCTTCTTGATATTGCGCTGCTTTTTTAAAGCTGCGCTTGATTGCTTCTTTGTAAACTTTAGCGCAGCGAACGTCATCGCCGCAACGTACCATATAAACGGTGGCTTCTTTTCCACTCATTAATTGGCTTATTACTTCATCTATTAGGCCATCATTAACAAGTGGCTGTATGCGTTTAGGTACTTTCATAGCGCCGTTATACCTTAGTTGGGCGTTGGAAGCTAGAGCAAAATTATAAGTTTTTATTTATCAATAGATTAAAACATTGTCTAGTTAAGGTAATATAATAGTTACAACTCGTATTAACGTAAAGTATATGATCCCATTTATTAGCCAATTACCTGAAGATGAACAATTTATTTGGATAGCTGCACTTAATCGTGTGCTGGAGAATGAAAAAATTGTTCATATTAGCGATGTTACGCCGGCAGAAAAAAAACATTGCACGCTCGCCATTGTTGCTAACCCTAATACGGCGTTGCTGGCGGAATTTAAAAACTTAACTTGGCTACACAGTATTTGGGCTGGTGTTGAAAACTTAATGCTGTCCTTGGCAGACTCACCGATTGAGGTTGTGCGCTTAATAGACCCGACATTAAGTAAAACCATGGCAGAAGCCGTGTTGGCTTGGAGTCTGTATATTCATCGAGATATGCCACTATATGCTAAGCAGCAGAAAAATAAGCAATGGCAGCAGCATCGACATGTGCCAGCAAGCGAGCGGCGTATTGGCATTCTCGGCTTAGGAACATTAGGTCAAGCTAGCGCAAAGCAATTACAACAGAACGGCTTTAAGGTTATGGGCTGGAGTCGCACAGCTAAAATAGTAGCCAATATCAAGACTTACAGTAGCGATAGTGGCTTAGCTGAAATGTTGGTGCAAAGTGATGTGCTAGTGTGTTTATTGCCATTAACATCTGCAACACGGGGGATGGTTAATAAGGAATTATTAGCGCAATTACCGCAAGGTAGTGCGATTATAAATTTTGCCCGCGGTGGTCTTATTAACACGGATGAATTGTTGACTGCATTAAACGCTCATCATATTAGCCATGCCGTACTGGATGTTTTTGAGCATGAGCCGTTAACAGCCGATAGCAAGCTTTGGCAACATCCTGATGTCACCATTTTACCTCATATTTCTGCACCAACAAACCTAGACAGTGCCTGTGAAATTGTCGCTAATAATATCATGGCTTTTCGCGCGACTGGGCGGATACCTAAGGCGGTAGATAAAGTTAATGGTTATTAAAAAATAGCAACTAAATTTCATCATATTATCGATGATGATAGTCTCCATAGTTATGGTTCATAAGCTTTTAAATTCCATTTATCTATAGCTGCCTTGCCGTAATAACATAACGTTCACTAGCCTCGCTGCTACTGCCATCAAAGGGGTAACAAGTGATCAATACCAAGCTTGCTTCGTTAGCGAGTAACGGCAGTTGTCCTGATGACGCATCGACAATATCTATACCTTCAACTTGATATAGTTGTACCTTTCCCTGTGTATCGGTTAACGAAATTACATCTTTCATGGCAATATCCTCTAAAAAAGCAAAGTGACTATCTCGGTGTCCAGCAACCACAAAAGGCTTAGTGACATTGGTTTGATTAAACGGTGCAATGGCGCCAGCCGAAAACGCTAACGTTGTCGGATCACCACCATTTAATACCACGATACTTTTAGCTAAGCGCTGAAATACTAGTTCAGCAATCGGGAAGGTGTCAGCCCAAGGCCATGGTTTAATCGCTATTGGCTTATTTAACTTATGTCGATTAAGTTTATCTTGATCTAGGTTTTGCTCTGAGTCTTGTTGATGCTTTTGCAAAGGGTTTTGTCGACGCTGATGTGCCGCCATTGATTGTTGCCAGCTGTAATGAATTAACTGTTGCGACAGCCAACCTTTGATGGGCAACCAACCGGCTTGAATAGTCAGTAATACACCGACAATCAGTAAGGTTGTAGCTGTTAATTTACTTGCAATGTTAGGCCAGTTAGCCATGTTATTTCGACCAAAGGCGCAAGGTTAATGGCGCTAGTAGCATTAATAACAAGCCGATAACTAACTGTTGATGCCAGCCAATTGCCGTTTTAGGCATAGCCACTGCCAGACTTTCATGGGCTTTTACTAAGGTATTTAACGGGCGCTTAGCACTTGATGTACTATGTGTAGCTGTTAATGGCAGCAACTCAGTTGGCTTTTCTACAGCAATAAAACTGGTATAGGGCGACAGTGTTTGGTGGGCAATAGAGGTTGATATTACCTGTTCTTTCACTAACGCTTGGTTGGCGCCAGTCACTAAACTGTCTAACAAGTCTTCAATTTTTCGGCGTGCCCAGAGCGTCGATATACCTCGAGATGACTGACTATCATCAATAATTACTTGCTGATACCAAGGGCGAGTCGCAGTTTCACCCATAACTTGCAAGCTGGTAATAGGAAGTTTCGATTTTACCGTCACTTGCATTGGCTCACCAAGATATAAATCGGTAATTCTTTTTGGATAAACCTCAACCTGCTGATGAACTTGGCTATTGAACATCAACTCAACATTTGTGATGGCTGGATGGTTGATTTTTGTCATCAGTGCTGACATTTTTGTTTGTACATCAGCACTATTTTGAATAAACACATAACTCCCACGGCCAAACTGTGCAGCTTTTTTCATAAAGTAACCGTTGGGCGCCGCGCCAATACCAATGGTGAATAGTCTAAAATTTCGCTGAGCACCATCAAGTAGCTGCATAAGCTCAAATTCATTGGCGACCGCACCATCAGTAATAAAAACCACTTGGCGAATCGCTTTTGCTGTCTGTTGGGGATCTTTTGCCATGACTAATGCTTGGCTCAATGGTCGGTACATTTCAGTACCACCATCTGCTTGTAAACGCTTGATAAAATGTTGTGCTTGGCCAATATTGCGCTCTGAAGCCATGTTGGTAACAGGAAACAGTAAATTAACGCTATTGCTAAAGGCGATAATATTGAAGCTGTCTTTTTCACTCAGCTGTAAAATTGCTTGTTGTAGGCTAGCTTTTGCTTGGGTCATGGAATTGCCTTGCATTGAACCAGACGTGTCAATGATAAAAATAATGTCGCGCGCTAATGTTTCGGTTTGCTCCACTTGTGGTGGAAAAAATGTTAACAAGGTAAAGTATTCACCAGCAACTTGTTCGCTAAAGCTAATGATTTGCGGTTTTTGACTCGGTTGAAGTTGCCAGATTAAGTCAAAGTCATGATTAGCGGTTGCTTGGGTTGGTAGAAGGGTGATCAAGTATGAAGATTGATTGTTGGCTAATACTTTGGTTTTTATTTTATGGCTACTGCTCGTAATCGCAGAAATATTAGCGCCGGCATTAAGCGCAATATTTATTGAGGCTTGACTCTTCGCCAGAGTATTGCTCAGCGGTGCGATAAATTCTGAGTCTTGTTGTGCTGGTGACTTTTTATAATTCTCGCTCTGATAGCGTGCAGTCATCGCTAATGGTAACTGTAAGTTAAAGCTATTTTCGCTGAATGTTACCGGCATAATAAATTCTAAGGTCACCACTACGGTTGATTGAGCAGGAATATTAGCGATGTTATTGGTGAATAAATTTGGCCGTTGTTGCTGCACTAAACTGGCTTTTTTGCCCTGTCTTTTAGCTTTTTGATAAACCGCTTTTGCGGCTTTTTTCTCCATGATTTCACCAATAATTTCTTTATCAGCTACTTGCACTTTTAAGTTTTTAATCGCGGCATTTTCAGGCAGTGGAAACTGATACTTACCTTCGAGTTCGATGTTATAGGGATTGATAAATACTTGTTTTATTTGCGCATAAGCGACCATACCGCTTATTTCAATATTAGCCGTTATATCAATGGGTAGCGCGATGCGTTGAGGGTTATCTGGATGAGAGAAAATTAACTGTGGACCGTGGGTTAGAGCGTTTTCTGTTGGTGCAAGTGTTTGAGAACCCAGCTCATTGTTAGGGAGGCTTGCTCGTGCTGAAGGCACAATAACAGCGACTAGTATGGCTAACAGCATAATCACTAGGGCGAACTTAACCCACTTGCAGCGTTGTTTTTTACGCTGTTGTTGATAAAAATATGAATCTTGATAATCGATTAAGGTTAAGTTTTTATTTGAGTTAAACACGGGTTGCTCCAAAATGCTGTTGATATAGCTATTTCAGCAGAACATAAGGTGTTTTGGGCGTTAACAATGAGGCAATGTTATGAACAATTGTGGCAAGATCATGGCACAAAGCTAATTATTAAGAAAAACGGATATTTGATGTTGCTTAGCCTAAACTCAATAGATAATTAACTTTTACAGGTTAGTTTTGATGCGCTTAACGGTTAGCGAAAAAAATTTATTGCAGTGTCCGATACTAACTTTTGGTGAATTTATAAAGTTTAGCTAGTTGTTTTTATTATGATTTATTTGTAAACAAAACTTCGCTTATCAAAGCTTTATTTAAAGGCGTTTATAAGTTTCTTAAAGTACACTTTGATGAGTTAATTCATATTGCAATTGAAGATATCAATCACTTTGCAGAGCTTAAATTACTATTAGATAAGTGAGGAAATAAGTATAAAGACTATGGCGCTTAATTAAGCCAGTTTGCAATGGTAAAAGTAGCCTTATTGTTGTCGATAGAATACGTACTTAAAGCCAAATTTAATCCAGCGATAAAAAGCGCGTGGATAAAATATATTGAGTAAATTTCTCATGTGATGATTAAAGGGCTTTTAAGTAAATAATTAAACCCAATGGTTTTTCGAACAAGGCAGTTACTTTCGGGTTTGATGAACTTGGGCCCAAAACTGGCTCGATATTTTATTAATAACGTTCGATTCTGCATTGATCAACACGGCAAACCCAATATCCAATTCTGGTGAATAACCAATATCTGCACGAAAGCCCGCAACCCAACCGGAATGATAAATAATTGGATGACCGTTAAATTGATAAATACGCCAGCCGTAGCCGTAGTGAGCATCAGTTAAGTGCTTGCGCCAATAACGGCGGCGTAAATCTTTTTTAGTCTTTATTCTTGGCGTGGTTAGTTCGGTGAGTAGGGCAGAAGATAGTACCTCAGGATTGTGGCCTAAATTTGCAATCAACCATTTTGCTAAATCAGCAATACTAGCGTTAACACCGGCTGCCGGAGCAACTTTATAATAGTCAGGCTCGACACTTACGGTGCGCCAAATATATTTTCTGATGTCCTTGCCCGCTCTATTTTTTTTGCCTGTTTTTATTCGTTTTCTCAAAATGTGGGGTTTTGCAGTATTTTTTTGTTTTAAAAATACCTCAATACCCACCGAAGCATGAGTCATTTTTAAGGGCGTGAAAATTCTATCGTGCAGCAAAGTTGCATAGCTTTTAGCTTGGCTAGCTTCAATAGCTGGCTGTAGTAAACCGTAAGCAATATTTTGATAACCGTAACACTTTGCGGGCTGACAAATAGGGGTAACACGGTTAAAGCGGCTAATTATTTTCGCCATGCTCCAGTTTTCATGTAGTAAATTGTCGTAAGCATTGGGCATTAAGCCACTTGAGTGGCTGAGCAGATGTTTTAATTGAATTTTGTCTGCTGCGCCTTCGGTTGCTAAAACAAAGTTAGGCACATACTTAGTGATCGGGTCTGATAAGTTAAGTTGCTGCTCTTGTGCCAGCATGGTGGTAATTGTTGCAGCAAAAGGCTTAGACACTGAAGCTAAGCGAAATACGGTATTATTATCGACGGTTTGACTTTTTGCTTTATCGATATGGCCAAAGTTTTCCATGGCAACCACTTGATTGTTTTTGACAATGACATAGGCGCCACCGGGAATACTATATTTTTCTAACTCCTTGGCCATATTAGCCGATAGTTTTTTATTGACACTATCTAGGTCTAGGGCATAGCAAGTAAGCGTTGAAAATAAAGTAAATAAAACAGCGGTAAAGCGAAAAATCATCTAGAAGACCCATTTAAAAAAGCGCCTAATTCTAGCGAGTAAATGCGTAAATAAGAAGTAAAATTAATACTTGTTGAGTGAGTCTAATGAACATTAACGATAATAAAAGTTTATAGGTCGTTATTCATTTGCTGTTGCGGAGCAAACTAATTGAAAAAATACCCAGGTTGATATGAATAAACGAATAATAACGAGAGAAAATTATAATGCCAATTGGCCTGCACTATATCGTGCCGAACAAGTGCTTTGACAAAGCATCATTGGCAAGAATACCATTACTAGCCATCATATTAGTAATACCTCAGTAGCTAATTTACCCGCAAAAGCAATTATCGATAGATTGCTGGAAGCCAGTAATTTGTTGGTGCTAAAAAAAAGCTATTTACCCTTGGCAAGTCTAGGTTATGTCGCTAAAGATGAAAATGCTATTACCAGTCGGCGAGACTTTCAAAAAGCTGGCGCACAACGCAGTCATTACTTAGATGTTTTCAAAAAGCTAGCGTTGCAGTTATTCGTCATTTAGCTTTACGAAATTACAGAGCAAGCATCCTAACATTGCACAAGAATATGGCCAATTAAAATACCTAACGGCTCAGCAATACTAAAATAATAGCCACGACTATATGGCAGGTAAAGATGGTATTATTAAGCCGCACCTTGCAATTGCCATACTTGAAAACGCTAATTAAGCCTTACCCTAGTTCAGGGCACTTATGCTTTTCATGATGAGAGGCGTTATTTATGGCTTTTAGCATTAAACCAAAAGTTCATAAAATCAGCCGTGAGTTTGTTTTCAATTTCCATGGCCCGTTCTGTTGGACAAAAAATAGTGAATATAACCTGGGTGTCACCAATGTCTGATGTGGCTACTTCTACATGTGGCTCAGGTCCAGCAATATTTATATCCAATCGATTTTCAATGACTTGGTTATATCTTACAGCAACATCATTAAAGTCGGCACAATAGGCACTGGCGTTCAGCTTGAGCGCATCAATAAATTCAAATGGATTTACGCTACCATCCCGGGTGATAGTAAAATGATGAACAGCGTAACGTTTAAGAAAGTTTAAGTTCTTAATGGCCGAAGTCACTAATTGGTTATTAGGCATGTAAAGTGTTTTACCGGTAAATTGATAATTACTGATATTAACTTCTAATATCGTTACATTTATCCAATTAATAGAGTTTACTTCACCGCAGTAATTACCTACCTGAATCCAATCGCCAATTCGAAACGGCCGGTTTGATATCACATAAATGAAGCCGATAAAGCATTGAATAAACTCGCGAGTAGCTAAAACGATTGCAACAACAAATGCGGCAATTGAAAAAGCAAATTTTTGGATTTCAACAGACCAAATATTAAACACCATAAAAATAAGCGCAAAATTGAAAATATTATTAAGTAAATTAACCGTAAAGCGTCTATCAACTTTTTTCTTTTTTGCCCGACGTTTGATAAAGCGGGTGATCACTAACTTTAAGGTAATAATAACGATAGCAAATGTGATCGTGATTAAGGTTTTGTTTTCTATAAGAGTTTGAAACATTTTATGCTCAATAAATCATCAGAGTAGTAAGTAATTGTGGCTAGGCTTTGAAAGCAGGCAAGGTAGATGATTTTACGCTATAAATCGAGAGAAATATGATATTAATTACCTTTATTTAACCTGAGTTAATTTATATTGTTGCTTGTTCAGCTAAGGTTCACCTAGACTTTCATAAAATATGACAATATCTTTTGCCACTTAATCGTTGTAATGATTTTTTACTCATGTGTTATGAACCTAAACTATGCACTTTTATCAATTATCTTTTAATAGGCCTTACTATGAAATTATTTATTTATCTTATACTGCTTTTTACTTCAACCCTGGCTTTTGCTAATAGTAGTTTGCCGAACAACCGACATATTGCCGTCACCGGCAATGCCGAAATGATGGCAATGCCCGATATAGCAGTGGTACATTTAAATGTTGAAAGTAATCAAAAAACTAGTTTAGCTGCTAAAAAAGATGTCGATGAACGAGTCAATAATTTACTCGATGGCCTTGGAGACTTTGGTGTCGACGAGGACAATGTTTCAGCGTCAAACATAGCTACGGAAATTCGTTATTCCCATAACCGAGATGAACAGGGAAAAGTTGCAGGTTATATTGCGCGTCGAACCCTAAAAGTGACCTTAAATAATATCGATAAGCTAAATGCTTTTATGGACTTCGCTTTAAAGATAAAAATCAATGCGATTCGTAACATCAAATTAAAATCATCAAAGGAAAAGCAATTACAGCGAGAGGTAAATGCACTAGCGGTTGCAAATGCGAAAAGCAAAGGAAAGTCGCTGGCCAATGCCTTCGCCGCTAAACTCGGAGCCATTTACAGCATTAATGCTAACTCGAACCAAAGTTTTCATCGCTATGGCGCTAATAATGATGGCTATGAAGTAAGCACCCGTATGGCTGATAGTACCGCAAAACCTGGACGCTATTTACAAGAAAATATTGTATTTTCTGCGTCCATAAGCGTGGTGTTTGATCTTGAACTGTAAGCCAGTGACTAAATTAATATGAATATTCTTATTTTAGGAGCTTCAGGCTCAGGTCAAACAACGTTAGGGCAGGCGCTCGCAGATTCGCTTACTTTTGACTTTTTAGATGCCGATGACTTCTATTGGCTACCAGCCATTCCTGCTTATCAGGAAAAGCGTGATACCGACGCAAGATTAAGCTTGATACTACAAGCGATGCGTTCAAAATCAGTTGTTATTGCTGGCTCAGTGTTGGGCTGGGGTAGTGTATTAGAAGAAAGCTTTAATCTAATTATTTTTTTATCGTTAGAGACGAAAATTAGATTACAACGCCTACGTATAAGAGAGCAGCAGGAGTTAGGATTTGTTGATGAGGAGTTTATTACTTGGGCTGGTGAGTATGAAAACCCAAATTTTTACAGTCGTAACCGAACAAAGCAATTACAATGGTTAGCTAATAAACGCGCTAAGGTGATCACGATTGCCGGTGATCTATCTGTTCAACAAAGGCTAAATATTGCACAGGCGGCAATTTTGAGCCCCGTATAGCTGGTACGACGCTATAGGCCGTTAATAAATCGCTACTAAAAGCAAAGTTCAGTTTACCTTTGTACCATTAAAATAAAAAATCTACGCACTTTTACTGCAACATTTAAGCTGTAACTTGATGACTTGTTAGTTGCATAGTGATGTCTGCAGTGTCGCTATGATACAAGCTCATTTTCCAGCCAGTATCACTGATAGGAATTTTTAAAAATAAATTATTCGTCAAAAGTTATCACAACACTATGGTACTAAGGGACTAAATATTAACGCGATTAAATGCGATAACCTTAGGCATAAACTTATATGACTAATATATATAATAAGGAATTCTTATGCTTAACCAAAAAGTGGCCTTAATTACCGGCTCGACAAGTGGCATTGGCCTAGCAACGGCACATGTGTTCGCCGCGCAGGGAATAAACCTGGTTTTACACGGCTTGATGTCAGTGAGCGAGGGGGAGCAATTAGCCAATGAACTTGCGAAGCAATATGATATTAAGGTGTTATTCGATAATGCTGATTTACAGAATGTCGATCATATTGCCTGTTTCATAAAACGTGCTATTGAGCATATGGGCAGTGTCGATATCCTGATCAATAACGCCGGCATACAACACACCGAATCAGCAGAGAATTTTCCGCTAGATAAATGGAACGCCATTATTGCCATTAACTTGTCTGCTGCGTTCCATACCATTCAATATTCGCTGTCCAATATGAAAAGTAATGGTTGGGGAAGAATCATTAATGTTGCTTCTGTGCATGGACTTGTGGGCTCAGTAAATAAGTCAGCCTATTGCGCAGCCAAGCATGGTTTGGTTGGATTAACTAAAGTACTGGCGTTAGAGTGCGCTGAGCAGGGCATTACGGTTAATGCCATTTGTCCTGGTTGGGTTGATACCCCACTAATTAACGATCAAATCACGGCGTTAGCAGAAAAACAAGCGGTGACTTTTGAACAAGCAAAATATAACTTAGTGACGGCTAAACAACCATTACCTGAAATGATGGCGCCAGAGCAAATTGGCGAGTTTATTCTTTTTCTTTGCAGTGACAATGCTAAAAGTATTACTGGCGCAGCTTTACCCATGGACGGCGCTTGGACGGCACAATAAGCACTTACCTTAAAGACTGTTAATAAAAAAGGGCTAGCTCAAATTAATGATCAGCCCTGATATTAAGTTAGGTATTTGATTCTTGCGTTGAGGTTATTAATGATTATTAATAAAATTTTTGATGATCTGATATGTTTGCTGGTACTGCTCAGGGATTAGTTTTGACAGTAGCATATAGGCATGAATAAGCTCATCAAATTGATAATGTTCAACGTATACACCAGCTTGCTGAGTTTTTTCAACGTATAAAACACCTTCATCTCGCAAGGGATCACAGCCAGCTGTAATCACTAAGGTTTTAGGCATACGGCTATCAAAATTGCTAAATAAAGGCGATGCCTTGGTTATTAAGGTTGAGGTTACTGGATCCTTGGCAATAGCGATATTTTCCAGGTTGAAATATTGTTGAAAATACCACCGCATTTTATCTTTTTCTAGCAAAAAACCATAGCCGTTCTCCTGAATTGACGGGCAACTCATGGTGTAATCGACGCTGGGGTAAATCAAAATTTGTTTATCGATGATGATATTAGGGTTGGCAATATTATTTATAACTAAACTGGTGCAAATTGCGCCACCGGCACTATCACCAGCAAGATACAATTGCTTACCAAAGCGGTAGCCTTTTAGTAGCGCAGGGTAGTTTTCTAACAAATATTGGCAATCATTTAAACCACAGGGGTAAGGGTGCTCTGGTGCTAGGCGATAATCAAGGCAAATAACAATGGCATTGCAGGCAATAGCAAGTTCACGACTAATAGGATCATATAAGTCAGTACTACCGCACATATGACCACCGCCATGAAAGTGCAATAGTACTGGTAAGTCCTGCTCGGGTGCAGGGTGATAAATTCGCACGGCAATATTGTGCTGGTCAATGGTGATAAAACTGTCGTCTATTTGCGCCACCTCGGGCCCCGGTATCATGTAAGCAGATAAGTTTTCTAAGTTCTGTCGAATAATACTTGGTTCAAACGCTGCGCCACAGGTTTTGGCTTGCTTAATACCGGCATTAACTTGCTGAAGTAATGGCGCTAAATTTTTTGATACGGTTCCTCGCATGCTAACTTCCTTCCTGCTGTAGGTGCTTTTTATCGCCGGTTTCAGGTAAAAAGTAACTACCGATAAACAAGGTCGAACTGAGCACGGTGATTAAAATAAACGATCCGGTATAATCACCCTGATTGATATCGACCAAACGACCGAATAGCCATAAAATCAGCGTCGATATAGTGTAACTAATGGAATAAAACATACTAAACACTATGGTGATGCGTGCGGACGTCATTTTCGGTAATTCATGTGGAATTGATACTAATGCAGTAACCGGTAAGAAGATGAAAAAACCTAACGTCATTGCGGCAAGTGTTTGTAACCAATAGAGATCACTAAACGAAAATACGGCTGTGCTAATAATTACCACGAAGCCAGACCAACGAATAACCGGTAAACGTAAAGCTATTTTCTTGGCATAAATAATACCGAATATCGTGCCGACAATACCAAAACCTATCACCCATTTACTTTGCACAATGCCGGCCTTGGGGTAAAAGGTGAACAAACAAATATAAAACGCTAAGATGCCAGAATAGGCTAAACCGTACAGCCAATTAAAACGGTCTTTTAAACCCTGTTGATAGCTATAAATTTCTGGCAAGGTATCTAGGTCTTTTGTTGCGGTTGCGGGCTGTTCAAACTTAACTAACAGCCAAAGCAGTGCAACCACTAAACTTAAAATAGAAAATAGCGCTAAACTATTTTGCCAACTACCAGTCAACTGGTTAATGCTCTGCATTTGCCACAAAATGATCGCCGTACCGATATTAAAAGCAACGGCGTTAATACCGTTAATAGTAGAACGCTCATCGGCTTTAAAAAACTGTAAAACAATGGGATTAAAATACACCACCATAAAAGCGCCACCTAGGCCCATTAAAAAACGGCTTAATAGCAGTAATTCATAATTTGGTGCGTAAGGGGTTAATAGCCCAATAGTGATCAACAAACTGGAAACAAAAAACGCGTATTTAATGCCCAGTCTTATTGCGATCCAGGCAGCAATGAAAGTACCAACAATTTTAGCTAAGGTGACCGCGCCACTGATAAAGCTTGCTGAGGCTAAACTATGAACGTCAAGAGCGAGCATGATACTTTGCATGCTAGCAGTGCCACCGACCCAGGCCATGGCGAACAGTACATAACTAAAGAAAACAATAGTTTCGACTAAATATTTGTTAGTGATTTTCATCTATGATAACTTTCAAACTGATAAACAATGAACGGCTAGGTTACCTTAGGATGTTAGGGAAATAAGTACTACCTTAGTGCACTATTAACACCGAGCGTGCATGATATGCTAGCTTAAAACCTCTTTATGCTGCCCATAGCATCTTTAAAACAAAGGAATAAATTTGTTAGCTTGGTTATCTATTGATACTTGGTTGGTCACTATTCTTTCTATTGGCTACCTTTGCTTACTGTTTTTAGTGGCTTATAAAGGCCAAAATCAATCAGCAGAGCAATGGCGCTGCAAGCCTTGGGTTTACAGCTTGTCGTTAGCGGTTAGTTGTACCTCTTGGGCCTTTTACGGCACCGTTGGGCAAGCCGCGACTACTGGCGCTTGGCTGGCACCTATTTATATTGGTTCAATGCTTTGCTTAGTCTTTGCTTGGCCAATGTTGTTGAAAATGTTAAACATTATTAAGCGCCAAAACCTTACCTCTATCGCAGATTTTATCGCGTTTCGTTACGACCGTTCACCTAAAATAGCCATTACCGTCGCGCTGATCGCTTTGGTTGGCACCGTACCTTATATTGCCTTGCAATTACGCGCCATTAGCACCAGCTTTGATTTACTGACCGGCACCTTTCAGTCCGGCATTAGTACCGCCTTTGTGGTTACCATCGTATTAATTGTCTTTAGTATTTTATTTGGCACTCGCCAAATTGCCGCCAGTAAGCAAAACCAAGGCTTAGTATTAGCGATTGCCTTTAGCTCGGTGGTGAAATTACTCGCCTTAACGACCGTTGGAATTTTCGCCACGTTTTTTGTCTTCGACGGCTTTGCCGATCTCGCTGCGCAGCAACGAAGTAGTGCGTTATTTACTGATGACAGCTCCATCTATCTCGCAGTAGCGCAGGCGATTTTAGGTGCCATAACAATTTTTGTTTTACCTCAACAATTTCATATGATGATGATAGAAAATCATCATCCACAAGAGTTGAAAACCGCCCGATGGCTATTTCCACTTTATTTTATTTTAATTAATATTTTTGTTTTACCGATTGCCATTGCTGGTTTAATTACCTTTCCTGGCGGCAGTGTTGATGCCGACACTTATGTGCTGACTTTACCGCTTTTTTTTCAACAAGCTTGGCTCGGCGTTGTAGTTTATATCGGCGGTTTAGCTGCAGCAACCAGTATGGTTATTGTTTCCGCTATCGTATTAAGTACCATGATTTCAACTGAAGTTATTACGCCATTAACCTTGAAATTTAAATGTTTTAGCAAGGCAGAATCGCCGCAATTTTCAGGTTTGCTGTTGAAGCAACGTCGACTCGCTATTACTGCGATCCTACTTTTTGCCTTTGTTTTCGAACGTAGTATCAATCAGCAAAGTCACTTGGCCAGTATTGGCTTACTCTCTTTTGTTTTACTATCCCAGTTTGCGCCAGCAATTATCGGCGCATTGTACTGGCGTAAAGCTAATGGAAAAGGCGCACTAACCGGCTTAATAGCGGGCAGTGTCATGTGGTTTTTCACCTTACTGTTACCGATTATTGCGCCTAATTTAATTTGGTTACAGCATGGTGTTTTAGGTATTGCTTGGCTAAAGCCTACCGCGTTATTTGGTGTAGATTTTTTAGATCTCACCAGTCATGGTGTATTTTATAGCTTGATGAGTAATATTGTTTGTTTTGTCGTGGTTTCACTGCTGACTCATCGTAGTGTTGGTGAAAAATTACAAGCAGATATCTTCATTAGCAAAAGCCAACGCAAGTTCGAACGTAAACTCAGTAGCCAAGACCTTTACAGTTTATTATTAAGGTTTATTGATAAAAGCTCTGCAGATGCTTTTTTACTTATCGCAAAGTCAAATCACGCCAAGCTTGATGTAGAGCCAGTAAACCTTGTTGAATATACCCGTTTACAACTTTCGGGTGTGCTGGGCTCTGCCTCAACACGCATGGTGATGAAAGCCGCATCAACCTCAGAACAAATGCCACTTGAAGATGTGGTCAGTATTGTTGATGAAGCCAATCAAATGTTTCGTTTTAATCGCGAGTTGTTGCAATCGGGTGTTGAAAATATCGAGCAAGGTATCAGTGTGGTGGATGCCGATATGAGATTAGTGGCGTGGAATAAGCGTTACATCGAGTTATTAGATTATCCCGAAGGTTTTGTGCAAGCCGGTTTGCCGATTGAAACTTTGTTAAACTTTAACATCAGCAGAGGTATTATTGCCGGTAGTTATAATATTGAGCAGATGATCACCAAACGTATTGCCCATATGAAAAACGGCGACAGCCATCATTTTCAGCGCACCATGCCCAACGGTATGGTTTTAGAAATTCGCGGTCAGTCGATGCCCGCAGGCGGTTTTGTTAGTACGTTTTCTGATATTACTGCACATATAGAAGCAGAAAAAGCCTTACAAAAAGCTAATGAAAATCTCGAAAAACGTGTAGCGAGCCGAACCCAAGAACTTGAGAAAGCAAAAGCGGAAGCAGAAGCAGCCAATAGCAGTAAAAGTCGATTTTTAGCAGCTGCAAGCCACGACCTTATGCAGCCTTTTAATGCCTTGTCGTTATTTACGTCGATGTTAAAAAAGAAAGTACAAGGTGAAGAGTTAACCGCACTGGCCGAACATATTGATGACTCACTGAATGTCGTTGAAGCTTTGTTGTCAGATTTAGTTGAAATTTCCCGTTTAGATAGCAGCTCTGAAAAAATAGAAAAAAGTCACTTTGCCCTCGACGATTTATTAACACCACTTAAGAATGAATTTACGGCATTAACAGCGCAAGCGGGTATTATTTTTTCTTCTCAACTTTCCCAATGTTTAGTTCATTCTGACAAGCGTATGCTAAGACGAGTAATACAAAATTTTTTATCAAATGCCGTGCATTATTGTAATGACAAACAAGGTGAGAAGTCGGCGGTTAAGAGCCGTATTTTATTAGGCATACGACGGACAAAAGCAATGATACGGGTTGAGGTTTGGGATAACGGCCCCGGTATCGCGCTGGCACAACAAAAAGCGATATTTCGTGAATTCGAACGCTTGGAGCAAAACCGTGAAATACCAGGCTTAGGTTTAGGCTTAGCGATATCAGAGCGCATAGCAAATTTACTTGGCCTATCAATAGCAGTGAAATCTCAACTTGGGAAAGGCACATGTTTTAGTATTGATATACCTCGCGTGAATGCTGATGAAGCAGTAATGGTTAATAGGAACATAGGTAATAAGCATAATTTAAATAAAGGCTTAGACGTTATAGCTGAAGCCATAGCCAATAAACCGTTTAATAATGTCGTGGTATTGTTGATAGATAATGATGACTTAATGTTAACCGCGCTGGCTTCACAATTAATTGATTGGGGCTGTCGCGTGACAACCGCCTATGATTTGCAGTCATGTCAGACAAAATTAGCGATTGGCGAGCTTGTGCCCAATATCATTATTGCCGATTATCACCTTGATTACGGCAATAATGGCGTTGAGTTAGTGCGAACAATGCAGCAAGCGCAACCCTGGCAAGTGCCAGTGATCATTTGTTCTGCTGAC
This sequence comes from uncultured Colwellia sp., assembly GCA_963977145.1. Classification (GTDB taxonomy): domain Bacteria; phylum Pseudomonadota; class Gammaproteobacteria; order Enterobacterales; family Alteromonadaceae; genus Cognaticolwellia. The sequence goes on from CAXBNP010000006.1 coordinate 76,734, forward strand.
CCCTCAGAAAGTGTTCGCCAACATACCAGCGATGCTGAATTTCTATTTTTACGCAAACCGGTTAAGTCATTAGCGTTAAAACGCATGATGCGACAATTGCTTGCATAGCCTAAAGTAAACCGCTTTTATCCTACTATTTTTTGCACTTTTAATTTGAGCGGCCCAGCGCCTTTGCGAATTTTATCAATAAAACAAGAAATTAGCGGTTTATTGTATTACGCTATTAATGTATTAATGTATTAATGTATTAATGTATTAATGTATTAATTTTTCTCAACAAAGCATTTTTAATCGTTAATATCACAAGCAATATTGCGGTGCTATTGTTAGCAGATTAAGGAAAGAAATTTTATGGCAATTTCCCATATTTTGCAGCTTGCACTTATGCTCAGTGAAGCTTTATTTGTCGGCTTAGTTATCGTCGTTCTCTTTAGAATGCGGCATAAATTTGGTATCGCCATTCTTTATATCACACTTGGTACATTCCAATATTTACAAGCGGCTCTTGCATCGTTTTTATATTTTGAAATTTTCCCCGGAATTTTCGTCAGTCCTGGGTCTGCGGTACTCTTTAATGCCAGTTTATTTGCGGTACTACTCATTTACATCAGAGAGGATGCTGCTGAAGCTAGAAAGCTTATATATGGCCTGGTTTTCGCAAATATTACCTTAACAGTATTCCTGGTCATGTTTGGCTTTCATTTAGAGGGCTTGCCTGCTGAACAAATATCTAATATAGCAATACAAGCTTTTCACTTTACGCCGAGAGTCCTGATCGTTGGCACGCTAACATTAGCGGTAGACGTTTTGTTAATCATTATACTTTATGAATTTTTCTCAAAATACATCAAGATAGTATTTTTAAGAATTTACTGTGCAATGGCGGTGGTTTTAATTATTGATACCCTCGTTTTTACGATATTCTCGGGTATAATCTCCGAGCAAACTCAATATATGAAATTGCTCACATCCGCAATTTTAGGCAAGTTGCTTTTTGCATTTATCTATTCTTTGATCTTGACCTTCTATCTGAAACTTTACGCCAATAAAGAGTATACATCTGTTCATAAAGATGCCGAAATTAAAGATATTTTCACTTTTCTTACCTATCGACAAAAATACGAAATACTACGCAAAGAAATCTACAGAGATCCACTTACCGGTCTCTATAATAGAGGTTTTTTAAACGAAAACTTGCCTCGAGAATTAGATAGAGCAAAGCGAAGTGATGATTCAACCGCCTTTCTAATGATGGATATTGATAATTTCAAGGAGATCAATGATGATTTTGGTCACCAAGAAGGTGATAAGATACTGATTTTTTTGGCAATGGTTATTGACAAATCAATAAGGAAAATGGATTTGGCATGTCGCTTTGGTGGTGAAGAGTTTTCGTTAATACTGCCAAAAACCAATGTGAACGCTGCTATACAATTAGCTGAAAGAATTAGAGAGAATTTAGTCGTTTTATCTGCTGCGCATAAACCTCCTTTAGTGCGGAAAATAACCCTGACTATTGGTATCGCAATGTCACCTGGGGAAGCCAGTAGTTCTGAAGAGCTTGTGTTTATCGCAGATAAAAGGCTGTATATTGGTAAAGCAAGTGGCAGGAATTGCATCGTCTTTAAAGGGTAGTGGGCGTTAGTGTTATTGCTAATGTAAAATAGCTTATAATGTTAGCCGAGTTAAGTTGGACATTTAATGCATCCATTTACGATTGAGCTGTTGGTAATCTGTATTTTTTCTTAAGACACATTCAAGTGTTGTGAAGGGCTTAGCATCAATTGCTGATACGCGAGGCCGGCCAGTGTGCGATTATTCACTTCTAGTTTTAATAATATTGCAGAAACATGTTTTTTAACCGTAGTTTCTTTGATATCGAGATCGTAGGCAATTTGCTTATTTAACTGGCCATCAGCTATTTGGGTGAGCACTATGTATTGTTGCGGGGTGAGTTGACTTAGTTGCTTGGCTAGTTTTTGATGGGCTAAATCGATTTGTTGATCGGCATTAAACTCAATATGTTTTGGTAACCAAATACCCCCGGCTAAAACCGTATCAATCGCTTGTGCTATGGTGGCTAAATCTGCCGATTTAGGAATAAATGCTGCGGCGCCAAAGTTAATTGCTTTTTGCATGGTTTCAGAGTTGTCGTCTGAAGATACCATGATCACCACGATATCAGGATAGTGGTTTTGCAGCTGGGTTAAGCCGGTAAAACCGTCGTTACCTGGCATATGCAAATCAAGAAAAACAATCTCTAAATTGCTGTTACTCGTAACGGCCTTTAATAGGTCGTGAAAATTATCTACTTCTAAGGTTTCGTCACCATTAATACACTCAACTATTGCTTGTTTTAAAGCGGTGCGAAATAAGGGATGATCATCGGCGATAATTACTTTTGCGCTAGACATAGATAACTCCTATATTTAATCTAAATGAAAAAGAGCTGAATCATTCAGCTCTTTCTAATCGTTAATGTAACACAGGTAACACAATCAATTAAAATTGATATCCAAGGGTTAAAGATACCGCTCTTGGGTCGCCATAGTAACCAATTAAGGTATTATCACCACCTAAACCAGGCGCAAAACTACCATCATCTAATGGGGTAACAAACTGGTAACCACCGATCATATATTCTTCGTCAGTTAAGTTTTTAACATGTAGACCTGCATTCCAATTACCGTCATCACTATACCAAACTACACTGACATTGGTGATTCCGTAGCCTTCTTGTGTCAGTAAGCTGTTTTCTTCAAATAAGACATAATCATCTCGGTAGTAGTAACTTGCGTTAAAAATAAAGTCACCAACACTTGATTCTATAGTGTAATTTGCCCCTAAATTAAAGGTGTAATCTGGCGTGTTTGAAATAGCAAATGTAGCTGATTTGTCGAACTCTAATCCCGTATCTGGATCAGTATCGATAACCTCTTTGAACTCACTATCAATAAAGCCAAAGCTTGCCGATAGCATCAGGTCTTGTGTCGCTAGGTAAGTAAATTCTGCTTCGATGCCTGTAGCATCAGATTGACCAATATTACCCAAACGCTGGTTTAATACGGTTACATCTTCACTTGGCAGTACTGAAATATATTGACGGTCTTTATGATCGAGTGAGAATAAGGTGATATTGGCGCGTAACCGGTTTTCTAACCACTCACTTTTCATACCTATTTCAAAAGAGTCAACATCTTCAGGGTTTGCTGCCGGCTCACTTGCTGAGGCTCGAGGGTTAAAGGTACCCGATTTAAAGCCTTGTGAAAAACTGGTAAAGAACATTAAATCGCGATTTGCTTGATATTCAGCACCAATGCGCGGAGTAAATTTTGACCAATCTTTTTTATCGTCAAGTACAACGGGTACTAAATCACCATCAGGTCGGACGTAGCCGTCAATCCAGCCTGACTCAGGGTAAACTGTGTCAAAGATTAAACCGTTACGAACTTTTGAGGCTTTTTCATCTTTAGTGTAACGAGCACCAGCTGTAACGGACCATTTTTCCGATAGGTCATAGCTAATTTGTGCATAAGCCGCGGTGCTTTTCGAGTTACTACAGCCACTAACTTCACGTGTTAAACCGGGTAAATTTAGTGATTGCCCAAATACTTCTAGAATAGCTTCAAATTGCCCACATGATTCACCATCATAGTAATATAAACCAGAAACAAGCTTATAATTATCACCAAGGTTATTAAGTTGAATCTCATGAGTTTTTTGTTTGTCGTCATAGATAGCAGGGACATCAAAAATTCTTAGTGAGGTGTTATCAAAGTCGATATTAGTTGGTGAATAACTGTCACGCGATGAAAAGACATATTTTAATGATGTAGTATCGCTGACGTGCCAATTAGCCGTAAAACTAATACCTTCTAGTTCAACTTCATTCCATGTTGGAAGGCTGGTATAAGAGTCATAGGTGCTGTCTGGCACTGGCGCATCAGTGAGAACACTGGGTAGTAAACGATAGCCACCTTTTGAATTAGAATCGTCTTGAGTTTTGTCCCAGTTGAAACTAAAAAGTAAGTCATCAGTGGCATGGTATTCGAGTGTAATACGGCTAGCCATTACGTCTTTATTGTAGTTTTCTTTATCTTGACTTGGTAAATCTGAGGTTAAAAATTCACCGTATCCATCGCGTTGCATGTTGGCTAAACCAAATCCAATGAAAAGTTTATCCTCGATAAGTGGGTATTGGCCGGTGATTTTTATATCTTTTTGATTGTATTGACCAAGGGTACCCTGGATTTTTAATTCACCATCACCGGACATTTGTTTAGTAACATATTTAATTGCGCCACCAATGGTGTTTTTGCCATAAAGCGTACCTTGTGGGCCACGTAGTACTTCCACTCGTTCAACATCAAGTAGGTCAAGTACTGCACCTTGCGGTCTTGCAATGTATACATCGTCGATATAGATTCCAACGCCAGCTTCGTAACCCCATAAAGGGTCTTGTTGACCGACACCACGAATAAATGCCGTGATAGTTGAGTTAGTACCGCGACTACGTTGTAATGTTGTATTTGGAGAGAATTGCTGTATTTCGGTAATGACTTCAATGCCTCTTTCTGCCAGTTCATCAGCGCTTAGTGAGGTCATTGTCACCGGTACTTCTTGTAAACTTTCTAGAGACTTTCGCGCCGTTACTTCAATACGTTCTAACGTTGGGTCATTTTTTATTTGTTCATCGGTCTCTGCTGCCATAATGCTTTGGCTAGCCAATACCGCTGAAATAGTGATGGCTAAAGCACTCAGCCTTGTGTTGTAACGCTTCATAATATTTCCCCGTAATTTATCGCTAATAAATCGCTTACTTATGCACTTTATTGTTTTTTATTGGTGTGCCTAAAACTCTATAGTAAATTTACCAGAAGATAATTTGTACTATAGTAGTATGCTCAGATTATTAGTTGTTAAGTTCATGTAATTAATGATTTTATATTATATTTAAATTTATAGTTTTTAATGGTTTTATACTTGGATGTGGCATTTTTATATTTCCCAAGCATTTAGCAAGTACAAAATTGTGCTGATGGACGTTTGAATGACAAAAGGGGCTTCGCTACCGCCATCAATTAATGTTGGTGCTATGGCGATACCATGACCCATATTTTCAATTTCAATAAGTTCGACATTTATCTGTTTATTTTGCCCTTGCCATTGGCTGATTTTGTAGCCCTGATGTTCGACAATAGTGGCTTGTTGGGATGATTGACTTAACTCTGCCCATTGTAACGCCAGTTGTTGAGAATTTTTCGGGTTAACTACAGCATCTTGGCTACCGGTCCAAATTGATAGCTTAGGCCAATTTGGTTGAGAGCTATTAATCTGTTTTACAAGCGTCGTCAGTTGCGTTGAGGTTTGTGAAGGGCCGCTGCGCATGCAGGCAATAGCGGTAATTAAACTATCAGCACAAGGGTAGGGCAAGCCCGCAATAATAGCACCTGCGGTAAATAACTCAGGATAATTAACCAACATTGAGCTGGCCATAGCTCCGCCAGCAGATAAGCCTATAATATAGATGTTATTAAATTTTTGCTGAGCATTAACGGTGGTAATCATATTTTTTATTGACTGGCTCTCACCTTGGTTTTTTTCAATATCTTGTTTAGAAAACCAATTAAAGCAGCCTTTAATATTGTTGTTTTGGCTTTGTTGAGGAATAAGTAAGGAAAATTGCTTTTTGTTTGCTAAAGCCATTAAGCCACTTTGCTGTGCGAGGACCTCTCCTTGTTGTACGCAGCCATGTAATAAAACAATAAGATTGTTATTTTTTTTAGTCCCTTGAAAATAGCTTGCGGTTAGCTCGCCAGGGTTACTACCAAATTCAGTGAGGGAAAATTGTTTAGCTGAGCTGCTAGTACTGAAAAATGTACTTAAAATCAAAATAAACGCAGTTAAATATTTATACATGATGCCTTCCATTATTAAGGAGCTAAAAGTTACCAAGCTAGTAAGTGAGATTTTTTAATCGTAAAGAGCATGGCGTATATAGCTAATTTATTGAATGGTACTTTAGTGCTAGGTTAATCGTTAAATGATTATTTTAAAAGATAAAAATAATCATTTAACGCTGTTCAGGTAAGCTTGATTTGTCTTTTTAAGGGTAATAGCGCATGGTTATTAAAGCCGTTAGAGAGTCTGGGTTATATGAGTTCAAACACTGGTGGCATATGTGCTTATTTTAAAGCCAGGATTATATTTTACTTTTATCTACTCACGAGTTTTTTCATGGCCGGCTCCCTTTAAAACAAAGATAGATTTTATAGCGCTAACCAATTTTTTTTAAAAAACTTTCAACAAACTCAACATTACGCTGCGTCCAATACTGGGATATCCTTGCCTTGTACCTTTAAAGATAGGGTATTCAAAGCTGCGATTAAATAAGTTATCTATCCTAAAATTGATATCTAGATCCAAAGGGTTATTTTTTGATAACAGGTTTAAATTAAATATACTGTAGGCTGTTTGCTGCAAGTCGACGCCGATTCGGGCACTGTGATCGACATAATCTTGATCGGCATAATACTGGCCCTCGACAGCTAATGATAAACGTTTATCCGATAAAATTTGATAAGTCGAACCTAACTTTATTGAGTAGCGCGGCGCATTAAACTTTTCACCTTCGCTGTCTCTAGGTGTATCAACATAAGTGAAATTAAAATAACCATTTAACTCACGACTCCATTGGTAATCTAAAACCATTTCTAGACCTTTTGAAATATCGCCTCGGGCATTAAAATAATGATCTTTGCTTGCGTTATACTTGACGACATTTTCATCGGTATCACGATAAAATAAAATATCAAATTGATAATTATCTGCGCGTTTATTAAAGCCTACTTCAACACTTTTAGTTTTTTCAAAGCTTAATTTTTGGATTTTATTTTGCGGTAAATTAAGTATGCTGCTTTGGTAAAAAAAGTCGTGTAACAAAGGCGCTCGGAAAGCTTCACCTAAATGTAAGCGAAAAGCCATATCCGGCAGGGGCTGATAAACCAGAGACGTTCGTTTGACATTAACCGAGCCATAGTCAGAATTATCTTCATAACGGGCACTTATATTCCACAACAGTGATGGGGAAATTGTATACTGGTTTTGAAAATAAATAGCATGTTGATTAAACTTAAAGGCATCAAAACGAAAAAAGTTATCCTCCGATGGATAGTCTTCAATCTGTGAGGTTTGATGTTGCTCAAATTCAGCACCAATGACTAACTCATTATCGGCCATACTGTGTACCGCAAAGCTTTCAATACCGGTTAACTTTGACGGAACGATTTGCCTGTCGAGTGGACTAAAGCCTTGGTAAAACCAACTTGCTGTAAAGTCATTACGGTCATGATAAATTCTTGTTTCTAAGTCTATGTTGTTATTGAGTGCTAATTGATGCGCTAGCTCAATAAAATATTTACGGACATTATTGCGCGTTAAGTCGCTATTGGGCGTGGCAAAAAAAGGCGCTAATGGTCGCCCGAAATCAACTTCAGAATATTGGGCGCTAAAGCTTAAATTTTTTCTTTGGTGTTTAAGCCAGAAAAATTCACTGAGTTTGTCGTCAACTTTGTCGGCAATACCACCTTGGCCAGTGGCTTGGAAATAAGGCAACCATAATTTGTGGCCTTTGCTTTCATTGCGAGTAGCCGATACCAGTGTGTTAGAGCCATCGTTATGTGTGGTTGCATAACTCAAGCTGGTTATAATACGGTTAATATTTCTTTCGGCCTCAACTGGCGAGTTACCAGTAGCATTAGTATGAGCGGCTATTTTTGTTACGACTTCAAATCCGTTCAACTGTTTAGCGTCACGCGTTATCACATTAATTACCGCGTCAAAGGCATTGCTACCATGCAATACCGAACCTGGGCCGCGCACGATAACAATACGCTCAATATTATCAATAGCTAAGCCCAATGACTCATTAACACTAGTCCACTGAAAGTAACTATGACTAACTTTATGACCATTGATCATCATGATAAAACGATTACCAAAAGAGCCAGGCTCTAATGCGCCGCGAAAACTTAATTGTGCACTGTTACCATCAAAAGCAGGTAGTGAACCAACAACGGTTTGCAGTGCATCCCAGACGGTTTGGTAACCATAGTTTTCGATTTGCTGGCGGTTAATCACAGAAACTGATGAAGGCGAAAGCCAAGTTTCATGTTGGGTTTTAGTCGGCGTGCTGACCCGGACATTCAAAAGCTCTTCGAAACTTAGATCAAACAAATCCTGCGCGTCATCGCGTTGTTCGGCCAACAATGAGTTTGAAAAGCATAAGGTAAAGCTAAATAAAATAACTACAAAATAAAACTTATTGGCAAAAAACATTCGAATAGCATACATCTAGATTAGTTGATGAATAAAATATAGTCCATATTCAGGGTTTTTGTCTATAAATTATTTAATAAAAACAGTGAGCTAGTTGCCAAAAAAGAAAATAAAAATTTAAGTTTGTAGCAAGTATCATGGCGGAAGTTAATTGTCCCATTCTGCTCTGTGCATAAGCATTCAGGGTTAAGTTTTAAACATGAAAAGTTAGCTTACGAAAAAATGTTTTAAACTTATCTAAATCAAAGTCATAGTTAAAATCAGAAGCTATCAGTGGCGCATTAACAGCCAATTAAAGTGCAATATTTTCCTTGGCATAGATCATATTCTGTTTTTGTTAGCACTTATGCTGCCTGCGCTATTAGCGGTTAAAAATAATTACTGGCAGACCAACGCTTTTACCTTAGCGCATTCATTAACATTATTAGGTTGGCTAAAGCCCCATAGTCGCTGGGTAGAACTGGGGTTTACTTTATCGGTTTTATTTGCCGCTTTAAATAATATTTGGCCTATGGTGCTATGTTTAACTTGGCTAACCTTTGCCTTTGGTCTATTGCACGGCATGGTTTTCTCCTGCGGAATAGACGAACTAGGTTTGCCTGCGGATCAACAATTACTGAGTCTATTAGCGTTTAATCTTGGCGTGGAAATGGGTCAGCTCGCTATACTGACCATTTTATTACCGATTTTAATTTTACTACGCAATACCGGCTTTTACCGCCGAGGCATTATGCCGGAGGGGTCTTTGCTCATAGTCATGATGGCGTTACAGAGGAGTATTGAGCGTTGGTGATTCAGCGGGATAGCAAGTCAAACAGCTCCAAAACTAAATTAGGGTATTTTGAAGCTGTTCGCGATTAATGCGGGCAAGAAAATACTAGGATTTTGTGTAGGCCATTAAGGCATTTTTTGTCGGATCACCGCTTTGAAATAGCTGATGACCATCAGTTTTAAAACCAAAGCGGGTCATCATCTTATTAAGGGCTTCAAGAGAATAAAATAAACGTAGCTCTTGTTGGTTGTAGTGCCAACTTTCATGAGTGCCCATATTGAAAACATCATGGGCGAGGGCCACCGTGCGTAACTGTCTTTCATTATGAGCATCATGATCACGCAACAATAAAACGCCATTATCCGTCATTACGTCTCTAATGCCTGTGATAAAAGGCTCTCGCAGATGTATAGGACAATGATGGAAACCAATAAAAACCGTGACTAAATCAATTGAATTGCTCGCAATACTGCTGCTGATATCTAACTGATAGTTATCTAGTAACTGTTCATCGCCAGCTTTTAATATTTGTCCGCGATCAATCATATCGACGGGCGAAAAAGTGGCAGATCTTTCGGCAATAAAGTACCGTGAGCCATTAATATTTAGCTGTTCTTCAAGCGCATCAATATAGCGCCCTGTTGTTCCTATCTCCAAATAGCCCTGAAAGTTATTTCTATCGGCTAACAACTGTTGGCTTTGTGCCGCCATAACTTTTTTTTGTTTATTTAACGCCGGTAGCGCATAGCGAAAATTGGCCAGTGCTGGCGAGATGTCGGCAAGATTTTGTTGTATCCTTTGATAAATCTTTTCATCACTTTTCGCTTCGTGTGTCACAGCATTAATCAATTGATGCAGTGATTTATCAGGGTAAAGGTGAAAAACGTTTTGCAGAAAGGGCAAGAAGCTCTGACGATATTGACTATTTTGATAAATGTAATAAAAATTGCCTAACGCATGCTGACTTAACCCAAGTGTTTGTTCAGCACTGGCAAGCTTTGCTAATGGCAAAACAGCAATAATCGCGGCTAATTTACCGAAAAGTGTACGTCTAGTTTTATCCATGATATTCCTTTAAAATAGCGGTAAGTAAAACTTTATACCGATGTTATCAAGGGATTGAAATGAAAACAATTATTAGCAGAGTCGCCAATCAAAATTTGACAAGAAACCTTATAAGAACGTCACTAAATCTCATTAAAAACTTAGCAAAGTTTATCTTGGTAATGCTAATCGTTACCGCGCTTGCTGCTACGTTTATTATTCAAACCAGTGGTGACAATCAGTATCAATCACCGCTTGAACTGCTCAATAACAAGCCGCTGATTGTCAATGACATCACTCAGCTTAACCCAATTAAAGTTGCAAAGGTCATAAAACCTAAATTCAGCGCGGAAATTATTCAGGCCATCAACACAAGTACCGGACCTATTTCAATTGGCGGTGGTCGTTTTAGTATGGGTGGACAAGTTGCCTTTGAAGATAGTTTGCATATCGATATGCGTGACTTTAAAAAAATACTCGCATTGGACGTAGCCAATAGAACCATAACGGTGCAACCCGGTATTACTTGGCGAGATATTCAAGAAGTTATTGATAAAGAAAACTTAGCAATAAGGATCATGCAAACCTATGCCAACTTTACGGTTGGCGGCTCGCTTAGTGTTAATGTTCATGGCCGTTACATCGGTGAAGGGCCGCTGATTAAGTCGGTACTATCAATGAAAGTGGTTCTAGCCTCAGGTAAAGAAATTTTTGTCTCTCGCGAGCAAAATGCAAATATATTTTATGCGCTTATCGGTGGCTACGGCGGCATTGGTGTTATCACTGAAGCAACATTAAGTTTGGCTGAAAATACCGTCATCGAAAGAGCGACACAAGTCATGCCTGTTGAACAGTATGCTCAACATTTTGCTAACAATGTTCGAAATAATAGCGATGTGGTTTTTCATAACGGTGATTTATATCCCCCTGATTACGACACAGTTCGCGATATTACCTGGCTAAAATCAACCCAGCAGCCAAGCGAAACTGATCGACTTCGCGCACGAAATGCCGATTATAAATGGCAGCGCATTGGAGCCGAATTTGTTGGTAATTATGATATTGGCAAAAGTATTCGACAACATATCATCGACCCACTTTATTACGCTAAAGATAAAGTCGTTTGGCGAAACTGGGAAGCCAGTTACGACGTAGCTGAATTGGAACCTAAAAGCCGTAAAGATAATACTTATGTACTGCGCGAGTATTTCATTCCAGTAGCAAAGTTTGATCAGTTTGTGCCGTTAATGAAAGACATCTTTTTACAAAATCAAGTTAACATTATTAATGTTTCTATTCGACATGCTCATGCGGCGCCAGAAAATATGCTGTCTTGGGCGCGTAATGAAATGTTTGCTTTTGTGGTTTATTACTTACAAGGGACCGATGAGGTTGCCGTCGAAAAAGTACGCCAATGGAGTGTTGAAATGATCGATGCTGTTATTGCGCTTGACGGTAGTTACTACCTACCTTATCAAATTTTCGCTTCTAATCAGCAGTTTCATCAAGCATATCCAAGAGCTCATGAGTTTTTTGCCATAAAGGCAACGTTAGATCCCGATAATCGCTTTATCAATCAACTTTGGCAGCAATATTATCTTGCTGGCAGTACTCAAAAAGGCGCAGTAATTGCTCACGCAAAAAAGCAACTTAAGCAGTATTTTCGCAGTGAAGAACAAACTGTTTTAACGATTCCAGAATGGTACCTAGTTTTTAATCCGTTGGAATATGCGACATATTTAGCCGCCGATAATAACCCGAGTGATTTCCCTTTTATGGCCAGTATTAATGAATATTGGCGACAATATGATCGGGTTGTAAAGCTAGGTGCTAATTATCAACAAGATAACCAAGAGTATATGACCATGCTGCAGGTTATTGGTATTAGCACGACCGTTGAATATATGTATAAGAGTTTATATGAGAATATCATCGGTCGCTTTAGTTATTGGACGACTGACGGCACTAAAACTGAAGAAGACATTATTATAGCGCAAGCGCATAAGGCTTATAGTGAGCTTATTTTTTCACAAGCATGGTATAAATTTGATTTTGGTCATTGGACTGAAAAGTTGTGGTGCGAAACAGATTTTTTTGGTAATAATTTTATTCGTAAATTTGAGCGCAAGTTATTCTTTAGTCTAGAGTTTGGCTTTAAAAGTGTTTATGCAAAGTTAATCGCATTTGCCTCGAGTGTCAGTTATGAAGCGAGTGACGGCTTGATATATTTAGTCGCCGATATCGCACCGGAAAATATCGTATTAATACCCAATAGAATTAAGGTGCTGGCGTCAGAAAATAACCAACATTTACTATCAATCCCACGTTGGGGGCCGTTCACAACATTATTACCCGAGTTAATAGCACAAGGCGCTAATGTTATTGAAATTTCCGGTAATAAAAATATTGCGGTGTCATACTTAGTCGCTACAGCAGAACAAGCAAAGATAACTACTGGCGTTACCTTATTTAACTCTATCATGGTGTCACAACCCTCAATGAGTCGAGAGATTAAGTTGCTCAAGGTAACAGAGTTAAATCAGTTATTAGGCGAGCTAAGCACTAAAGGTGCTGAACTTGAGCACCTTTATGATTACTAATGGCCAATAAGTGCCAGAGTTGGGGATTTATTGCAAGCGTTCTAAGATGTAGTTATAAAAGTAAAAAGCCCTAGTTAACTAAATAACTAGGGCTTAAAATTTTATACGTTGTTAACGCGTTAAAATTGCGCTTTACGGTATTCTTCGCAAGCTACTTCGTCTTCACACTCACCATACAAGTATAAACTATGGTTGGTCAATTTTACTTTATGTAATTTAGCGACATCTTCTTGGCGTTGTTCAATAACATCATCTTCAAATTCAATTACCTTACCGCAATTTAGACAGACAAGGTGATCATGATGTTTTTTGTGGCTTAATTCAAATACTGACTTGCCACCTTCAAAATGATGGCGAGTAACAATACCAGCATCATCAAACTGGTTTAATACCCGATATACGGTAGCCAAACCAATTTCTTCATGGTGCTCAAGTAAAATTTTATAAACGTCTTCAGCACTGATGTGCTGGTTATTGGGGTTTTGTAAAATAGCCAAAATTTTAATGCGCGGCAGGGTTATCTTTAATCCAGCTCTTTTTAGTTCTTCATTTTGTTCAGGCATTAATTTAAGTCTCTACATCTGGCTTTCAATTTATGAAAAATTATAGGGGGTTATGCGCTTGGTTGAAAGAGCTAGTTGCAAATGATTCTCACTTTTACTGGTTTTATTGGCTTTATTGGTCATAATGCCCCGCTGGTCTGATGAGTTTCACCAAATAAACCATACGCATTGTGTGGGTATATATCGGTTTTTAACGCTTTCAAGGGAAGTTATATGTTTAAAAAAGCATGGCAGATGAAATTTTTATTAAATATTTGGCCACCGTTTCTATTTACCGGCATCCGTATAGTCGATATTTCAGCGGATTTTCGTAAAGCCAAAGTGCGTTTAAAATTGAGCATATTCAATAAAAATGCTATGGGAGTGCATTTTGGTGGCTCACTATACGCGATGACAGATCCCTTTTATATGTTGATGATCATGTCGCGATTGGGTCAGGATTATATCGTTTGGGATAAGTCAGCAGATATTGATTATATAAAACCGGGTAAGGGCATAGTGACCGCAGAGTTTTTAATTACCGAGGCTTTAATTGCAGATATTTTAACGAATACGGCTCAAGGGCAGAAGTATCTGCCTGAAATTCCGGTTTATGTTAAAGATGCTCAAGGAGAGGTTGTCGCCAAGCTAAATAGAACGCTTTATATTCGTCGAAAAAAATCGCTTTAACTATCCGTTAATCTGCGGCGTTTTTATCATTAGTGATTACTAAGCCAAAATGCTATTTTCAGCATTATGGTGATTTTTGGCTGCTTATCTATAGCTAATTAATATTATTTTAAGTGAAAAGCTTTGCTTAAACTTGCGCAGATAACAGGGCTAATGGATAATAGTGAGTTAACTTCAATGTAACAAGAAATTAACAACTAAAAGGGAACTTTGTGTTTAGTAAGATAATAAAAGCTATTTTAATCTTGGCGCTATTTGCCAGTGCTTGCTCGCTGGCAAGCGAAGCTAATAATAACAAAAATAAATTATCAGCAAAAAATATATCGATTCAAACACTGTTTAAAAACAATGATTATCGAAGTGTCAGCCTTTCGCCAGACGGTAAACATCTTGCGTTAATTCGAAACCACAATGATCTGCCAATGATCGTTGTGGTTGATACAAAAACCATGAAGGCGGTGAACGAAATATACTTTGCCAAAAAAGATCGGGTCGGCAGTTATTCATGGGCAAATAACCAACGTTTACTAATTTCCCTTGCCTCTAAGCAAAGAAATAAAGAGCGAAAAGCTTATTATGGTGAAATTTACAGTATTAATATTGATGATGAAGCCGGTGAATTCATTTTTGGCTTGCGTTCATTGTTTCATCGAGGAAAGCTTAGAAGTAATGTCACGGAAGCTGACCTTGAAAAGCACCAGGCTCATCCAAAAATAATTAACCTATTAAAAGACGACCCACAACATATTATTATTTCGACGTCACAATATGATAGTGAAGGAATGTGGGCATTTAAGCTAAATATATACACAGGTACCTTAGAGTTTTTAGCTAAAGTTGACGTTTACAAAGCCGATCATGACACGACTAATTTGTGGTATTTAGCTAAAGATGAAAGCTTATGGTTAAGTAGCATAGATAAAGACAATGCGGTTACGGTTGCCCGTTATGATTTTTCTGATAATTCATGGCTTGAATACGCTATTCCCGAGGCGACATATAATTTTTCCATAATTGATTTATATAAAGATACTAAACAATTACTGGTGCGAGATTATTGTGGTAACGACACCATTTCGATTTGCTTATTTGATCCTGCAACGCAAAAAATGTCGTCCTTATATTATGTCGAGGGTGCTGATGTAGGTACGCTTTATCTTGATAACTCCAATACGCC
The DNA here is from genome assembly GCA_963977145.1 of uncultured Colwellia sp. Classification (GTDB taxonomy): domain Bacteria; phylum Pseudomonadota; class Gammaproteobacteria; order Enterobacterales; family Alteromonadaceae; genus Cognaticolwellia. The sequence continues at coordinate 91,896 of CAXBNP010000006.1, forward strand.
ATATGTTCTCTCGTATTTTGACGAGTATCCACAATACAAAATATTGGCTGCAGCACATGTCGGCGCAATAGAGTTTAGCGCTTTTTTAAAGCGCTTTCCTGGTTATCAATTAGACGTGCAGAGCGATAGACAGGTCAACGGCAAGGCACTGATTAGGCTAACTAGTGATGTCCAGCCGTGGCTATGGTATTTATATGATGCTAGTGATAAAAAGTTTAGCTTTGTTGCAAATAGCAAAAAGTCACTCGATGTCAGTCAATTGAATCCGCAATACTCGTTTAAATTTAACGCCAGGGATAATACGTCTGTGCAAGGATACTTGACCTTACCTCGTAGCAAAACTGAGACCGCAAAGCCTGCTGTTATATTAGTACATGGTGGCCCATCTACGAGAGATTATTGGGGGTTTGATCCAGAAGTACAGCTATTATCTTCTCAAGGTTATGCCGTTGTTCAGGTTAACTTTCGTGGTTCAACAGGCTTTGGTTGGAAGTTTAAATCGGCCGGCGTTGAGCAATGGGGTGAAAACATCCAGTATGATATTATTGACGGTATCAATTATCTAGTTGAGAAAGGTTATATAGACAAAAGTCGAATTTGTATTATGGGCGCTAGTTTTGGCGGTTATAGTGCGCTGCAAAGTAGCATTTTAGCACCTGATTTGTTTAAGTGTGCGATAGCATCATCGGGTATTTACGACTTAGCGCTATTAACTGAAGATAGCGAACTGAAAGACGCTCGTTATTTCGCTAAAAATATTGGCGCGAAAAACCTCCAAATATTGCACTCACCAGCGCATGCCATTGAAAAACTAAAGTCGCCTTTATTACTTGCTCATGGCTCAAAAGATGATCGTACACCGCTTGAGCAAGCTGAAGTATTAATAGCGCAATTAGATAAGCATAATAAAAAATACCAGTGGATTGAATTTGAAAATGAAGGTCATGGCCTGTTCAATAGTAAAAATCGCTTTAACTTTTATGAAAATGTGATTCGATTTCTACAGCAACATAATCCAGCTGAACAGTAGGGTTTAATAAGTCTTGGTTATTGGCCCTGTTATTGATTTAGCTAACTTGGCAAATAATGTTGGCTTATTATTCCCGGTGAAAATTTATCACTAATAGCAAAAGCCTTTTTGTCGACATTTGACACAGAGCTATCTGGAGTATACGGGCAATAAATAGGGTGTTTTTAACGGTGACGTAGTTTACTTATAGCGTGAGTGTCAGCATTTCGATGGTCGATTATTTTCTGGCTAAACGCTAACAAAAGCGAAGTAAAGGTATAGATGAGAACAGTAAAGTAGTTGCCTAAGTTAAAAGCCAGCTAAGACATTAATTGAAGATAAAAATTTTTTAGTAACGGCTTAACGTTAACCTCATAGTTGAAATAAATAGCGCCACAGCTTATGTTTGTAATGCATATCCTGTGACGTTAAATATTTTAAAACATTATTCAACAACGGCGCTAATATTAATTATTCACTTTGAACCGGTTCATCCCAAGAAAGATGATGGTCAGCTAAAACGACTAAGTTTTCACTATTAATTAAGCGTTGTGAGCCAGCATAACCAAGGATACTTTTAACCGACTCATCTGGACGACTTGAAATAATTGCCGTTTCATCGGATGAAAAGTTGCATAAACCACGGGCTATTTCATCGCCTTTCTCATCATAGACATGTAGTACATCTGCGCGTTCAAACTTGCCGTGAATTGAAACTACATCATGGCATGAAAAACCATCATCTCCGCCATATAGTGCATCAGCAACCTCTTGCTTTATCACTAAACTACCAGCCATTTGCAAGCGATCCGTTAGCCAGATGTTCCAAGCTGATGAAGGTGAAGAGTGGGCAATACATTTGGTATGTCTGCGTTCGCCATTTAGTATGCCAGTAACCGGAGTTTCCATGGTTCCTCTGGATATTATCGTGGTACAACCGGCATTTTGCGCCATGTTTGCTGCTTGTAATTTAGTCAGCATACCACCGGTGCCTAAAGAGCTCGTACCGCTTGCCGCTTCCATATAACTACTGACATCTTCGATAGACTCAACAAATACCGCACCTTCTTCTGAAGGATCTCGATCATAAACGCCATCGATACAGGTCAAAATAAATAGATATTCAGCCCCGATCATTTGCGCGACTTTGGCGGCGAGTCGATCGTTGTCGCCAACACGAATTTCTTCGGTGGTGACGGTATCATTCTCGTTTACTATTGGCATAACGCCTTGTTTTATTAAACGATGAACGGTATTTTTAATGTTAAGAAATCGACGTCGATTTTCAAGATCATCTAAGGTCACTAATACTTGTGCAATATCAAAACCATACTCAAGCGCAATTTGCTTATAGGCATGCATTAATATCGGTTGTCCACAAGCCGCTGCAGCTTGTTTATCTTGCACACTGGCATTTTCGATAGTACAGCCAATAGTATTGAGACCTAATGCCACGGACCCGGAAGAAGTCAGTACAACTTCATATCCTTGATCACGCAGTGTCGCAATATCACTCAGTAGGCCGTGCATGAAAGCAAAACTAGGGGTTAAGTTCTTAACGTTTGCTAAAAGGCTCGAGCCAACTTTTATAACAATGCGTGGTTTATTTCGAGAAGGTTTTTCAGTTTTTTGTGGTTCAAATGTAGACAAAATTACTCCGTACGTTGATTAATTAAATTAAATAACTGACTTGAACCGATAAAAACTTGGTTCAGTAAATTCAGATATTTTCGTAATATTTTCTTGTCGTATTAGAATTATATTTACTACCAATAAATCTGTTTTACTTGCGATTGAACGAATTGAAAATAGTAGATAAAACATTGTTGAAACGTTTAAAAGAAACGTTAGAATTTGACAGTAATCGACAAATGAGTGCGAAGATTATATACTAAAACGCATGTTTTTTCAATTGAACTTAAAATCACCGCCATTTAGGCCGTTTTAAGACTTCATCAAAGTTTATACAGAATACTTGCAATACAGTCTGCATTTCATGCGAAAAAAAACTAAAACTACAGGAGTTTTATGTCATTACTTATGATTGGTTGTGGAAAAATGGCCGGCGCATTATTGGCTCGTTGGGCAACCTCTACGGAACACACCATTAGTGTTATTAACCCTTCTTTAGTCAAAGCGCCACCGAGTGTTATTGTCACACAAGCAATTGAAGAACTCTCAGCGCAACGTTTTGATATCATCGTTGTTGCGATTAAACCGCAAATTACTGTACAAGTATTACCGGCATACCGTCATTTGCTTAGCGACTTTAGCTGTCTCATTTCTATCGCCACAGGTTACTCGGTATGGTCAATAGAAAAACTGATCGGTGAACATGCTATTATACCCGTTATGGCAAGTTTATCAGCGCAAATTGGCCGAGGCGTTAGCGGACTTTACGCAAATTCACGATGCAATTTTGCTCAAATAAAAATGGCCACGAGGTTAACCGATACCATCGGCTATACTCACTTGGCTGATAGCGAAGATGAGCTAGTACGAGTAATTGCTGTTGCCGGACGTGGGTCCGGCTATGCTTTCGAATTTGCCCGCTGTTGGATTGAATCAACGATTAAAATGGGCTTTCAAACGAGACCGGCAAAAACTTGGTATTTAACACCTTGAGTGGCTCGGTTGCACTGGCGGCGACTAGTGCGCTGAGTGTTAAAGGCTTGCGAAATTCTGTGACTAGTAAAAATGGCACAACAGCCGCGGGATTGACTGCACTTATGCAAGACGCCCAGTTAGATGCACTACTTGAAGCGAGTGTTTCAGCTGCTTATCAACGCGCAATAGCCTTGCGTTGACTTTTATTAGCTCTACATGCTGATGTCCAAAACGTTCACGTTGAATATTTTATTCAAAATGAAAACTAGCAATATTAAATTCAAATAATTCAACATCTGCTGTTGAATTTCACCAAATAATTAAGATTAAACGAATAAGTAAAAGGAAACTCATTTATGTCTAATGACAGCAATATCGAAACGATGATCGAAACACTAGGTAAGCAGGCCAAAGCGGCGGCAAAAATACTCGCTAGTGCCACGACCGAGCAAAAAAACCAAGCCTTAACGGTGGCGGCAAATGCGCTACGTGAAAATACAGTGCCACTACTCGAAGCAAATGCCCTAGATGTTTTAGGTGTTCGACAAGCGGGAAAGGCGGAATCATTTATTGATCGTTTGGAACTAACGCCAGCAAGAATTGAAGATATGGCCGTTGCCCTCGAAAGTATTGCCAAGCTAGACGATCCTGTTGGTCGAGTGTTGGCGCAGTTTGATCGACCGAATGGCTTGAAAATAAGCCGGGTATCAACGCCTATTGGTGTCATTGGCATGATTTACGAGTCACGGCCTAATGTGGGTGCAGATGCCGGCGCATTATGTTTGAAATCGGGTAATGCAGTGATTTTGCGGGGTGGTTCTGAAAGCTTAAATTCTACTCGTATTATTGTCGACTGTATGGCAACAGGATTGCGCTCAGCTAATTTACCCGCGACTTGTATACAACTAGTGGACACCAATGACCGCTCTGCAGTTGCTGCTTTACTGCGTTGTGCTGATTATGTTGATCTGGTCATTCCTCGTGGCGGCCGTGGCTTAGTAGAACTTGTGAGAAATCAAGCTCAAGTACCAACATTGCTGCACTTAGATGGTAATAACCACATTTACGTTGATAAAGATGCCGACCTCACCAAAGCATTAAGCATTATTAACAATGCCAAGCTGCGGAGAACAGGGGTCTGTGGTGCTACCGAAAGTCTGGTTGTAGACCGAGCAATCGCTAGTGAATTTTTACCACAACTGGTTAGTACTTTAAAAAACTGTGAAATTCGAGGTGACATGGCGGCACAGGCTTGTGATTCACGAATTAATGCGGCTACAGATGCTGACTGGGACACTGAATACCTTGATGCGATATTGTCTGTCAAAGTGGTTGAGGGGCTTGAAGAAGCGCTTAATTTTATTGATGATCACTCATCCAAACATACGGATGCTATTGTTACTGAAAACATGGATACAGCAGAAGTGTTTATGCGTGCAGTTGACTCGGCTGTAGTCATGCATAACGCCTCAACCCAATTTGCTGATGGTGGTGAATTTGGTATGGGCGCTGAAATCGGTATCGCTACAGGGAAAATTCACGCCCGTGGGCCCGTGGGCTTAGAACAGCTGACCATTTTTAAATATCGTGTTGCTGGTCAAGGTCAAATACGCCCTTAAGCTATTTTAGCTTTATATTTTTTCTGTTTACTTGAAGCTAATGATGGTGATTGAAGTCGCCATCATTAGCTCCATAATAGGTAGTTAAAACTCAGGTGTTGCTTTTAACTTAAACGACTTAGATGCGAGTTTTTTGTTCTCAAAATCGGGTCGTCAGCACATTCATCAAGGCAATCCAGTGTCGGTTTTATATTTAGGTCACTAGCTTTTATGGTTAATGTTCTAGGTAGATAAAATCTATAACGTCAGCTTTCACAGAGGTATCCGGCTAGCGTCTAAATGGCAGTGATTAAGCTCAAATAGCATCAGTTTTATGAAATTTATTCGTTAAATAGTATATTTGTATTCACATGTCGTTAATTTTACTGACAAAAAAGCCAGCTAATGCTGGCTTTTTTGTTTTCAATTCATTTATCCTGTGATGAATTAGTCTTCTAATTCAGCTAAGCAAAGTTCGTCATAAATTTGTTTAACCCAAGCATCAACGCGCTCTTTGGTTAGTTCAGGCTGACGGTCTTCATCAATACATAAACCGATAAAAGTATTTTCGTCCGTTAAGGCTTTAGAGGCTTCAAACTCGTAACCTTCTGTTGACCAATTACCAACAACAATAGCGCCTTTTGATTCAACAATATCACGTAGTGGCTCCATAGCATCACAAAAGTACTCAGAATAGTCTTCTTGATCGCCTAAACCGAAAATAGCCACTAATTTATCAGTGAAATCAATTTCTTCTAACTCAGGTAAGAAGTCATCCCAGTCACATTGATTTTCACCGTAATACCAGGTAGGAATACCTAAGATTAATAAATCGAACTCTGCGATTTCTTCTTTGGTACTTTTGGCGATATCTTTAACATCGACAAGTTTGCTACCCAATTTCTTTTGGATCATTTTGCCTACGGCTTCAGTGTTTCCTGTATCACTTCCGAAAAATAAACCTACAATTGCCATGAATCTAACCTTTTATATCTAACTAAACTTTAATATCGTTGGTATCAAGCGACTGAACTAATAGTATTTCTATTAACTCACCTCGGCTAACACCTTTATCTTTTGCTAAAGCATCTAAGCGTTCAAATACATCTTGGTGTAATTTAAACTCTACTCGCTTTAAGCCATTGTTCTTATCACGCTTAACTTGATTACGCTTGTTTATTTTAACTTGTACGCTGCGTGAATGAGGATTCGTTTTTGGTCGCCCCGGACGCTTTTCATCGCTAAATAAGTCAATGGTTGTTAAATCTGCTACTTCTTTTGCCATCTTATTACTTACTTATCCAACACCTTGGCTTTCCCAAACAAACTGAATGATGCCCTTGGCAATAAAGCCAGCACACCCTAAAAATAATACAAAATAAACAACCATCTTCCCGATTTTAGGGACATCGTTTTTTTTCATTACATCATGGATTGATAACCCAATGAAAATAAAGATAAAAGCAAAAAACAAACTCAAGCCAATGGTTTCAATTAGTTCAAAGTGTTCAGCTAACATAGTGCACCCTAAAATTTTCAGGGCGCACTATAGCATATCGTTGCTTTTAAACACATTGATTTTGCCCTAAAGTCGCTACTTTAGCGGTAATTTTATACTCAGTTGCAGTATATCGGACTAAGTATTGGGTGATTTTATTGCTATACAGAGATAAACACCAATGGTACTAGGTATAACGGTATAACGGTTTAACTGGAGACCTAGAGCAATTCGCTTGCCAAAAATCTCTCAATACTGCGATTAAAGGCATCGGTTTTTTCTGCATGTAGCCAATGTCCAGCACCTTGAATAACGCGTGCGCGACTTTGTGGAAATAAGCGTAATATCTCGGTGCGGTGTTCAGGTAATATATAGTCTGAGTTTGCGCCTTTAATAAATAAAGTGGCGCCGTTATATGTATTGCTGCCTTGGTAGGTCTTCATAATATGAGCGTAGTTGGTGTTAATATTTTCAATATTGCATTTAAATGAAAATTGCCCATCTTCATTACTTAAGTTGCGCAATAAAAATTGCCGTACGCCAATGTTATCAACATATTGGCTTAGTTGTTTGTCGGCATCTTTGCGTTGTTTTATTAATGTTAAGTCTATCGATTGTAGACCCGCGATAATTTTTTTGTGGTGTGGTGGATACTCTACTGGCGCAATATCAGCAATAATAAGTTTTTCAACGAGCTCTGGTTTAGTTAAGGCTAATTCCATGGCGATTTTTCCGCCCATGGAGTGGCCTAACACTACAGCGTTGCTAATCGCTAAATGTTGCATAAGCTCAACAATATCTTGCGCCATCGTTGGGTAATCCATCAAACTATCGTGAAATGAATCACCATGATTGCGGACATCAACACTGGTAACTTGGTAATTTTCAGCTAATGCTTTCGCGACCATATTGAGGTTTTCTAAACGACCAAATAAGCCATGTATAAGAATAATATCTTTACCGCTGCCGAGTTGTTGATAGTTTAGAAGCTTCGCCATTAATGTCTCTGATATAAATGCAAGATTACCGTAGCGCAGAATTGTCCTCGTTTTTTAATTTTTATGCAATGACATACCGGTAAAATATGCCCTAAACGATGTGGATTATGAGTTTTAAAACGAATTTTTGGAAAAATATTTCCTTCATTTGTCCATCCACTATAGAGACTTTTTATTAACGTAAGTATAATCTTGCCGCGATCTATAATAATTTTCCTAGGGTCATCAATGAAAAACATCGAAATAGATGAAGAGCTTTATCAGCACATTGCGTCAAATACTCAGTATATTGGCGAAAGTGCCTCGTCGATCTTGCGTCGTCTAATTAAGTTACCAATTCAAAATAGTGCTGACATTGTAAATGCAGCAGAACCAGAGCTTGTTGAAAACATTGTCGAAGCGGCCGTTGAAAAGCCCGTTGTTTCTGTAACCGCTGACGTTAATGGCAGTGTATTTAATTATATAAATAAAGAAGAATTAGCCATGCAGCGTGGCGCTGTCGGTCGTTTCTTATTAATTCTAGCGGCATTATACCGTGTGCATAATCAGCAATTTTCTACTGTTTGTAATATTAGAGGCCGCGATCGGCTTTATTTTGCTGCCAGTGAAGCAGAATTAGCGGCTAGTGGTAGTAGTACTAAACCTCGCCAAATTCCAGAAAGCCCATTTTGGGTGATCACCAACTCAAACACCACGCGTAAAAAAATGATGCTGACTGAAGTAGGTCGAGCGTTAGGTTATAACGAGCAAGATGTAGAAGATATTCGCGACTTACTCTAGTGGTACCCGCAAATTATATTGAATAACGCATAGGTTTTACGTTTTATCAGGGATAAGGAATATACATGACAATTCATCACCATGCTGGCAAGCCGGCAAGACCACAAGACCGAATTAATATAGGTCGTTTGGTTAGTGATTATTTTTTGCAGACGCCCAATGTTGGTATTGCTGAGCAAAAAGTCACTTTTGGTACCTCTGGTCATCGTGGTAGCGCCAGTAAATTTAGCTTTAATCAGCATCATATTGAAGCGATTTGTCAGGCGGTAGCGGAATATCGGCAAGCACAAGGATTTAACGGGCCACTTTATTTGGGTAAAGATACCCACGCGCTATCGGAACCGGCTTTTGCCACAGCCATTTCAGTGTTGATTGCCAATAATGTCCCTGTTGTTATTCAAGCCGATGAAGGCTTTACGCCGACGCCGGTTATTTCACGTTTAATTATTGTCCATAATAAAACTCACCAAGATCAGGCCGATGGTTTGATCATCACGCCTTCACATAATCCACCAAGCGATGGCGGCATTAAATATAATCCACCTCATGGCGGCCCTGCAGAAGGCGAAATAACCAAAGTTATTGAACAACGTGCCAATGAGATTATTGCCAATAAACTCGTTGATGTTAAACGCCTTGATTACAACCAAGCGTTACATTGTGCATTATTGACTCGTGAAGACTTTATCGAGTTTTATGTCGAGCAATTAAGCCAAGTGATTGACATGGAAGCGATTGCTAAAGCTGGTATTCATATTGGTGTTGATCCTCTCGGCGGTTCAGGTATTCATTATTGGCCGGTTATTGCTAAAAAATATGGTTTGAATTTAGCGGTGGTTAATCCTGTGGTTGATGCCAGTTTTGCCTTTATGCCATTAGATAAAGATGGCAAAATTCGCATGGATTGTTCATCGCCTTATGCAATGTCTGGCTTGATTGCATTGAAAGACCAGTTTGATATTGCTGTCGGCAACGATCCAGACTTTGATCGCCACGGTATCGTCACTAAAACTGGCGGTTTGATGAACCCTAATCATTATCTAGCGGTTTCAATTCACTATTTAATGACCCACAGAAACTGGCCGGAAAATAGTAAGATAGGCAAAACCTTAGTGTCTAGTTCACTAATTGATCGTGTTGCCAAACTGATTGAACGACCATTATCCGAAGTGCCGGTCGGTTTTAAGTGGTTTGTTGATGGTTTGCATGATTCAAGTTACGCCTTTGGCGGTGAAGAAAGTGCTGGAGCGTCATTTATCGCTCGCGATGGCAGTTGTTGGACTACCGATAAAGACGGCTTTATTATGACCTTATTAGCGGCTGAAATGCTTGCCGTAACGGGCAAAGACCCTTATCAATTATACCAAGCCCTTGCTGAGCAATTAGGTGAGCCTTGTTATGGCCGTGTTGAAGCAATTGCTAACTTACAACAAAAGCAGGTACTAACTTCACTCACCGCCGATGCGATTACTACCGATGTGTTAGCCGGTGAAAAAATCACCCAAATACTGTCACATGCGCCAGGTAATAATGCCGCCATTGGTGGTATTAAAGTGTGTACTGAAAACGGCTGGTTTGCCGCTCGTCCTTCAGGCACAGAAGATATTTATAAAATATACGCCGAAAGCTTTATTGATGACGCGCATTTACAGTTAATTATCAGTGATGCCCAAAAACTGGTGAGTGCAGCTTTTGTTGCTGCCGGTTTATAGTGCTGATTTTATAAAACACCACTGCAAGGTCGGTTAAAGAGAGGGTGCCAATTGGTACCTTTTTTTGTTTTAATAACTTAATTTGAAGCTAAAGTTATTGCTGGAGCTGAAGTCTTTATAGCCGAAGCGTCTCAAAAATTAACAATGACTAAGCGATAGGACTTAACATTATCATTTATAAAAAGAAGCAAGATGCCAAGCCACAAGTTATTTCTTATGAGCGTGTAAAGTCATATATGCTGTGGATGATTGAGCGCTATGGTGATTATTCAGCTAAAGCATTGCTGCAAAAAGCGAATCTATTATTTAAGGACGATACGCAGTTTAATGAACCTGCACTTGAGTATCTTATTGAACGAGACATTATTAATGACCTTCGATATGCACAACGTTTAACGACGAGTCTTTCAGAAAAAAATATCGGTGTGAATAAAATAAAAGAAAAGTTATATGCAAAAGGTTTTGCATCGCAAACAATCAATGAATGTGTCAGCAGCCTAGCAACAACCGACGAAGACTATTTTGACAAAGCCCTAACGTTAAAAATTCGAAAGTTCGGTGCAGCACCAATTAACGATTTGAAGCTAAAACAAAAGGCGTTACGGCACTTGATAACCAAAGGTTTTTCATACGATATCGCTAATAAAGCGGTTAGCCACACTGGCGATGAGGATTACTAGCTTATTTATAGTCGCTCAAACAGCGGGTGACGATGTTAAATAATCCAAGATTAACCAAGTCATGACTGACAGTTACAATTCACCTTTGTCCGTCAGATTTTATGCTTAACGCTAACAATTGCCACTTTGCTGACCTTAAGTAGAAACAAAAAAACCGCCCTTTAAGGACTGTTTTTTTTGCCAATTGCAGTCATTTCCCATTAGCAAAGTTACCGTCTCAAATGGGCAGTTACTGGCGGTAGCTATTTTCTTCGATCACTTCCGGTCAGAGCGACTTTTCAGTGCTTCGACTGCGATAACCTGAAAATCAGCACCACTGCGTGAAACGCCCTAGTAATATTTTGCACATGCATTACTGCGACAGTAAAGTAACGACTCGATGCATTTAACCTATTAGACTGCTTTAAAAAACCTTTTATTTGTTCGGTTACTATCGCTAACGCTGAATGCTAAAGTTCTGCCCTATGTAACTGTTCAAGTTAATTGTCGCTTAATAGACGTATACCTTCTATTTTTTCTTTTTTAATTTAACACCTCAATAATTGAATTAAATTCCATTATCAAAGCTTAGCTGTTTAATTAAAACAGATGAACTTATTGAATCGCCACTAGTTTACTAGACACGTCCTAGTTGTTCAGGGTAATGATTTTTCTTAATTAAAAGTAATACTGGTATCGGCGATGCTATAACCCACAGGCCAGAATGGCTTAGCCACAACACTCCGGAAACTTTTGCAAAAAAAACACCATTGCCCAAATCCTTTCATCAGCATTATGGTTCAATAAGCTCAACATTTATTTCTGACTAGGACTAAGGTTAATTGTCAAAGTAGCATAATCACTATGATAAGTTCCCATGACTTCTTCTGGAACCGTTATAACTACAGATCCCAACATCAAAGTGCCACTCAGTTCAGGTTCAATCATAAAAACACCTTCTGCATTGGTTTCCTTAAAATATGTTTTTTTATTAGTTAAAGCCTGGGTCACTTTATGGTTTGCTAACGGCTTACCATTTCTCAGTAAAACAAATTGATTGGGCTTATTTTCGATTGGAACAAACTCTAAGACTAAACCTGTAGGCTGACTAGCGGATTTATCATGAATAGAACATTTATCTACACACATCAGCGTTTTAAGGTGCTTACTGTAACTTCTTTGCATTGGTGTACCTGCAGAGGCTTTATGAAAGGCATTAATTGTCTCTTCATTAGCTTCTATTTCTTCAAAATAAGCATCCACATTTTTAGGGGCTATTTCGCCATGCCTTTTCTTACTGCTAATAGCAAGTACCGCTGTCCCTTTATTGCTTGCAGTAAACAGTGTGTGTAGCGCTGATTTCTCTTTTCGATATTTCACTATTGGAATATCAACACCATTGATAAAGGTTCGTGAAACTTCTATTCGGTCTACGTTAAAACCACTACCAAAATCAGGAAATGATAATGAGCTTGAAAGGGCTACATCTATTTGATCGCCCACTTTCCAATTAAATTGATTAGGTAGCATAAATGTTTGGTGAGCCATTGCAGGCATAGCAACTAAAAAATTAACCAGTAGAAGTAATTTTTTAGTTGTTTTTGCTAATGATGATGTTTTCTTTTTCAATAATTGACTTGATATCAATTTGTTTTCCATAATATTTTCCTTTTATAAAATGGTTATAGAAACTTGCTAGACTAATGGATGCAGGCTATTTTCCACACGGCATTAATTTTATTTAATAGTATGATCTCCATAATATTTCTGTTTATAGCTGTCCCTTTCTTGTCCCTTGAATACTGTTTATCATTAAAGAAATAGCAGTATCACCCATCATTTATACATGATGTTTAAACTTTTTTATTGATACTTTTAAGATAAGTGTATAAGAAGAATAAACCGTATACCTGATCTATTCAACAGGGCCTGATTTTGTTGGGGGCAGTGTCATTGAACTGACTATTGGAACAGGTCAATGGATGAGAAAGTCAGGATTTGATAGCGTTAGGTATGGATTTTATCCAGTTAATCGACAAACAAGCGTTGCACAGGCATGTTGACTTCCACCCTTTGTGTAATAATGTAGGATCACCCAAAAAATTAGATGGTGCTAAGCCCCCGGTAATAGGGTTGCCGTTAAGCCGAAATAAGTGTAAAAACCCTGACACTTTTATTCTGGCATAGCATACAAATGCAAATTTGAACGGCGAATGTCTGCAATTGCCGTAAACCAGTAATAGCTGTGAAATTCGTCGACTGTCTCCGGATCGATCTAAGAAGACATTATTTTTTTCAACTCGTTATGTCAACTAAGGCACATAGGGAACATTAGCACTAATAAATATCAGTGCTAAAAATTAAACTGATTTGGGTATTTGGGTTAATCGTCACTTTTGCCACTTTTGCCACTTTTTAGCGTCACCCTGACTCTTCTTGTTAGATGGCTTTCAACATGTATGCATTTGGAGTCAATCACTTCGACTCAGCCTTCGTAGCAATAATAAATTCTACCGAGCCTTCATTTGATTGCATTTGATAGACAATATTAAAACCAGCTTCAATCAAACAATCTTCCAATTCTTTGGTGTTAAAAACCTTGATTATCAATCCAAATATTTTTCCAACGGGTAAGATAAACTTTAAAAGCTTCATGAAATTACCAATGCACACTGTGCTGGTGATGAAAATACCGCCCGGCTTTAGCATTTTATGCACCTTAGCGATTACCTCTTCCTTGTTATCCAGTAAGTGCAAAATACTGAGCCCCAATACAGCATCCAAAGAATTATTAGGCACGCTGAATGTATCGATAGCTGAGCGTTTAAAAGTGACATTTCCGATGTTTTTCGCATCAGCCTTACCTTGAGCGATTTCAAGCATTTTCGATGAGACGTCAATCGCAAGAATACTTTTCACATAAGGCGCATGGGCGAGGGCTGTCGAGCCTGTCCCACACCCAAATTCCAACACCTCCATATCTTGCCGAAAATACTCTCGAGTGACTTGCAGTTTTTTTTGATATGCCGCTTCGTCATCAATGGGTTTTTTCGAATAGCCCTTTGCTACTTTGTTCCAAAACATTGCTGTCATATTCATCACAACCTCCTTTGGCCATCTAGCATATATTATGTAGACGTTTCAGTGATACCCGTCTGATAATTTTAATTTAAGTCACTTTGATATTTCATTTTTTCAAAGTATTAGAATCAACGTAAATATTATATTTGTTGAAAGCGGGATATTATTGAGACAGCTCAGTAATATCCCAACATTAAATATAGTTTAATTATCTCATTTTCATAGAGTTACTATGGCGTCTAAGTAACATGACGGCATTCAACCATTAGAAAAAGTATCGAATATTGATAAATGTATTCGTCCGCTTTGCGCATTTTGAAGTCATCCCAAAGTAATCTAGTAACTGGCGGTTATGGTGGCTTTTGCGACGGTTAACTTTGAGTAAAACCTAATAATTCAAAATGTCAGATCAGGTTTAATCAAATATCGTTTATGAGCCGAAATAATATCACTTCAATTACATCCTTTTAATTAGGCCTGCAGCTAAAACCTTAACTGCTTGTTAAAAGTTAAAATCAGCTTGCATCAATTGAGTTAATGTAAGTTCAGCTATTAGTTTAATATTGAGAGAATCTGCACCGCTAAAGCGTTTAATTTTTCCTAACTAGTGAATTCACTAATCCAATGGGTATAATAGCGGCAATAATTAATGAGTATGAGTGCAGCTTAATTATGCGCGGCTCAAACAAGTTCGACTTTTACATTCGACTTTTACATTCGACAATACAATAGGTGAAACCGCGTGAGTGATTTATCCAATTCGACCAGTGCCTTTGCATCAGATTTACAGCAAAGTGGTGATTTCTTATCAATAACGCGTGCTAATGAATGGACATTGCCCGGTGGGGCTTTTAGCTTTGAAGTGACTCATCAAGCATCACAAACAATGAGTAAAGTGACTGTTTTGGACACAGGACTCATTATCTTTGAACCCATTGACCGCGCCAGTAACCACGATATTATTCTATCGAGTGCCGTGCATGGTAACGAAACCGCGCCGATTGAAATTTGTAGCGATATTATTGGCCAATTAATTCGTGGTGAATTAGCGCTGGCTGAACGCGTGCTATTTATTTTCGGTAATCCGGCTTCAATGAACATTGCTGAGCGCTTTGTCGAAGAAAATATGAATCGCTTATTTTCTGGCGGACATTCACAAGATCAGGGTCAAGGACCTGGTTTGATTAATAAAGAGCGTCATCGAGCCTTGTTACTAGAAAACACGGTGAGAGCGTTTTTTGAAGCGGGAAGTGAATTACCCAGCGCTAATGGCGGCGCACGTCAGCGTAGTCATTACGATTTGCATACCGCTATTCGTGGTTCTAAGTGTGATAAATTTGCCGTGTATCCCTTTTTACACGGTGCCCCACGCAAGAAAAGCCAGCTACAATTTTTAAATGCCTGCGGTGTTAGTACAGTTTTATTGTCCCATTCACCAACAACAACCTTTAGCTATTTTTCGTCGAATGAATTTGGCGCTGATGCCTTTACCGTCGAGTTAGGTAAAGTTCGTCCGTTTGGTGAAAATGATATGAGCCAATTTGTGCAGGTGCGCGAAACTTTAACTAGATTTGTTTCAGGCCAAGATTTGGACTTAACGCCTTATCAAACAGCAGATTTTAACCTGTATGAAATTTCACAAGTCATTGATCGCCACCATGAAGATTTTTCTTTAACCTTTGCTGATGATGTTGAAAACTTTACTGACTTTCCACAAGGGCATGTTTTAGCGATTGATGGCGGTAAGGAAGTAAAAACGCAACAAGACGGCGAGGCGATTATATTTCCTAATGCCCATGTTGCCATTGGCCAACGAGCAATGCTAACCGTTACTCCCACGACCCTTGCCTAAAGGGATTTAGGTACTTAGGTTATGTCTGGAACGAATAACCTGTGCCTAAAGGGATTTAGCTAGTTAAATGGCTAGATACTTAAGTGTCATCTGGCACTAAAAGTCTTTGAATAAATATCCAATTAGTAGTGAGTATAACTGTAAAGATTTATGCTCGCGGTAAAGTAAATAAAAGCGCTAACTTTGCTCACTAAACTTGTTTTTCAGTTTACGTAAAGGTAAAGTGCTTGCGATTATTACAACCAACAATTCATAACAACGACATAAATATTCATCTTGTGCTGAAAGCTTCTATACTTTCATTGATTTAAGCATAGGTGGAATAGATAATGTCACCTTGTATCCAAGGTTAATAAAAAAAGAGAAGGCTATGAACACTGACATATATAGCGAAAGCCCGGTCGTACATGAACCCGCTTTCATTGATGGTCATTCAGTTGAAATTCCAATCCTTAAGATATTGAAACAAGATGGTAGCATCTATAAAAATGCTGCGATGCCAAAAATTGATCAAGAGCTTGCTACCAAAACTTACCAAACTCTCGCTTTTCATCGGGTATTAGATGAACGTATGGTGGCAGCACAACGCCAAGGTCGTATCAGTTTTTATATGGCAGCACTCGGTGAAGAAGCCGCTAGTGTTGGTGGTGCTGCAGGCTTAAAAGATCAAGACATGATCATGGCGCAGTACCGTGAGCAAGGGGCATTAATGTTTCGAGGTTTTAGCCTTGAAAACTTTATGAACCAAATGTTCAGCAATGAAAAAGATTTAGGTAAAGGTCGTCAAATGCCAATTCATTACGGTAGTCGTGAATTGAACTATATGACGATTTCATCACCGTTAGGCACGCAAATACCACAAGCGGCTGGTTATGCCTATGGTCAAAAAATGCAAGGTCTAGATGCCGTCACCATTTGCTATTTCGGTGAAGGCGCAGCCTCTGAAGGTGACTTTCATGCCGGTTTAAATATGGCTGCTGTGCATCAAGCTCCGGTTATTTTCTTCTGTCGTAATAATGGTTATGCCATTTCAACACCATCAGAGGAGCAATACGTCGGTAATGGTATTGCCTCGCGCGGTGTTGGTTACGGTATGAAAACAATTCGTATCGATGGTAATGATATTTTAGCGGTGATTTCAGCCGTACAATTGTCACGTGAATATGCTATTAAAGAAGGCAAGCCAGTATTAATTGAAGCCATGTCTTACCGTTTAGGTGCACACTCAACGTCTGATGACCCTTCAGGTTATAGAACACGTGAAGAAGAAGCCAAATGGCAAGAGCATGATCCAATTCTTCGTATGAAAAACTGGATGCTAGCGCAAGGTTGGTGGGATGAAGCCAAAGAAGCCGCGTTGTTTGAAAAACTACGTGATGAAGTTTTAGCCGCGGTTAAAGTTGCCGAAAAAATTGCTAAGCCACCGGTTGAAGATCTTATTACCGATGTTTATGATCAAGTACCGCCTTTGTTACAAAGTCAGTTTGATGATCTGAAAGAACATATCAAAAAATACCCTAAAGCTTACCCGTTTACTGCAGGGAGAATTAAGTAATGGCGCAAATGAATCTATTACAAGCGATTAATAACGCGCTTGATACCGTTATGTCAGAAAATGATCGTGCGGTTTGTTTTGGTGAAGATGTTGGCCACTTTGGCGGTGTGTTTCGCGCAACCAGTGGTTTACAGGAAAAATTTGGTAAAAGCCGTTGTTTCAACACCCCGTTGGTTGAACAAGGTGTTATTGGTTTTGCTAATGGTTTAGCGGCGCAAGGTAGTACGGCGATTGCTGAAATTCAGTTTGCCGATTATATTTTCCCCGCTTTTGATCAAATTGTTAACGAATCAGCTAAATTTAGATACCGTAGTGGTAATGAATTTGATGTCGGTAAATTAACTATTCGTACGCCATACGGCGGCGGTATAGCCGGTGGTTTGTATCATAGCCAATCACCAGAAGCTTATTTTGCTCATACCCCAGGTTTAAAAGTGGTTGTGCCACGTAATCCTTATCAAGCCAAAGGTTTGTTATTGGCATCAATTCGCGACGATAACCCGGTAATATTTTTTGAACCTAAACGTTTATACCGCGCATCGGTTGGCGAAGTGCCTGAAGAAGATTATCAATTACCTTTAGGTAAAGCCGAGGTTGTGCAACAAGGGTCTGATATCACGCTATTGGCGTGGGGCGCACAAGTAGAAATCGTAGAAAAAGCTGCTGCATTAGCTGCCGCTGACGGTATTTCATGTGAAATTATTGATTTACGTACCATTCTGCCTTGGGACATTGAAACTGTTGCCAACTCTGTTACTAAGACAGGTCGTTTTGTGGTCAGTCAAGAAGCGCCATTAACGGCAGGTTTTGCCAGTGAAATTGCTGCGACCATTCAACAAGAATGTTTCTTGCACTTAGAAGCGCCAATTGCCCGAGTTTGTGGTATGGATACACCTTATCCATTGGCACTTGAAAAAGAATACGCTGCAGATCATTTAAAGATCTACGAAGCAATTAAAAATAGTATGACTTACTAGGATTTATAAGCATGAGCATTGATTTTATACTGCCAGATATTGGCGAAGGTATCGTTGAATGTGAACTGGTTGAATGGCTAGTAGCAGAAGGCGATGTGATTGCAGAAGATCAGCCCGTTGCTGATGTGATGACCGACAAAGCCTTGGTTCAAATTCCCGCGATGTATTCTGGTGTGGTAGATAAACTTTACTACGCAAAAGGTGATATAGCGAAAGTACACCAACCTTTATTTGCTATGACACCTGCTGGCAGTGCGGAGAATGAAAATTCTGGTGCAGCAACGAACGTTGAAGCACCCGTAGTGGCTGAAATACCCGCCGCACCAGCACCTGTTGCCACAGGTACACAAGTAGAAGACTTTATTTTACCTGATATTGGTGAAGGCATTGTTGAATGTGAATTAGTTGAATGGCTAGTTGCTGAAGGCGATTTAATTGAAGAAGATCAGCCAATTGCTGACGTGATGACAGATAAAGCCTTGGTACAAATTCCGGCGATGCACAAAGGTAAAGTGGTTAAACTTTATTATGCTAAAGGTGAAATTGCCAAAGTTCATGCGCCCTTGTTTGCGATTGAAATTGCCGCCACTGGACCAGCGGTTGCTGTAGTTGAAGCGCCAATAGCTGTGAATACCCATACAGTAGTTAAAGCGCCAGTTGCACAATGCCAAGCTGATACTGCCAAGGTGGTGAATGAAAAAGCCGTTGCTAGTCCCGCTGTACGTCGTGTTGCTCGTGAGCTCAATGTGAATATTCATCAAGTACCGGGCAGCGGTAAAAAAGGTCGAGTATATAAAGACGATGTTTTAGCCTTTAATAACGCACCACAAGTAGCAACTAATACTAGCATTGCGTCAGTCGCTGCCAGTGTTGTTGGTGGTACACGTGTTGAGCCTATTCGCGGCATAAAAGCGGTAATGGCAAAAGCTATGGTTAGGTCAGTATCGACCATTCCTCATTTTACGTATTGTGAAGAAATTGATATGACCAATTTGATCAAATTGCGTGGTGAACTGAAAGAAGTTTATGCCAAGCAAGATATCAAATTAACCATGATGCCATTCTTTATGAAAGCGATGTCATTAGCGTTAAAACAATTTCCGTTAGTCAATACGCAAGTCAATGAAGATTGCACTGAGCTAACCTATTTCGACGACCATAATATTGGTATGGCCGTTGACTCAAAAGTAGGCTTGTTAGTACCTAACGTTAAGCAAGTACAAACAAAGTCTATCTTAGATTTAGCCGCTGACATCACCCGTTTAACCAATGATGCGCGTTCAGGGCGAGTACCGGCAGCTGATTTGAAAGGCGGCACTATTACCATTTCCAATATCGGTGCGATTGGCGGTACGGTGGCAACACCTATTATCAATAAGCCAGAGTCGGCCATTGTGGCGTTAGGTAAGTTACAAAAATTACCACGCTTTAATGATAAAGGCGAAGTGGAAGCTCGGTCAATTATGCAGGTAAGCTGGTCTGGCGATCATCGCACCATTGATGGTGGCACCATCGCGCGTTTTTGTAACTTGTGGAAGTCGTTCCTTGAAGAGCCAAGTAATATGCTAGTGCATATGTCTTAGTTATTCGCGAGATGATTTAAATTTGAAAGCCTGCACTATGCAGGCTTTTTTATGTTCAGGATGAAAGTTATATCACGAACACATGACCCTTGTTAGCCACTTATGACTCAACGATATTAAGCCATTTCGCTCTGTCGATGTGAAAGAGCGACCATGCTTAGGCCTAGATCAGACCTGTTGTATGTCAGCTAATCAGCCATCTTGTGTTTTTTTCGTCTGCGTTAAACTGATAAAAAGATATAAATAGCGATGCTATTTTCTGCATCAGGGGCGTTACCGGCAAATGAATTAGCCGAGCTAAATTTCCACCAAGCTTGTTGGCTTAAGTCTTGTGCTATTTTATTCCATCCGTTATCAAGGTGTTGAATCACTAAAAGTTCACACATTTGGTGTTTACACGTAACCGATACTAAGCTGATATCATTAATATTATTATGGGTCAGAATAAAGTCGCTAAGGTAATTTTGCATATTATAACCCCAATTATCATCATCTTCTGTTTGATGAAAGTTATAAATATTTTCCCTGACTGCGCCAGTAAAGTTCATGACTAAATCTTTAAATGGCGCATCGACTAAGTCTTCCATTTGTGATGTGGAAATTGCACTATCATCAAGTTCCGCATCGACTAAGTCTTCCATTTGCGTTGAGGAAATTTCACTATCCTCAAGTTCCGCTAATTTTAGCTTTAACGAGGTTATTTTATTTTCTGATGCTTGCAGGCTGCTAGTTAGTTGTTGATACTTCTGCTCTAGCGCTTGATACGTCGAGTTGGTAACGTGTTCAACCTCCAAACTGTCTGTATTTTCTTCTGTAGTGAAAGCATCAACTGGCTGAACAATGGCTGCTGCGCTATCGTCGAAGTGTTTTTTTGATAAGCTACTTTGGTTTTTTGCTGTCACTGTTTGTTCATCTAACATGATATTACGAGCATCTTGTTGATCTATAACAGAAATGGTAGCGAGAATATAACCAATAAATATCCCGACAAAGAGGGTTGCTAATAGTTTAATATTATTCATATGATGTTTTGGTATTTAAGTTTTGTCGTAATCATTGCATATTGATTTTTAAAGGTGAAGGATTTATAGCAAATAAAAAACCTAATTAATTTCATGAGAATTAGATTAGGGCAAAGGAAAACACTGAGTCATTGCAAAAAACACAGCGAGGATTTCTATACTATTAGCAAGTAAGATAACAATTGCTTATGACAAAATCAGGATGAAACTGTGCAAAAACGATGACAATTGAAAAATTATCGCTAGGGTTAAATACCGATACATAAGTCATATCAATTAAAGCTCAATTCAATGATAATTTAGTTGAATTTAAATGTTTCTGTTAAGGGAATTTTGTCGTGGAAAAGAAGCTTCAACATTTTTATATCGCTGAAGAACAGTCGATTTATTTATTAAATCAGGAAGATGCAAGCAAGTTAAAAAAATGGGTTGAGCTTTGTCAGCAACAATTAACCTTGTTAGGTTATCAAAATATTGCCTTAATTGGTAAAGGGGCGTATGGCTTTGTTTTTGGTGGTGAAGACGAAGACGACCAATCGCAGGTCTTTAAATTTTCCCGCATCAATCTACCACAGCATGTGCAAGACCGCTTAGCGGAAGAAGCGGATATTCAACGGCAATTATCACACCGCCGCATTCCTAAAATTATTGGCTATTACAAAATTAAACGCCAATCCATTGTGCATATGGAGCGTGCGCCTGGCATAGACTTAGAACAGTTGTCTTATCAAAAAGGACCTTTGCCGAGTGAACTGGTGGTTAAAATTGCTATTCAGCTTGTTGAAATACTGTGCTATTTACGTGACGAAAGTCAGCATGATAATGGTTTACCCTATGTTCATGGTGATATAAAACCTTCAAATGTTGTGTTTGACCCCGAAACAGAGAAAGTTTATTTAGTCGATTGGGGCTCCGCAGTAACTGCGCAGCTTGATGTTAATGGCCAAACAACCGCTAATAATATTATGGATTTAATGAGTAGCGATCTGCAAAATAGTAATGCGCGCTTGGGCGATGTTTACTTTATTGGCCCTGAGCAAATTAGCGGTGCAATGTCGTCGCCCCGTTTTGATGAGCAAGGACTTGCAGCAACCTTATATGCACTAGCGTCAGGGCAGTCTTGCCGTTATGGTAGTGCGGTGATTACGCCGTCATCTTTAGGTCTACCTAAATTACTCGCGCAAATACTATCCGGCATGCTCAGCAATGATCGGCATACGCGGAATAATGCCGGCGACTATTTTTTTAAGCATCTTAGGCTGTTAAAAAATACCGTTATGGCTGAGCCGCCTTTAGCGGTTGAAATAACACCTTTAGTACCCGTTTGGTGTAAAAGCTATCAGAAAAATATGGATACCGTGGTTTATGGCTCGCGTAAATCTTTCCTAAGAGAGGCCGCAGACCTAGATCAATTAAGTGACATAGACGACGTGCAATTAGAAAAG
Source organism: uncultured Colwellia sp. (assembly GCA_963977145.1). Lineage (GTDB taxonomy): Bacteria > Pseudomonadota > Gammaproteobacteria > Enterobacterales > Alteromonadaceae > Cognaticolwellia. The sequence continues at coordinate 114,272 of CAXBNP010000006.1, forward strand.
TACTTTAAAAACTTTTTAATGGGCATGGGCGATACCGAAAAAGCCTTTGTCGCGGCGGTGAGTCGTTTGGCTAATTTTCCTGTGGTGGGTGGCTTAGCCGTACGCTGGGAAAAAGATGGCATATATATTGACTCAAACTTGTCGTTATTTGATCCAAAACTTAAAACATCGTTTCAAAGTGCAGTGAACAATATGGTGCGCTTGGCGCAAGGTATATTTAGAATTGGGGTCTTTAAAAGTTGTTTATTCAATGCCCGTAATACCTTGCACGTTGAACGTGACAATGAAGAAGAACCCTTTCAAGCCAAGCTAAGCCAAGTGATTAATTACGATGTCAGTGATGTTGCCGTTATTGACGATATAACACGTTTACATTCTTACTTTGAAGATGGTGTCGATCCTGATGAGTATTTGTATTTACCGGAAGAAATTATGGCAGTGTTAGCACGTTTGAATCAGATCCATCATACCGGTTGCATTATTTTTGAGGTTTTACCACGGCATTTGAAAATACACAGTTATTTAATGCTGCTTAATCACGATAAAGAAGCTGAATTTAAACAATGCTTGACCGAAATTTTACATTTATTGCCGACGATTACCGGTAATGGCATTTCTGGCTTTATGAAGCTACCTTACAAAGATACGCGATTTTTCGAACATATAAATTGCTTACCCGATAAATTTTATCCGAAAAACCCAAAACAAAAAACGGAGCGCTAATAATATGAGTGATAACAAAATAGGAACCATGGCATGGCTTGATTTATCGGTTACTAATGCTGAGGAGGTAAAGTCATTCTACGAGGATGTCATTGGTTGGAAGAGTGAAAATATCACTATGGGCGATTATGATGATTTCGCCATGCTTGAACCGAATAACAATGAAGCGGTTGCCGGTGTTTGTCATGCTCAAGGGGTAAATAAAGCGCTTCCTCCAGCATGGCTACCGTATTTTTTAGTTGCTGATATTGAGGCATCTATTGCGGTAGTAGCAGCAAAAGGCGGTGCTTTAGTTACCCAGGTAAAATCTATGGGTAGCGATAAATATGCGGTTATTAAAGATCCCGCCGGTGCTGCTTGCGCTATTTATCAAAAAATAGCGCCGTAACTATTTAATGATGTTTGAATGAAGATTCAGTCGGACGGAAGTCCTTTTGCCTTTTGAACTACTCATAATCTATTCGTTTTATATCTTTCGTATTTGATGTCGCGACCCGTGTTGAAAATTCATCAGCTAAACAGTCAGATGCTTGTAATACACTTTGCCAGTATTTCAGCCGGGTGCTCGCGTCTAAATCAATAAAGTCTTTACGGTCAGGAATTTTTCCGTAAGGTAGTCGAGCGATAAATTCTTCAGATGGTACTAGCATCACGGTATTTTTATAATATTGGTCATTAACTTTACGGGCTAAATTTTTATCAAACCAGCCTGCTTTTGGCGTTGATGAAAAGTGTGGATATAGCGTAAGACCTTTGGCTGGTTTGATATCTACATCAAAGTGGTAGTCAATAATTCCGCCATCGCGATATATCCCATTCGGCGAACCTGCAATGTTTTTTATTGCCTCCATCACCACGGGAATAGAACCAGAAGCAAGCAAGCTAGAGACTAAGTTTTTTTCGCTAAGTGCTTGGTACTGAGTATTAAAGTTAAAATTATCTTTGATGGTTAACTGGCTTTTAGGATGATGGTAAACATAACGTTGATATTGCTTTGCTAGTAAACCACGATTGACTTGGTTGAACACCATACTCGACATTAAACCAAACATTAACGGTAGCTTGTGCTCAAAAGACGTTAACCCCCGGCATTTTGCGACAATAAAATGGGCTTTAAAAATGGCATTGTTGATTATTTCATTTGCGCCATTTGGACCTAAAACTTGCTCAAGCAATGTTGTTGCTTTAGCGGTAATTTCTTTGCTGTTGGGTTTTTCTGAGTAGTTTGTTTGTGAATAAAGCGTCGCTAAGCGAGTGATAGCTGCAACGGGATCTTGTTGGCTCAACGCGGCAAAACGAAAAGCACCTGCTGAAGAGCCCACTAAATTTAATGCTGTATTGCGATCTTTAAAATATTCGCCAACAAGGTATTTGTCTAAGCCAAATAAAGTAAACCATTTAGGCCCGCCACTGGCGCCTAGCATAGTACTAAACAGCTCTTGCTTAAAACCTTTTTCTTGTATGGTTTTCAAGGCATCGCTGCCACAATAAATATCTAGCATGTTCGACATAGAAAGATAACTTCTCTATTGGTTAATAATCGTGTTTACCAAAACCGCTTTGTCCTATGGGTAAAAATAACGTTTGATAAAGTCTTGTAGCATATTCATCGGTCATGCCCGCAACATAATCCGCAATAACACGATGTGGATTTTGGTCATTTTCATTCGCTTGTTGCCAGCGTGCTACAGTAGTTTTAGGTAGCAAGCGTTCAGGGTCTGATGAAAGCGCTTCAAATAACTCCATAACAATTTGCTGACCTCGGTACTCTAGCTGTTGAAGCGAAGTTTGTTTAATAACATATTGATAAACAAAATCTTTAAAGATTTGCAACGCTTTAGCTGGAACCGATGGGTGGACGGCATTATATCGTAAAAGTGGTTCTTGAAAGTCACAACCTTTGCTGTCATTAATATCCACTAGTTCGATTGCCGTTATTAGGTAATTGACAAGGCCGCCAATGGCTTCTTTTTGTTGGTAGCGTTGGCTACTAAAAAGATGGTCCGCTAAGTTTTTACTGTAATTTTGCAACCAAGTATCGTCGATTTTTAGCAGCTTTTCGATCACTTGAGCGTGAAAGTCTTGTTGGTTAACCACGCCGGTAACTATGGCGTCTTCTAAATCATGAATGCCATAGGCAATATCATCAGCTAATTCCATAATTGAGCAATCGACGGATTTATAAAGTGTTTTACTATGTTTATTAGTGTTAACGCTAAATTGTTGAAACAGTGTTTTATCTTCCTGACATAACGGCGCAAGCACCCAGTTAATCATCTCGATATCGTCTTGATATAAACCCTTTGGTGGATGCCATTTCGACGCCGCTAGTTGACGAAAAGATGCCGGTAATGCTTGCGGAGTATTTTGCTGTAAATTACCTAAGGTTTGCGGGTACTTTATTAAGCCAAGCAGTGTTCTGCGGGTTAAGTTCATGCCAAAATGTTCACTAAAGGGCTCTAAATGAGCAACGATACGAAAGGTTTGGCCATTGCCTTCAAATCCGCCGTGGTCTCGCATCATGTAATGCAGGGCTACTTCACCGCCATGTCCAAAGGGTGGGTGGCCGATATCGTGAGCTAAACATAATGACTCGATTAAACTATCGTCAATGGGAAATAGGGCGGCACTTTGTTCTGGGTATTTACTGCGAATTTGCGCGATAATGCCGCTGCCAATTTGTGATGCTTCTAATGAGTGGGTGAGCCTAGTACGATGAAAGTCACTCTGGCCACTGCCCATTACTTGTGTTTTTGATTGTAATCGACGAAACGCAGCTGAGTGAAGAATGCGGGCTCTGTCGCGTTGAAATGGACTGCGATGATCTTGGTGTCTTTTCGCCACTCGTTCTAACCGTCTTATTAGCCAGGGATTTTCCATGCTGCCTCTATTTTCAATGTCACTGATCAGTAATTCCAATACTGTTATCATATAGATACATTAACTAACTTTAGTTGTTCAGTGCAATAGCTATTGCTATTGATTTTTATTCTTTAGCATCTAGGTGGGTCTTATAATAAAGCCTTTTCCATGGCTTATAAAATTGCCAAGCGGGCGTATTCGTTAGCTTTAATACAAAGTAGTATCGAGATATCTAGAGTCAGCTATTAAGCTGGTTCAAATGTACTGTGTTTAAATTGTCTGTTGACCGCCTTTGAAAGTAAATAACGCTTAGTGACCTAATAGTTACTAAGCACTAGCACTATTTATTGGCAATAAATATCGCCCGTTTAGGCGCAGGGTAACCTTCAATAGTTTTACTTTTGTCATTAGGATCAAGAAAGTCTTGTAATGATTCGGTATCTATCCAGTCGGTTTTTCGTTGTTCGTCCAGCGCGGTAATGTCGGTATTAACCACGCGAATATTTTTAAAGCCACAACGTTCAAGCCAGGCACACATAGCGTCACAACTGGGCAAAAACCAAACATTACGCATTTTTGCATAACGCTCGCCGGGCACTAACACGGTATTTTCATCACCATCAACCACTAAGGTTTCCAATACTAATTCACCGCCTTTAACGAGTTGAGCTTTTAGTTGATAAAGAAAATCTATTGGCGAACGACGGTGATATAAAACCCCCATGGCAAATACGGTATCGAACGCATTCAATTCAGGTAGTTGCTCTACACCTAAGGGTAATAGGTTAACGTTTTCATCTTGAACAAAATGTTGTATCGCTTGAAATTGGCTTAAAAATAATTGTGTTGGATCAATACCAACAACAAACTCTGCACCTGCACCACGCATGCGCCACAAATGGTAACCACTGCCACAGCCAATATCTAGCACATAACGATTACTTAAATCACTAATGTGCGGCGCTAAGCGGTCCCATTTAAAATCAGAACGCCATTCGGTGTCTATATGCAAACCATGGATATGGTATGGTCCTTTGCGCCAAGGTTTAAATTTTTTCAGTAAGTTTTCTATGCGTTTGTATTCACCGTCATTAATATCATCACGCTGACCTGCACTTACCGTGGCACTAATATCAACACTCGATGGCGAGGTTTTTGGTAGCGCCATTAGGGTTTTTTGCCATTGAGCAAATTCGCCATGTAAATGATGCTCTTGCCACTGAGTTAGCTGTGCCGGTAGGGTATTAAGCCAATGGTTTAAACGATTAGCGGCTATTTTTTGATAAAACTTATTAAATGTAATCATCTGCTATTTGATCGCGATCAGAGAAAAGAAATTAAAACATTGAAACCAAGGTGCGTTATGTTGAAAGCCAGCGAGTTTCAAGCGCTTTAAATGGGTGTCTAAATTATCAGTGCGCATAACGTTTTCTAATGCGGTGCGTTTTTGAGCAATTTCTAATTCGCTATAACCATTAGCGCGCTTAAAGTCATGATGTAAGTCGATGAGTAACTCATTACAAACATTATCTGTATGGGCAATTTTTTCTGATAATAACAATAAACCACCGGGATTAAGTCCCAGGGCTATTTTATTTAACAATGATTGGCGTTGCTCTGCTGGAATAAATTGTAAGGTGAAATTTAGTACCACCATGGAGGCATTTTCAATGTCAATATTAAGAATGTTGTCTTCAATGATCTCGACAGGTGTATCACCTTTAAAGGCACTGACATGCATTTTACAGCGTTCAACCATGGCGCTAGAACTATCGATACCGATAATTTTACAGTGTTTTGCTGTGATGCCTTTACGCATCGCCAGTGTTGCCGCGCCAAGTGAGCAGCCAAGGTCATACACTTGACTATTGTCGGTAACGTAACGCTGACTTAGTCGACCTATGGTATCGATAATAGTACTATAACCAGGCACAGAGCGGCTGATCATGTCAGGAAAAACTTCAACGACTTGAGCGTCGAATGCAAAGTCTTTGATTTTACTTTGTTTATTAGAAAAAATTAAATCGGTATCTGATGCTTGCATGATGTTGAAACTGTACTAACGTTTAGGTTATATAAAAGCGTATTTTACCTGATATTTTCTACGATAAACATTGTAATGTTTTTTTATGACGTTAATTGAGCGTTATTGCCTAGTTTCTTTAGCGTTTTATGAATTGAAATTAAAATAATGAGAATGTAACTTGCTTTTAAGACATTTTGCTCGATTATTTCCCTGCTTAGCTCTCATCGGAGTATTGCTAGTACTGCCAGTTCTGGCACAAGAGATTGCGCCCACTTATCATATCGCCATTAATAAGACCTCTTACCCATACCATTTTGTTAATAAAGAAAAAAATGCTGACGGTATGATGGTCGAGCTTTGGCAATTATGGGCGAAAAAACAAGCGGTTAATATTGCATTCGTACCGCTTAGTTGGCAGCAAACCATTGAGCAGGTGCAAGATGGTCGTGTCGATATTCACGCGGGCTTATCTAAAAACTCAAGCAGAGCTGAGACATTTGATTTAAGCGACGCTTTTTTTCAACAAAACCAGCACCTTTTCTTACATCGTTCAATTGCCCATATTAATAGCATTTCACAACTAAGACCTTATACCGTTGGTGTGGTCGCTGGTTCTAGCCATGAAATGTCAATAAAGAAAAAATACCCGAGTATAACGCTAAGAACTTTCCCTAATCGCCATGCGTTATATCAAGCGGCTATAAAAGAAGAAATGTTGATTATTGCGGCGGGGGAAAAACTGTCAAAAAACTTTATTGACTATGATGCCTTGAATGAAAAATATCCGGCATTTGCTCGAATAGCTTATAACGTCAGTGATTACGGTACTGCTGTCGCTAAGGGCAATAAGCAATTACTGAGTTTTGTTCATCAAGGTATGGACAAGATTTCAGCGCAAGAAAAATCAATGATTGAAAAAAAATGGCTTGGTATCGATAAATCAGATAACACCCTTACTTTGTCATATGTTAATAATCAAATGCCTTTTTCTGACAGTTCTCTTGCCGGCAATGCTCAAGGTTTTTTTATTGAGTTATGGCAAATGTGGGCGAAATTTAATGATCGAAAAATGCAATTTGTTGTCACTGCTCCAAATAAACTGGATCCGGTAAACCAAGAAAATGTCGATATGTATGTGGCTAATGTACTTGATGAAGGAAAAATTGAAAATAGTGTTTTAGGCCCTGTTATCTATAGCATCGATTATGGCTTATTCTTGTCTAATGATATTGATAAAGTTATTCATATATCTGAAATTAAAAATAAAAATATTGGTCTAGTGGCAACACCAAACTTTATTAACGATATAAAAAGTCATGTTTTGAACGCCAATATTATTTATTTCGATGATTATAAAGCGCTATTTGATGCTACTGAGCACGGTGAGCTTGATATTATCGCCGGTCAACGTGATGTAATTGAACATTATTTAACGCAGAACCAGTTACAGTCAAGCTATTCGCATTTTCCAGGCTACACCTTTAAACGTGATATTCACGCGATTTTAAATAAAGCTAATCTTGATTTTGCGCAACGTATAGAGGCAGGCTTTGACAAAATTCCCTTAGAAAATTTAGTTGCGTTAGAGAAAAAATGGAATTTAGCTAAGGCATCCGGCTTTTTTAAAAGCCAGTTAGTTAGGCTGCAATTAACCGAGCAAGAAACGTTATGGTTAAAAGATCATAATGTCGTTAAATTTGGCATCACCAAAAGTTGGCCGCCGATAGAGTTTGTTGATAAATATGGAGAGTTTAAGGGCACCAACCCTGATCTTTTTCAATTACTCGCGCAAAGACTCAATATAAGAATTGACTATAATGCCTATGACAACTTTGAAGCATTATACCAAGGCTTGTTGGCTGGTGAAATTGACGTCATCGGCAGTATCAAAGCTACTGATGCTCGCAAAGACCAAGTGTTATTTACTGACTCATACTGGAGTATGCCATGGGTTATTGTGCACCCTCGTGAGCTGGGTAAACAATTAAAGCTTGATAGCTTTAATGGCAGGACCTTAGCTATTAGTAAGGGCTACTATTTAGTTTCTGTTATTAGAAAGGACTTTCCAGCGATTACTTTGCGCTTGGTAGACAATAGTGAAGAGGGCTTTTTAGCACTACAAAAGGGCATAGTTGATGGCTTTATTGATAGCTTATCATCAGGAACTGAGTTGCTAAAAAGAGAAAGCTTACTGAGCTTAGCCATGTCAGTACTTGATGAAGTCGATAGAAATGGCAACCATTTAGCGGTTAATAAAGCGTTACCTTTACTGGCAAATGTTTTAAATAAGGCGGTACTAACGCTTTCGGATGCGGAAAGCCAACTCATATACGAAAAGTGGTTTGATATTAGTATTGAAACCGGCTTAGATAAAAATGTTGTCTTGCGCGTCGCGGTACAAGTAGGAGTGCTCATTGTTAGTATTATTTTCATTATCGTACTTTGGAATCGACGTTTATATCTTGAGATAAAAAATCGTAAAAAGTTAGAAAAAAAAATGAAATATATGGCAACCCATGATGATTTAACGGGTCTTGCCAATCGTATTTTATTAAAAGATCGCCTTAATACTGCGATTACTTTTCATCAAAGACAGAAATTGTTAATCGCGGTACTCTTTATTGACCTAGATGGCTTTAAAAATATTAACGATAATTACGGTCACGATGTCGGCGATGAGTTATTAATTGAAGTTGCTACGCGTTTAAAAGGCTGTGTTCGCGAGTCCGATACGGTTGTACGATTTGGTGGTGATGAATTTGTGCTATTACTTACTGGCTTGCACAATCAAGATGAAGCCGCTTATGTTGCTGATAAAGTTTTAAAGCTTATACAACAGCCAATGCAGTTGTCTGCTGTAAATGCAACAATTGGCTGCAGTATTGGCATTGCAATGTATCCTGCTGATGGTGACTCTGACAGTGAACTGGTAAAAGTGGCAGATTCATTAATGTACAATGTTAAAGCCGCGGGTAAAAATCATTACATCTTTAATGGTAAAACCAGTTCCTCGGTTTAATTCGTTGTATAACTCATACTATTCACTGAATGTCGGGTGACTTTACCTGACATTGCTTTATAATGTCGGCAATTTTTTATTATAACAAGTTATAGAGTTAAGCCTCCTGAATTGGTGCATCTATCGCTTATTTATAACCTATTAGAATTTTCAGGGTAAATACCATGCGTAGTCTTTATTGTGGTGAGGTTAATGAATCTCATGTGGGTCAGGAAGTAACACTTTGTGGCTGGGTTAATCGTCGTCGTGACTTAGGTGCGGTAATTTTTTTAGATTTGCGTGACCGCGAAGGTATTGTGCAGGTTGTTTATGATCCGGACTTTCCTGATGTGCTGGAAAAAGCCAATACCTTGCGCAATGAGTTTTGTGTGCAAGTTAAAGGTAAAGTACGTGCGCGTCCTGATGGCCAAGTTAATAAAGATATGGCAACTGGTGCAATTGAAGTGTTGGGCTTAGAGCTTACTATTTTAAATAAATCTGCCCCATTACCTTTAGATTCCAATCAAAAAAATTCTGAAGAACAACGATTAAAGTATCGTTATCTTGATTTACGTCGTCCAGAAATGACCGAACGTATGCGCTTTCGCGCTAAAGTTACTTCAGCTGTGCGCTCATCGCTTGAGTCACAAGGTTTCTTGGATATTGAAACACCGATTCTAACGGCAGCAACACCTGAAGGTGCTCGTGATTATTTAGTGCCAAGCCGCACGCATAAAGGTCAGTTTTTTGCGCTCCCACAGTCGCCACAATTATTTAAACAATTGCTGATGATGTCGGGGATGGAGCGTTACTATCAAATCGTTAAGTGCTTTCGTGATGAAGACTTACGCGCCGATAGACAACCAGAATTTACCCAAATTGATATTGAAACCTCATTTATGAGCTCAGATCAAGTAATGGAAGTTACTGAAACTATGATCCGCGGGTTGTTCCAAGAGCTACTCAATGTCGATTTAGGTGATTTTCCTCGTATGGCCTATTCTGAAGCGATGACACGCTTTGGCTCTGACAAACCAGATTTGCGTAATCCGCTTGAACTTGTTGACGTGGCTGACATCTTAAAAGATGTTGAATTTAAAGTATTCTCAGGTCCTGCTAACGACGAAAAAGGTCGAGTTGCGGTTATCTGTGTGCCGGGCGGCGCTGCTAAGTTCTCTCGTAAAGGTATTGACGAGTTAACTAAATTTGTCGGTATTTATGGCGCGAAAGGCATGCCATGGTTAAAAGTTAATGACCGTGATGCTGGTCTTGAAGGTTTACAGTCACCGATCTTGAAATTCTTAACTGAAGATGCGGTTAACACCTTATTAGAACGTACTAATGCTAAAACTGGCGATATTATTTTCTTTGGTTCAGACACTTATAATGTTGTTACTGAGTCTTTAGGTGCATTGCGTTTAAAAATTGGTGAAGACCTTGAGTTACTGCAAGGTGATTGGAAGCCATTATGGGTTGTTGATTTTCCAATGTTTGAAGAAGCAGATGGTCACATGCATGCTATTCATCACCCGTTTACCGCGCCTACTAACTTAACAGCAGCAGAATTAGAAGCAAACCCTGTTGGCGCATTATCTGATGCCTACGATATGGTGCTTAATGGCTGTGAATTAGGCGGTGGTTCTGTGCGTATTCATAACCAAGATATGCAAGCAGCAGTATTTCGTATTCTAGGTATTAGTGATGAAGAAGCGCAGGAGAAATTTGGTTTCTTACTAGAAGCATTGCAATATGGCGCGCCACCACATGCCGGTTTAGCGTTTGGTTTAGACCGTTTAGTGATGTTGATGACAGGTGCTAGTTCAATTCGTGATGTGATGGCATTTCCAAAAACAACCACGGCAGCATGTCCGTTAACCAATGCACCAGGTCATGCAAACCCTGCACAACTCGCTGAGTTAGGTATTGCCTGTTTGAAAAAAGAGACTGACGCAGAAGCAGAATAGCCTTTTCGTTACCGAATTTTAACAGCTACTAATCGTTAATGTTAAAACTATATAAAATGCGCGAATTAATGCTAATTAGGCTTTATTCGCGCTTTTTTTTTAATCGCATTATTTTGTTAATATAGCGCGGCTATAAGGCACTTATTAGTGAGTATTATTTTAGGGATCGACCCAGGTTCACGTTTAACCGGCTATGGCGTTATTAAACAGTCAGGTCGAAATTTTACCTATTTAGGCAGTGGCTGCATCAAAGCGACTGCTGGCGGTGAAGATTTAGGCATGCGATTGCAAACCATATTTGCTGGCGTTAGTGAGCTTATTTTACAATTTCAACCTGATATGTTTGCCATTGAGCAAGTATTTATGGCAAAAAATCCTGATTCAGCGTTAAAGTTAGGGCAAGCTAGAGGCGCCGCTATTGTTGCCGCCACTAATAATGGCTTAACAATCGCAGAGTACTCGGCTAGGCAAATTAAGCAATCGGTTGTCGGCACTGGTGCGGCAGATAAAACTCAGGTGCAACATATGGTAAAAACTATATTAAAATTGCCAGGTACACCACAAGCGGATGCCGCAGATGCGCTGGCTGTTGCACTTTGTCATGCTCATAGTCATGATTCTATTAGTAAATTGTCTGGCCAAGCGACTAAAACAGTGCGAGGACGTTTACGTTAAAGCGCTATGCTTTTTTTGTTGTTATTTATCGATGGCGTAAAATAATTGCTGCCCTAAACTTTACTGTATAAATATCTAGTGGTATGGTGGCGTCATATATCATATCAAGTAATAGGTTAAGTCGTGATTGGACGTTTACGTGGCATATTAATAGAAAAAATGGCCCCTGAAATTTTAATCGAATGCCATGGCGTAGGTTATGAAGTGACCATGCCAATGACCAGCATTTATGCCCTTGGTGAAGTTAACCAAGAAGCGACCTTATATACACATTTTGTTGTTCGTGAAGATGCTCAATTGCTTTATGGCTTCGCCAATAAAGTAGAGCGTAAGCTATTTCGCTTACTGATTAAGGTTAATGGTGTTGGGCCTAAATTAGCTTTAGCTATATTATCTGGTATGTCAGCTGATCAATTTGTTAGCTGCGTGATACATGATGACTTAAGCACTATTGTAAAAATTCCAGGCGTTGGCAAGAAAACGGCAGAGCGTTTGTTGATTGAAATGCGTGACAGATTAAAAGATTGGCAAACTGACAGTAGTGATGCACTTGTTCATATGATGCCTACTGATGTTAAACAAGAGAATGCCTTTGTCAGTGATAGTAAAGGTGATGCCATTAACGCGTTAGTTTCTTTAGGCTATAGTCAACTACAAGCTGATAAAGCCGTTAAGTCAGTATTTGCTGCTGACAAAAGCAGTGAAGATCTGATCCGCAGTGCTTTAAAAGCGATGTTGTAAATCGAGTTAATACATTGACCTTATAGTTATTTTTCACTATAAATTCATTTTTATATATTACAGTTTAGTGCGTAAAAAGCTAATTTTTCCAATGAGTAATACATGATAGAAGCAGATCGATTAATTGAACCTATAGCTAGCCGTGAAGATGAAACTGTTGATCGCGCGATTAGGCCGAAAATGCTCACCGACTATACGGGGCAGCAACATGTAAAATCTCAAATGGAAATATTCATTGCTGCGGCATTAAAAAGGCAAGAACCGCTTGATCACGTGCTGATTTTTGGCCCGCCAGGTTTAGGTAAAACCACTTTAGCTAATATAGTCGCCAATGAAATGGGCGTGAGTATTAGAGCGACCTCAGGCCCTGTGCTAGAAAAAGCGGGAGATTTAGCGGCATTATTGACCAATCTTGAAGAAAATGATGTGTTGTTTATTGATGAGATCCATCGCTTAAGCCCAGTTGTTGAAGAAATTCTTTATCCTGCAATGGAAGATTACCAGCTAGATATAATGATTGGAGAGGGGCCAGCTGCACGCTCTATAAAGCTTGACTTACCTCCATTTACTTTGATCGGTGCTACGACGCGAGCAGGCGCGTTAACCTCACCACTTCGCGATCGTTTTGGCATAGTTCAGCGGCTTGAATTTTATAACACCAAAGAGTTAACCGATATTGCGATGCGTTCAGCACATTTCTTAAACTTAGACATTGATCCTGCCGGTGCATTTGAAGTCGCAAGACGCTCACGTGGTACCCCCCGTATTGCCAACAGGCTACTACGACGAGTCAGAGATTATGCTGACGTGAAAACTAACGGCATAGTGAGTAAATCCACAGCCGCTAGTGCGCTAGATATGTTAGAAGTTGATAATGAAGGCTTCGATTTAATGGACCGAAAACTACTGGAAGCAATCATTGATAAGTTTGCTGGTGGCCCCGTGGGGCTGGATAACATTGCTGCAGCGATTGGCGAAGAACGTGAAACAATTGAAGATGTGCTAGAGCCTTTTTTAATACAGCAAGGTTTTTTACAGCGCACACCTCGTGGCCGTATTGCCACCAGCCGAGCTTACTTGCATTTTGGCTTAGACTTTCCAAGTTAAGTGTTAGTTTCGTCTTTTTCTAAAAGCACCTGCGGGTGCTTTTTTATGTTGCCAAAAAAATAACTACATATATTAATATAGCAATTAGATGATAGTTCTAAGTCTTGTTAAAAATTGCTTCTTCAGGTGTTAATGAATTGAATGTCGATGTGAAAGGGCGACGATATTAGTGAGAGTGCTTATGGAATTATTATGATTATGTAACGAATTTTAGCTAAAAAAAAAGCCCACATAAAACTATGTGGGCCAACTTATAATGTAAGTTGATAGGAGGAAATGGAGTTCCAAAGAAATATGTCAGTGAGAAGGTAACAATACCCATTCAAAGTTAATGCGCTAGGGGAAATATTTGTCAGCAAAACAAAAATGGTTCGTTAGCTCAGAAAACAAAGCTATTTTAATCGGATGAGTTAAACAGTGCAAACAAAAATAATTTACTTTAACCATTAGAAAAACTAATGCGAAATATTTAGCAATAATAATCAGTTAAATGGCCAATTACGGTCGCTAAAAAGTAATTTGCACCAAGGGTTGCTGAAAAGAGTCGGGCTAATTGAATTTATTGCAAAAATTGTTACAAAGAAAGTGCCTTAGATCTTGTCCCAACTGGACTTTATCTATTAAGATAGCACCATGTACTTTCTATTAAGATAATTCAAATAAATTTAATGTCATCAAACAGTCATCAACACACTATTCGTGTTTACTATGAAGATACCGATGCTGGTGGTATTGTTTATTATGCTAATTATTTGAAGTTTTTTGAACGTGCCCGTACAGAGTGGTTGCGCGCACTTGGTATTAACCAATCAATATTTTTAGAACAAAACATAGGCTTTGTGGTCACAAAGGTAGTAATGGATAACAAGGCATCGGCAAGACTTGATGACTTATTGACAATTACCTCGACGATAAGTCGGCTAAAGTCTGCAAGTTTGGTATTTTCACAACAACTTGTAAATCAGAATCAGTTAACATTATGTACGACTGAAATTAAAGTCGCTTGTGTTGACTTGTCCATTGTTAAACCTTGTATTATCCCCAAAAGCATATTAGGAGCATTAAAACGTGTCAGCTGAAATCTCATTTTTTGATTTATTTTTACAAGCCAGTTTATTAGTTCAGTTGGTCATGTTGACGTTGTTGGGCTTTTCAATTGCCTGTTGGACCATGATTTTTCAACGCCGTAAAGTATTGATTGCGGCCCAGGTACAATTAAAAAGCTTTGAAGATAAATTTTGGAGTGGTGCCGATTTAAGTAAGCTCTACGGCGAAGTTTCAGCAAAAGAGCATGTTGATGGTATTGAAAGTCTCTTTGTTTCTGGTTTTCGTGAGTTTGCTCGTTTAAGAAAAACCCATGCCTATGCGCCACAAGTAATTGTTGATGGTACCCATCGTGCAATGCGCGTTGCCTTATCAAGAGAAGTAGATAGCTTAGAAACTCATTTGCCGTTTATGGCCACCGTAGGTTCAATAAGTCCTTATATTGGTTTGTTTGGCACAGTGTGGGGCATCATGAATTCATTTATTGCTTTAGGTGCTGTCGAACAAGCAACACTTGCCATGGTTGCTCCTGGTATAGCGGAGGCTCTCATCGCTACGGCAATGGGCTTGTTTGCCGCTATTCCAGCAGTTATGGCATTTAATCGCTTTAGCCACAATGTAGAGAAACTCGAAAATAGCTACGGTAACTTTATGGACGAGTTTTCGAGTATTTTGCAAAGACAAACCGCGACAGAGCAACACGGCTAAGGTAGATATTAACTATGTATAATCGAGTTAGGCGCCGCAAGGTTGCTGAGATAAATGTCGTGCCCTATATCGACGTTATGTTGGTATTGTTGATCATTTTTATGGTAACGGCTCCGTTGATAACCCAAGGGGTTAAAGTTGATTTACCACAGGCCGATGCCGAACCACTCAGTAAAGATATGAAGCCGCCGTTAGTGGCTTCTGTTGATGCTAAAGGAAACTATTACTTAGCAGTTGGTACCAGTAAAAATGAACCCATGTCGGCCGAAGAAGTTGCTACCTTAGTCGCGGCGCATTTAAAATTGGCTCCCGACACGCCTGTAGTAGTTAATGGCGATGGCTCGGTGTCTTATGATGCTGTTATTCAGTTAATGGTCATGCTGCAAAAAGTCGCAGGTGTACCTTCAGTTGGCTTAATGACTGATACTCCGGAGAGTAAGTAGTGTCGTCTAAGTACTCGATCCCATTAGCCCTAAGTTTTGCCATCCACATACTGTTAGCCGCCGTGTTGCTGTTTGGTGATTTCTCTTCGCCTGCTAAACCGACGCCAACTGCTGTACGAATGGAACCAATTCAAGCGGTTGTTGTAGAGAGAAGTAAGGTCGAGGCACAAATTAATAAGATCAAAAAGCAAAAAGCTGACGACGCCCAAAAACTTAAAGACTTGGAAAGTAGTATTGCTGCGGCAAAAACGAAACGTATAAACGAAGAAAAACGTATTAAAACACTAGAACGTCAACGTAAGAAAAAAGAGCAAGAGAAGCAAGCGGCTGATAGCGCGGCTAAAAAAGCCAAAGCTAAGGCAAACGCGGCTGATAAAATACGTAAGCAAAAGGAACTAGAAAAAAAGCAAGCAGATGAAGCAGCTGCCGATGCAAAGGCTAAACGTATTAAAGAAGAACAAGCGGCTAAAAAAGCCGAAGATTTACGTAAAAAGAAAGCCGCCGAACGAAAACGTAAAGCACAGGAAGATCGCGAACGAGCAGTGCAGCAAAAATTATTAGAGCAGCAAATGGCTGAAGATATGGCCAATCGTCAACAGGCCCGTCGTCAGCAGATGATGACGGAAATTGGCCGATTTACCGCCTTAATAACCCAAACTATAAAGCGTAATTTGATTACAGACCAGAGTACTATGGAAGGTAAATCTTGTAAATTGACCATAAGTCTTGCACCATCGGGTTTTGTTACTAATGTTGTCACTGGCCAAGGTGATAGAAGGGTTTGTGAAGCAGCTAAAACAGCAGTATATAAAGCGGGTACTTTACCTGTGTCTAAAGACCCTGAAATATTTAGAGAAATGAGAACCATCAGTTTAACCGTCGCGCCAGACAAATTTAATTAAGTTTTGTATATATTAGGAAGACAATCAACTCTATGAAAAATATAATTTTATTTTTACTATTCTTTGCTGCAGTGATTTCAAAGCAGGCAATGGCAACTTTAGAAATTGTTATCACCGAAGGTGTTGATAGTGCGCGGCCAATAGCGGTAGTGCCTTTTAAATGGCGAGGCACAGGTGCAATGCCTGAGCGTCTATCTAAAGTGATCAGTGATGACTTGTTACGCAGTGGTAAATTTAGTCCCATTAACGAGTTACGTTTTCCTCAGTCCCCCAATGCAGATAGTGAAATTGATTACTCTGCCTGGGCTAGTGAAGGTGTTGAAGCCATTATTATTGGCGAAGTGAGTGAAACCTCGATAGGCCGCTATCAAATTAAATATCAGCTTGTTGATGTTATCCGCGGTCAAGTGACCGGCGGCGAGACACAAATGTTAAGTAATGGCGAATTAGTTCGCACCTCAGATCATATTTTAGATGAGAGTAGTGTTGAGATTGGTGCGGAGCAATTTCGACGTTATGCCCATAGAATTAGTGATGTCGTCTATGAAAAACTGACCGGCACGCGTGGTGCATTTTTAACAAAAATTGCTTATGTGATCGTTCGTGATCAAGGTGAATACCCGTTTCAACTAGCTGTTGCAGACTATGATGGTTTTAATGAACATGTCTTATTAAGTTCTAAAGAACCATTAATGTCACCAGCCTGGCATCCTAACGGTAATGAGTTAGCTTACGTCACCTTTGAAAATCGACAAGCACAAATTCATATTATCGATATTTATTCAGGGCAGCGTAACTTAATTAGTTCTTTTGAAGGTATTAATAGCGCGCCTAAGTGGTCCCCCGATGGTAAAAAATTGGCGATGGTCTTATCTAAAGATGGTAACCCAGAACTTTACGTGATGAATGTTGCCACGAAAAAGTTACGCCGAGTAACACGCCATCGCGCAATTGATACTGAGCCAAGTTGGACGCCTGATGGTAAATCATTGGTATTTAGTTCAGAACGTGGTGGAAAAGCGCAGCTTTATCGCGTAAATTTAGTCGATGGCAAAATTAGAAGGCTAACTTTTGACGGTGAAATGAACCTTGGTGGCTCATTGACACCTGACGGTCGTCAATTAATAATGGTAAATCGTACGCATGGCAAGTATCATTTAGCTAAACAAGAATTTGATTCAGGGATTTTCCAAGTGTTAACGTCAACGCGTTTGGACGAATCTCCAAGCATTTCGCCAAATGGCGGTATGATAATTTATAGTACGTTACACAATAACCGACAGGTACTGAGTTTAGTTTCTGTAGATGGTAGATTTAAGGCAAGATTGCCTGCACTCAATGGTGAAGTGAAGTCGCCTTCATGGTCACCATTTTTATAATAAGTATTAGTAATTTAATTTGTAAATAATAAGGACACATATAATGCGTTTTAATAAAACTGTAAAAGCTTTAGCGATTGTTTTACCTATTATGGCTTTATCAGCCTGTAGTTCATCTGACTCAGCTAGCGAAGATGCGAGTGCGATGCAAAAGAATGAAGCTGTAATGGCCGAACAAAAAGCTCGTGAAGCAGCAGAACGTGTAAAGGTTGAAGCAATGCAACGTGCTGATGCTATTGAAGCTAAAAAACGTCAAGAAATAGAAAAACTACGTTCTGAGCATATTGTTTATTTTGATTTTGATCAATCAACAGTAAGTGGTGACTTTTCTGCAATTCTTGATGCACATGCGAAGTTTCTTAACGAAAACTTAAACGTAAATGTACTCATAGAAGGCCATGCAGATGAACGCGGTACGCCTGAATACAACATTGCTTTAGGCGAGCGTCGTGCAAAGTCTATCGAAATGTATTTAGAGAATATGGGTGTTGCAGCTTCACAGTTGAGCATAGTAAGTTACGGTGAAGAAAAGCCTATGATTAAAGATCGTAGCGAAGGCGCATTTGCTAAAAACCGTCGTGCAGTATTGGTTTATTAATCAGGTAATTAAATGAAACCCAATAGTATTCTATTCGGGATGTCCTTTGCTGTTGCTACCAATTTGGTAGTGGCAGCAGAACCTGCTCCTGTTATCGAAATAACCGCTGGTACGCCTAACAATGCTGCCAAGTTAAGCTTAACTGAACAGCTCGTTAGCCTTGAACGCAAACTTGATGCCCGTAACCGAGCGCAAGTCAATGTTCAGCGACAGCTTGATGAATTGCAAAACGAAGTGAATGAACTTCGTGGCGTTACTGAGTTACACACCTATCAATTAAGCCAAGTACTTGAACGTCAGCGAGAGTTGTATCAAGAGCTTGATCGCAGGGTCACTGAAGCGCTAAAACCAGCAAATCAGCTACCGGCGACAATTGCTGTAGCCACTGCTGGCGCCGGGACTGTAAATTACAGTAATAATTTAACAGAAAATGAAGCCTATGATCGCGCCGTGAATATGGTGCTAAAGGATAAGCGTTACGATCAAGCAATACCTGAATTTGAAGCGTTTAATCAAAAATATCCTAATTCTAGTTATGCGGCTAATGCACATTACTGGTTAGGTCAGTTATTGTTTAATAAAGGTGAGTTAGCTAAAGCCCGTCAAGAATTTGATTTAGTGGTTAGCGATTATCTTGATTCTAGTAAACGTAGTGACGCAATGTTCAAGTTGGCTATGGTTGAACAGAAAGAAAATAATCCCGCTAAAGCTATGGCGATATATAAAAAGCTAATAGCTGAGTATCCTAATTCAAGTGCGGCGAAGTTAGCAAAACCTAGATTAAATAGTTTAAAATCATAATTGTTGCTGATTAGTTGGTCGCTTTGCTGGTTTATTGTTCGAACGAACAATAAAGTTCAATAAAGCTGAAGATTGTTGTTGCACTTAAAAATATAATGAGTATTATATGCCCCGCGTTGGACGAGTAGTTCAACGGGAACAAATACCGGTCGTTAGCTCAGTTGGTAGAGCAGTTGGCTTTTAACCAATTTGTCGAAGGTTCAAATCCTTCACGACCGACCACTTTTTACCAATAAAAGTGTTTGGTATTTGTTTCAGAATATATATCGGTCGTTAGCTCAGTTGGTAGAGCAGTTGGCTTTTAACCAATTTGTCGAAGGTTCAAATCCTTCACGACCGACCACTTTTTACCAATAAAAGTGTTTGGTATTTGTTTCAGAATATATATCGGTCGTTAGCTCAGTTGGTAGAGCAGTTGGCTTTTAACCAATTTGTCGAAG
>CAXBNP010000007.1:0-129712 GCA_963977145.1 uncultured Colwellia sp.
CATTAATGGTTAAGGTCGAGATATCAGTATCACCCGCGCCATCGGTGACGGTATAGGTAACAACCGGCACAGCGCCATTGAAATTAGCATTCGGTGTAAACGTATAGCTACCATCAGCGTTTAAGGTTAACTCACCTTCCGTTAACGTAACCGTATCACCAGCGGTATATGTATTGCCGCCTACGGTGAAGCTCGTCACGGTTAATGGACCATCAACACTGGCACCATTATCAAGCACATTACCTGTGGCCACCGTATCTTCGGCAATTGTCACGGCTTCGTCGGCATCAGTAAGATCTGAAGCAGGCGTGACATTAATGGTTAAGGTCGAGATATCAGTATCACCCGCGCCATCGGTGACGGTATAAGTCACAACCGGTACAGCGCCATTGAAATTAGCATTCGGTGTAAACGTATAAGACCCATCAGCGTTTAAGGTTAACTCACCTTCCGTTAATGTAACCGTATCACCGGCCGCATACGTATTGCCGCCTACGGTGAAGCTCGTCACGGTTAATGGACCATCAACACTGGCACCATTATCAAGCACATTACCTGTGGCCACCGTATCTTCGGCAATTGTCACGGCTTCGTCGGCATCAGTAAGATCTGAAGCAGGCGTGACATTAATGGTTAAGGTCGAGATATCAGTATCACCCGCGCCATCGGTGACGGTATAAGTCACAACCGGTACAGCGCCATTGAAATTAGCATTCGGTGTAAAAGTATAAGACCCATCCGCGTTTAAGGTTAACTCACCTTCCGTTAATGTAACCGTATCACCGGCCGCATACGTATTGCCGCCTACGGTGAAGCTCGTCACGGTTAATGGACCATCAACACTGGCGCCATTATCAAGCACATTGCCTGTGGCTAGCGTATCTTCGGCAATCGTAACATTTTCATTATCATCAGTAAGATCTGTAAGATCAGACCCTGGTGTCACTGCAATCGTTAAAGTAGAGATATCCGTATCACCCGCGCCATCGGTGACGGTATAGGTAACAACTGGCACATCGCCGTTAAAATTAGCATTCGGTGTAAAGGTATAAGTGCCATCAGCGTTTAGGGTAAATTCACCTTCTGCTAACGTGACCGTATCACCTACGTTGTAGGTGGTACCGCCAATACTAAAACTGGTGACGGTTAACGGTCCATCAACACTGGCGCCATTATCGAGCACATTACCTGTAGCCACAGTGTCTTCGGCAATCGTCACGGCTTCGTCAGCGTCGGTCAGATCTGAAGCAGGCGTGACATTAATCGTTAAGGTCGAGATATCGGTATCACCCGCGCCATCGGAGACGGTGTAGGTAATAACCGGCACAGCGCCATTGAAATTAACATTCGGTGTAAAAGTATAAGTCCCGTCAGCGTTTAAGGTTAACTCACCTTCCGTTAATGTAACCGTATCACCGGCCGCATACGTATTGCCGCCTACGGTGAAGTTCGTCACGGTTAATGAACCATCAACACTCGCGCCATTATCAAGCACATTGCCTGTGGCTAGCGTATCTTCGGCAATCGTAACATTTTCATTATCATCAGTAAGATCTGTAAGATCAGACCCTGGTGTCACTGCAATCGTTAAAGTAGAGATATCCGTATCACCCGCGCCATCGGTGACGGTATAGGTAACAACTGGCACATCGCCGTTAAAATTAGCATTCGGTGTAAAGGTATAAGTGCCATCAGCGTTTAGGGTAAATTCACCTTCTGCTAACGTGACCGTATCACCTACGTTGTAGGTGGTACCGCCAATACTAAAACTGGTGACGGTTAACGGTCCATCAACACTGGCGCCATTATCGAGCACATTACCTGTAGCCACAGTGTCTTCGGCAATCGTCACGGCTTCGTCAGCGTCGGTCAGATCTGAAGCAGGCGTGACATTAATCGTTAAGGTCGAGATATCGGTATCACCAGCACCATCGGTGACGGTATAGCTAACAACCGGCACATCACCGTTAAAATTAGCATTCGGTGTAAAGGTATAAGTGCCATCAGCGTTTAGGGTAAATTCACCTTCTGCTAACGTGACCGTATCACCTACGTTGTAGGTGGTACCGCCAATACTAAAACTGGTGACGGTTAACGGTCCATCAACACTGGCGCCATTATCGAGCACATTACCTGTAGCCACAGTGTCTTCGGCAATCGTCACGGCTTCGTCAGCGTCGGTCAGATCTGAAGCAGGCGTGACATTAATCGTTAAGGTCGAGATATCGGTATCACCAGCACCATCGGTGACGGTATAGCTAACAACCGGCACATCACCGTTAAAATTAGCATTCGGTGTAAAGGTATAAGTGCCATCAGCGTTTAGGGTAAATTCACCTTCTGCTAACGTGACCGTATCACCTACGTTGTAGGTGGTACCGCCAATACTAAAACTGGTGACGGTTAACGGTCCATCAACACTGGCGCCATTATCGAGCACATTACCTGTAGCCACAGTGTCTTCGGCAATCGTCACGGCTTCGTCAGCGTCGGTCAGATCTGAAGCAGGCGTGACATTAATCGTTAAGGTCGAGATATCGGTATCACCAGCACCATCGGTGACGGTATAGCTAACAACCGGCACATCACCGTTAAAATTAGCATTCGGTGTAAAGGTATAAGTGCCATCAGCGTTTAGGGTAAATTCACCTTCTGCTAACGTGACCGTATCACCTACGTTGTAGGTGGTACCGCCAATACTAAAACTGGTGACGGTTAACGGTCCATCAACACTGGCGCCATTATCGAGCACATTACCTGTAGCCACAGTGTCTTCGGCAATCGTCACGGCTTCGTCAGCGTCGGTCAGATCTGAAGCAGGCGTGACATTAATCGTTAAGGTCGAGATATCGGTATCACCAGCACCATCGGTGACGGTATAGCTAACAACCGGCACATCACCGTTAAAATTAGCATTCGGTGTAAAGGTATAAGTGCCATCAGCGTTTAGGGTAAATTCACCTTCTGCTAACGTGACCGTATCACCTACGTTGTAGGTGGTACCGCCAATACTAAAACTGGTGACGGTTAACGGTCCATCAACACTGGCGCCATTATCGAGCACATTACCTGTAGCCACAGTATCTTCAGCAATCGTCACGGCTTCGTCAGCATCAGTAAGATCTGAAGCAGGCGTGACATTAATGGTTAAGGTCGAGATATCGGTATCACCAGCACCATCGGTGACGGTATAGGTAATAACCGGCACATCACCGTTAAAATTAGCATTCGGTGTAAAGGTATAAGTGCCATCAGCGTTTAGGGTAAATTCACCTTCTGCTAACGTGACCGTATCACCTACGTTGTAGGTGGTACCGCCAATACTAAAACTGGTGACGGTTAACGGTCCATCAACACTGGCGCCATTATCGAGCACATTACCTGTAGCCACAGTATCTTCAGCAATCGTCACGGCTTCGTCAGCATCAGTAAGATCTGAAGCAGGCGTGACATTAATGGTTAAGGTCGAGATATCGGTATCACCAGCACCATCGGTGACGGTGTAGGTAACAACTGGCACATCGCCGTTAAAATTAGCATTCGGTGTAAAGGTATAAGTGCCATCAGCGTTTAGGGTAAATTCACCTTCTGCTAACGTAACGGTGTCACCGACGTTGTAGGTGATACCGCCAATACTAAAACTGGTAACGGTTAACGGGCCATCAGCACTGGTGGCATTATCGAGCACATTACCAGTGATTAAGTTATCTTCTGCAGTCGTGACAACTTCATTATCGTCAGATAAAGTTAAGTTACCGTTATCAATTTCAGTAAGTTGTTCAGTAATACTTGCTACTTCAAAGTCATTAGGCAAAGGCGCAATGCTACTTTGTTCTATCGTATCGTATCCTGCCTGGGCTAACGTTTCATCACCAGTTCTATTGACAGTAACAAAACTTGTACCTTGACGTATAGCAGAACCTGCGGTTGTTTCAGGAAGTTCAACATCACTTTCAGAAGCAATTAAATCTTGAATTGCCGAAATTTCGTCTTGAATATTATTTATATCGTTACTATCAGCCGTGTTTGTATCGCTATCACTAGAAATTATGTCAACACGAACTTCATTCGCTGACTCACCTATATAGGTATAGACTCTTTGCTGACTTCCATCTGCAAACGCCAATATAACTTCACTATCTTCTGCTAAATTAAGAACGGTGCCAGCCTCAATGACATCACCAATTTGCAATGGCGAATTTTCAGCCACACTTATGTGAACTTCACCTTTAACATCAATGATTTGTGCATTTTTTGGGTTGGTATAGTTTTCCATAAACAACATTCCTAATGGTTCGGCCTGCCACATACTCTAGACTATCTAAAAATACTGCAGCTTATTGGTAACTGTAAAAGCGCTTATAACAAGACATATTACAAGTAATTGGACTAAAAACAACGTCTTTTTCACGTCCTATTAATGAGCTAATTAACAGAAACTTCAATTAATGGATTAAGTTCATCGCAAAGATCAGCGTTTAGCCATAGTTGGCAATAATAATTGAAGGTATTGTGGTTAAGTCGTAAATTTAACAAACGTTGTTTTGAGATAAAACATAGACAATAATTATTTTCGTTTAGTATCAATGGCGTCATCGAGTGACAACGCCTTAACTAAAATAAAACAGCATTATTTATTTTTTATAGCGACGAGCTACCAATCCCACTAAAGCAAGTGAGAAAATAGCAAGAGTTGAAGGTTCAGGAACTGAAACCGATTTAAACACGTGGTTAATATTTTCTTCTGGTACCGCACGATCCCAGATAAAGGCAGAAATATCACCGATAGCATCGTAAGATGAGTCACCTTGATTATTTGCGCTTACCGATTCACCAGCTTCATGTACACCAGTCTGCTCATCAAATGCGTCATACCAAGCTTTATGGTTAACAATAAAGTTAGCAATATCAGCGTAACTTGCCTCAAGCTTTGAACTTAAGGCATAAAAATCACCCGCTGACAGTGCGCCAAAATTTAATTCAGCCGCTGCGATAGCATTATAAGGTGTGATATTGTCGTTAGTAAATCTATCAGGACCTGCTGCCAAATCAAAACTGCCTACATACTGCCATTGAATGCCAGCTCTGTCGGAATATATATCACCAACAATTAAGCCAGCATTTGCTCTGTCGGCAACAAAAAGAGACAACAAACAAACCGCTACAATATTTATGATTTTAGAACTCATACTACTTCCTTAAGCCCTTTATGGGTCAATAATTTGGTTTTGTAGAACAACACTACATATAATCTACAAAACTACATTTAATCTAATAAGCACAAAGCAAAATTTATGCCAAACAATAAAACCTATTATAAATCAACAACTAAAAAAAAAGCGATATTTATAAAGATTAAAACTGTTAAAAAACATGACAACTAACTTCTGCTCAGCTATATATAATAGCCCCTGCAAATTTATGTCGTCTATTTACACATGATACCATAATTACGGAATTATGCTATTGTCGGATAATCATTGGTATTGTTGTCAATATGTTAACAGCCTTATGAGTAAAAACGATTATAAATATAGGGCGTATTTAAAGGAAAAGCGTTAACGGTTTGTCCATGCTTCTTTGCATTATATATAAAAAATTCGAACAAATTTAACTTTAATAATAAAGCAACAGTTGCAATATTTTGTATTGTATAAACAATGATTAAGCCACTAATATTTCGACTAACCGACATTTCTCAATACCCTAGTAAGTTAAAGACTTTAATTTACTCAAAGAATTAGTGCTTCAAACCTCTTTCTTTTATTCAAAATGCTAAAAAAACCGTCATTTCGATTAATAGGCTCCTCTTAATGTCGCGATGATATAGAGATTTGAACTTTCTAAAAAGGTACTGTGCTACAAACCCAATTATGGCATTTGGTAAGCATAATACAAAAAAAGCCGCAACTCGTTAAAGTTGCGGTTTCTTAGAATGTGGCGGTGAGATAGAGATTTGAACTCTACTCAAAGGTATTGCGCTACAAACCCTTTTTTAAAACGCTAAAAAGCAAAAAAACCGTTAACCTTTCGATTAACGGTTTTCTCTATATGTGGCGGTCAGTTAAAGCTTTGAACTCTACTCAAAGGATTCGCGCTACAAACCCTATGTCTTTTTTATACAGAAAGCAAAAAGGCGCTAATCTTTCGATTAGCGCCTTTTCTAAATGTGGCGGTGAGATAGAGATTTGAACTCTAGAAGGGCTACAAACCCTTGCCGGTTTTCAAGACCGGTGCTTTCGACCACTCAGCCATCTCACCTGAAATTCAAAAGCATTGCTGCTTTAGAACGAGGCGAATATTAAAGGCTCGAAATTCTCTTGTAAAGGATTTATTCTATAAATATGTTTGTTTGCTAAAAAAAACAACAAATTGTTATTTATTTAACCGAATTTTGTTATTTTTGTGTTTAGGGAAAGCTTGTGAGTGAAGAAAAACTTTGTCGATGCCCGTGGTTAGATACCACGAAACCCGATTATGTTAGTTATCATGATGATGAATGGGGTGTACCGGTTTTCGATGACCGAAAACTATTTGAGTATTTAACTCTTGAATCAGCCCAGGCTGGATTAAGTTGGTATACCATATTAAAGCGCCGTGATGGTTATCGCGAAGCATTCGCTAATTTTGATGTTAATGCTGTTGCCTTGTTTAACAACGAGAAAGTGGAAGAACTTGTGTTAAATAGCGCCATTATTCGCCATAGAGGTAAAATCGAGGCGGCAATTAATAATGCCAAACTATTTATCGAAATTCAGCAAGAGTTTGGCAGCTTTAGTCATTATATGTGGGGGTTTGTCGGCCATAAAACTATTGTTAATTATTGGACAAGTCTTGACGACTACCCTGCTACCTCTAGCGAGTCTGATGCTTGGAGTAAAAATTTAAAAAAACGCGGTTTTAAATTCGTTGGTTCAACGATTTGTTACGCGCATATGCAGGCTTGTGGCATGGTCAATGATCACAGCTTTGACTGTTACAAACGCTCACAAATTATTGATGAGTTTCAACAAGGTTAAAGATAGTAATTAAAAAAATTGCGTGCCATAATATGTCAATGTGGTTTTTGATTAATTGTCGCTTATAGTGATAGCGTAAAGGTTAAATATTTGATTTACCCTTGAACTTTTAACATTAGCCCATATCTAAAAATTATAAATAGCGTACTTAGAGGAAATTTTATGCAATCAAATATTAGTGTAGATGCTAGTAGAAGTTCAGCGATTGAAATTAACAAGGTCTTGAAAAATACCTACATGTTACTTTCGATGACTTTGGCGTTTAGTGCCGTAACTGCTGGTGTATCTATGGCGATGGGGTTGTCTCACATAGCGGCCTTAGTAATGACTTTAGTTTCATTCGGTTTATTATTTGTTGTTAATAAGACTGCCGATAAAGCGAGTGGCATTTTTTGGATTTTCGCTTTCACTGGTTTAATGGGCGCATCTTTAGGACCAATGCTTAACTATTATGCAGCAATGCCAAATGGCGCTTCATTAATCATGCAAGCACTAGGTGGTACAGCATTAATTTTCTTTGCACTTTCAGGTTACGCATTAACCAGCAAAAAAGACTTCTCATTTATGGGTGGTTTTTTAATGGTTGGGTTAATTGTTGCTGTCATTGCCATGGTAGCAAACATCTTTTTCCAAATCCCTGCACTTTCATTAGCCATTAGTGCCGCAATTATTATGATTATGTCTGGTTTGATCTTATATGATACAAGCCGCATTATTCATGGTGGTGAAACAAATTACATTCGTGCAACTGTTTCTCTATACTTGAATATCTATAACATCTTTGTGCACTTGTTACATCTTTTAGGTGTTTTCGGTGGCGATGATTAATTAGCAGTTAAAAATCATTAAAATGTGATTAGTAATTGTTTATACTCTACGTATAAAATATAAAGCCTCAATATTGAGGCTTTTTTATTAACTGCACTTAAGTAGCAAGGCAACACGGTACAATATGCAAAACTCATTAGCTATAATGGTAACCACCCCGCCCAACAGTAATTTAACAACAACGGCAATTAATCTTGTCCGAGCGGCGCTTAATAAAGGTGTTAGCGTCATTGGTGTGTTTTTTTATCAAGACGGCGTGTTAAATGCAGCTAAAAACTTATCAATTCCCAGCGATGAATTTCAAACGTTAACGCAATGGCAGCAGCTTAATAGTCAATACAATGTACCTTTATATTTATGTATAACAGCAGCAGAAAAACGCGGTTTAAGTGATGAATTAACTAACAAAGAGCTGTCAAATATCGACCAAGCTTTTACAGTTTCAGGTTTAGGTGAATTAGTCGAGTTAACGAGTAAAGCCAAACGTGTGGTGCAATTATAATGTCAAAAGCAATACCCGAGAATAAAACGCTCGCTATTATCAATACCCAAGCACCCTTTGCAAATGCGGCAGGAAAAGAAGCCTTAGACGCTGCGCTTATATTTGGCTCTTATGAACAAGCACCGTCATTATTTTTTATTGCTGATGGTGTATTTCAGGTGATCGGCGAGCAAAATGCTGCAGCGATAGAGCTTAAAGATTATTTAAAAACCTTTTCAGCGTTCAGCTTTTATGACATTGAAAGTATTTATGTTTGCCAACAGTCATTGACCGAACGCGGCTTAACGGCGAATTTTCATCTCGACAATGTACAAGTATTATCGAATGAAGAATTTAGCCTACGCTTACATCAGCACAACGTGATTTACAGGTTTTAACATGGCAATGCTACATATTATTAGAACTTCAGCTTTTACCAGCAAGGTGTTAGAACAATGTCTTAGCATGTGTTTGTCAGATGACAGCATATTATTAATGGATGACGGTTGCTATAATTTGAACCATGCTTTATTGCTTGAAGCACATGCAAAGCAAAGTACAATAACAGTATATTTTATTAGTTTGCATGCCTCTGCTCGCGCGAAAAAAAATACTAATGATGCTTTTAATGCCATCACATTAACTGAGGTATTAGCGCTAGTTTTTCAACACGACAACTCAATTACCTGGTCATGACAATATTATATAACAACAAAAGCTTAGCTACTGATAAGCAAGGCTACTTACTCGATTTTACGCAATGGAATGAAGACGTAGCTGTTTTATTGGCAAAAGCTGATGATGTAGCGCTATTAGAAGCGCATTGGGAAGTTATTCACTTTGTACGAACATTCTATTTAACTTACAACACCTCACCGGCGATCCGCGCGTTAACTAAAGCGATGAAAGCTGAGTTTGGTGAGGAAAAAGCCAGTAGCCGTTATCTATACCGACTTTTTAAAGAAGGGCCCGCTAAGCAAGCAACTAGGTATGCTGGACTACCTAAACCGGCGCGATGTATTTAATTTTATTAATCTATCGCGCTAGACTTTAATATTAATATTTTGACCACTATTACCAACTGCCGGTAAGCTTAGACTACCAACAGCCGCTGAGGCTATTAAATCTAATGCCATCTGCCCTTCTAACTCAGTTTGTGACTTGGCTAAATTTGCACTTTTAACCGCTAAAATCGTTCCTGAATTTGTTGATACTGTAGCTGAGTTACTATTAATTTCTAAGGACATCTTTCACTTACCCCAAATTGGTTATAAATAGTTTATCAATAACTGTGAGTTATTTTGTACAAAAAACATCTGAAAATAATACGCCTACCACGTTATCGACCAAAGTCATTTTAACTTAAGGGGTAAATTCAATTGAAATAAATAATCGAACATCCTAGGGCTTAACGTAAATATAAACATAAAAAAAGCGTTTACCTATAAGATAAACGCTTTTCCATAATTAACGGCTAACAAAGCTGAGCTATATTAGTCGGCTAACTATACCAGTGGTAAAGTTGGTACATGAATATCGGCCATTGCTAGCATCACACGAACAACCTGACAACTATAACCAAACTCGTTGTCATACCATACGTAAAGTACCGCACGGTCGCCGTCAACAATCGTAGCTTGTGAATCAACGACACCTGCGTAACGTGAGCCCACTAAATCGGTTGATACTATTTCAGTTGATGCTGTGTAATCAACTTGGTTTTGTAATTTAGAGTTCAAAGATATGTTACGTAAGTAATCATTCAATGCTTCTTTGTTAGTCTCTTTTTTCAAATTCAAGTTCATAATAGCCATTGAAACGTTTGGTGTCGGCACGCGAATCGCGTTACCTGTTAGTAAACCTTTCAATTCTGGTAATGCTTTTGCTACCGCTTTAGCAGCACCAGTGGTGCTGATAACCATATTCAATGGTGCACTACGACCACGACGTGGTGCAGGATGATAGTTATCAATTAAATTTTGATCATTGGTATATGAATGTACAGTTTCAACATGACCGTTACGAATACCAAACTCATCATTCAATGCTTTCAGTACCGGTGTGATGGCGTTGGTTGTACAACTTGCTGCAGAAATAATTTTGTCGTCTTTTAAAATCATATCTTCATTTACGCCGTAAACGATATTTTTAATATCGCCTTTAGCCGGTGCAGTAAGTAAAACTTTAGCAACACCTTTTGATTGTAGATGCTGACCCAAACCTTCTTCATCACTCCATATACCAGTATTGTCAACCACTAAGGCGTTATTAATACCGTAAGCCGTATAATCAATTTCTGAAGGCGATTTAGCATAAATAATTTTAATAAAAGCACCGTTCGCTTTAATAACATTATTTTCTTTATCAATGGTAATACTACCGTTAAAGGCACCATGAACCGAATCACGACGCAGTAAACTAGCGCGTTTTTCTAAATCATCTTCTTTACCTGGGCGAATCACAATGGCACGAAGCTTTAATTTAGCATTAGGTCCAGCACGCTCAATTAACAAACGCGCTAATAAACGACCAATACGACCAAAACCGTAAAGTACAACATCTTTAGATTCTTGTACGTCGCTATTTTTAGCAATAGTGGCTAATTCTTTCTCTAAAAACTGTTCAATTGACAGACCATTTGCTTCACCTTTAAATAAATAACGGTAAGCTAATTTACCTACATCAATACGCGCAGGTGCTAATGACATGTTGGCTAACGCTTGTACGAACGGAAAGCTTTCGCGTAAACGCAACTTATTTTCTTC
The DNA here is from genome assembly GCA_963977145.1 of uncultured Colwellia sp. Taxonomy (GTDB): domain Bacteria; phylum Pseudomonadota; class Gammaproteobacteria; order Enterobacterales; family Alteromonadaceae; genus Cognaticolwellia. The sequence continues at coordinate 11,094 of CAXBNP010000007.1, forward strand.
GTGTAAAGCTACTGACTTATGTGCTTTAATAATGTCTATAGCAGAAGCGTTTACTAGTGGGCGACCATAAATAGAAATTTCGATACCGTTATTTCTAAATAATTGTCCGATGATCGGCTGCATGTTTTCAGCGAATGTTTGACGTTCCTGCCAACTAGTTTGATATTGTTCCTCAAGATGAGAAGTCATTGCGTAAACCTTTTATTTCAGTCAATTGAACGATGGGTTATTATTAATAAAGCATAATTACTAATAAATAAATACGGCGCGTATTGTAATCCAACATGAATTATTTCGCCACCAGTTACAAAAGTTTTTCAGGGGTATAATAGAGAAAACGATGAAATTTTATAAAATAGCGAGTATTTTGCCTTTTTGTACACTAATGGCATGTGAAAACGGACCTAATTTTGCTGAATTATGCGAACAACATCCGGAAATTTGCCAGGAATTCCAAGAAGACAGTTGGTGTAAACGAGATCGTATAGCGGTTGGCTTTGCTAATTTAGCACACAAACTTGAAGCGAATGACAGCAATAAATTTCAGCAATTGATGGCTTACGAAAGCTATGAAAAATGCATGGAGCATGCTTCTAAAATTGAGCATATCAAACTAAAAGTTAAGAAAACCATCCGTATTGATAATGTGATTAAAGCACAGGCTAAAATTAAAGCAATCGCTATTGCTACTCGAGATTCTGAGCACCCTGATCTACTATTTTTTCACTGGTCACGCTATTTAAACGAGCATGCACTGAATAAATTTGTCGCCTTAGAAGGTAGCGAATTACTGGAAAGACCTAACAGGCAAGTAAAATTAGCCAGTTTTTATGCGAAACGTGATCCTAATAAAACCTTAAAGTTGTTATATCATGCGCTCGAGCTCTACGAGCATGATGCCGAACTTGATACTGAAATATTTAAATCAATTGCTAGTATTTTTGCTGATAAAAAAGAGCATAGACAAGCTTATATTTGGTCAAAGATATTACATTTATATAGTCCAGAGGATAAAAACATCACTGATAAAAGCTTGAATAACTATCTTAAAGCAAATGATTTAAATGGAAAGTTTTTAGATAAAGTGGCAAACACAACATTAAACAAAATTATTACGGGTAAATTTAAATCACCACAGACTTAAGTTGGCAATTGCTAACATTAAGTATTTACAATAAAACGCTAGCAAAGCTTACAATTGCTTAGTTAGCGTTTTATTGGCATTATTTAGCCAAGATCTTGTATATCACGCGCTTCACTTGACCAATTAACGTGATATTTTTTACCCGCTGCTTTATCAATACGTTCAAAGGTATGAGCACCAAAGAAGTCGCGTTGTGCTTGTAATAAATTTGCCGGTAAGACCGCACACCGTATCGAATCATAATATGATAATGCAGATGAAATTGCCCCCGTTGGAATGCCCATTAATGCTGAATTAGCCACTGATTTACGCCAGTTCAATTGATGTTTACTTAATTGCTCAGCAAAAAAATCGTCCAATAGTAAGTTGTCTAAATCAGGATTACGCTCAAATGCTTCGGTGATTGACTGTAAAAATACCGCACGGATGATACAACCCGCACGCCAAATTTTCGCAATACTAGCAAAGTTAAGTTGCCAGTGGTGCTCCTTCTCAGCAAGCTTCATTAATTGAAATCCTTGCGCATAAGCACACATTTTTGCACTATAAATGGCATCATGTAACTGTACAATAAATGCGTTTTTTTCATTGCAATCGAGCGTGGGAATTTGTGGACCTGACAATATACCTGACGCTTTAACACGTAAGTCTTTAAATGACGAAATAGAGCGAGCATAAACAGCTTGAGCAATCGTTGGCGCTGGTGTGCCTAATTCTAAACTACTTACCGCAGTCCAAAGCCCTGTACCTTTTTGGCCCGCTTTATCTAAAATAAGGTCAACCAAAGGCATTTGCTCTTCGCCAATACGATGGCGTAAAACCTCCACTGAGATCTCCATTAAATAACTTTCTAATGGGCCATTATTCCAAGTTTCAAAAATATCAGCAATTTCATCACTGCTTAACCCCAAGCCATCTCTTAGCATTTGATAGGCTTCACAGATGATTTGCATATCAGCATACTCAATACCGTTATGTACCATCTTCACATAGTGCCCTGCGCCTGCAGGACCAATATACGCAGCACATGGTTCACCTTCGCTGACAATTTCACCAGGCTTAGTTCGCTCAATTGGCTTGCCTGTTTTTGCATCTACTTTGGCCGCAATAGCTTGCCAAATAGGTTTTATTCTCGTCCATGCGTATGGCGAGCCACTTGGCATTAATGCCGGACCAAAACGTGCGCCAACTTCACCACCAGAAACAGCAGAAGAAAACAAAATAAAGTTACTTTTGTATTTTTTTTCACGTGCAACCGTATCAACCCAAAGACTATTACCCGTATCGATCACTATGTCGTCTGGTTGAATACCGGCACCGATCAAATTTTCACAAACTTGATCTACAGCTGCACCAGCAGGCACTGATAGTACAATGAGATGCGGCGGTTTTAAACAAGAAAGTAATTCAGTATATGAAGAACAGCCAGTAACGCGTGCTGTTGACAAGCCACTTTCAGCCTTGTCTTGCGCAATAGCATCTTCAACTTTACTGATATCAAGATCAAAAGCGGCGATACTAAAACCATTATCGGCCAAATTCAGCACTAAGTTTTTGCCCATAACACCCAGGCCAATAAAACCGATATCGCACATGCTGTTGTTTTGTATCATAAATAGTCCATAAAAATCAGAGGTAATATAAAGTATTCGCTGCCTACTGGCGCAAATACTTAGGTAATTAAACAGCCCTACAATAAATTTGTTAATAAAGCTAAATCCAATAGTCGTTATTTTAGTAACAATACGTAATAAAACAAGCATTAAATCAACAACCACCACTTTAAGGCGATTTATTGCTTGTAATTATCTACAAATGATGTAATTTTACTACATTAGTTATTATGAGGTTTGGTTATGACAATTAGAGTAGGCATCAACGGTTTTGGTAGAATCGGTCGATTCGTGTTTAGAGAAGCATTTGCTAGAACAGATGTTGAAGTAGTCGCTATTAACGATTTAATTGACGTTGATTATATCGCCTATATGCTTAAATATGACTCTACTCACGGCCGCTTCAACGGTACTGTTGACGTTGTAGATGGTCACTTAGTGGTTAACGGTAAAAACGTACGGGTTACTGCAGAGCGCAATCCGCTAGATCTTAAGTGGCATGAAGCAGAAGTTGATGTAGTAGTAGAATCAACAGGCTTATTCTTAACCGATGAATCAGCTCGTAAACACATAACTGCTGGCGCTAAAAAGGTTATACTCTCTGCGCCATCAAAGGACAACACACCAATGTTTGTTATGGGCGTGAATCATTATGAATACGCCGGACAAGATATTGTTTCAAATGCCTCTTGTACGACAAACTGTTTAGCCCCTATCGCTAAAGTGCTCAATGATAATTGGGGTATCAAAGATGGTTTGATGACCACAGTGCATGCCACGACAGCAACACAAAAAACCGTAGATAGTCCTTCAGCAAAAGATTGGCGCGGTGGCCGTGGTGCAGGACAAAACATTATTCCATCATCAACCGGTGCTGCTAAGGCTGTTGGCAAAGTGATTCCCGCGTTAAACGGCAAATTAACCGGTATGGCATTTCGAGTACCAACACCCAATGTCTCTGTCGTCGATTTAACGGTAAATTTAGCAAACCCAGCAAGCTATCAAGATATTTGTTCCGCCATGAAAGCAGCATCACAAGGCGAGTTAAAAGGTATTTTGGGCTACACCGAAGATGCGGTAGTTTCTAACGATTTTATCGGCGAAAGATGTACCTCTGTATTTGATGCTACCGCAGGTATAGCGTTAACTGATACTTTCGTTAAAGTGATTTCTTGGTATGATAATGAAATAGGCTACTCAAACAAAATTTTAGACTTAGCGAGTTATATTTCCAGTCAATAAACTTGCTCCTGCAAGCGAATTTCAAATAAAAAAGCCAGAATTTATTCTGGCTTTTTTGCATGTTATATCCGTAATTATGCACTCCGCTTGTAAGTACTATTTACTTGACTGTCGACTAAACAACTTTTTGTACGCAGAAGTGAGCCTTAAATAACACAATTAACGGCTTTAAAATGAAATAAAGCAAAAAAAACCAGACATCTGTCTAGTTTTTTACTGATAAATTTTTGAGATAGCTACTGGTAGCTGATCACTTTACTTTACATGCGCTAGTGCTTGTTTTGCTAAGCGGGTAATTTCGTGCCAATTACCTTGTTTAATAATTTCATCAGACACTAACCAAGAGCCACCACAACACGAAACATTCGCCAAGGCTAAATAATCTCTAACATTATTTAAGTTAATGCCGCCAGTAGGACAAAATTTAATATCAGGAAATGGACCAGCAATTGACTGTAGGGCTTTGACACCACCAGAAGCTTCTGCAGGAAAAAACTTTAGATGGTCATAACCTAAATCAATGCCATCCATTAATTCTGAAATTGAAGAAATACCGGGGATCAAGGCTATATTGCCGGCTTTACCTGCTTGTAATAAATCTTTGGTTAAACCTGGGCTGATAGCAAACTTTGCCCCAGCATCGTAAGCTTTTTGTAACAAGTCACGGTTGGTTACCGTCCCCGCACCTATAATAGCCTCGGGTAAATGTTTAGCGATAGTACTGATCACTTCTAACGCTGCTGGTGTGCGTAGCGTCACTTCTAGTACTTTTATATCAGCTGCTAGTAATGCTTCTGCGATAGGTAACGCGTCTTCAACACTTTTAATCACCAACACGGGAACTATCGGGCCCATCGCAAATAGATCCTTTGGCTGCATTTGCCAATTACTTGATAATGTCATAATTCCTCTTAATTCTTCATAGTGTTAGGTTGGGTATTGGTACGAGTTACTTTGTTTTTTTCTGAGATAAATTGTTTTAGATACGCCGAGGCGCCGAGCAAACCCGGTTGCTCTTCAGTAACCACAAAGGTCGGGATAGGTTGATTAAAGCTTGATAAACGCCCTTTTTGTTCAAAGCGCTTTCTAAATTCGCTGTCATTAAAGTATTCGATAAAGCGAGGAACAATACCACCAGCAATGTAAACACCGCCATAACTGCCAAGGGTTAAAGCAAGGTTACCGGCAAAGCTACCTAGTATTCGACAAAATTGCGCTAAGGTTTCTACGGCTAATGAACAACTACCTGACAACGCCTTTGCGGTAATTTCTTTTGCTGATAAGGAAATAGCGAGACCATTTTTTTCAAAACTCAACGCTTGGTAGATCTGTTCAATTCCCATGCCTGACAATAATTGCTCATAAGATACCCGATCATGCTTATTTTTCAGGAAATTTAAGATAGCGATTTCTTGTTGATCAACCGGCGCAAAATCTACATGGCCACCCTCACCGCTTAAGCTATGCCAAGTGGCATCTATAGCTATTAAGTTAGCAACCCCTAAACCGGTACCTGGACCACAAATAGAAATAGGTTTGTTGGCAACAACTTCGCCTACGCCAATTTGTACTTTTTGTTTAGCTCCTAATTGCGGTATCGCATGGGCTATCGCGGTAAAGTCGTTAATCAGCACTAGCTCGTTAAGCGCTAACTGCGCTTTTAATTGTTTTTGAGAAAATTGCCAAGGCAAGTTCGTCATAACAATCAGGTCTTTACCTACTGGGCAAGCGATGGCTAAGCAGGCATTAATGCACTTATCCTGTAACTGCTGACGGTTAATAAAGTCTGCTAATACTTCAGCTAAACCTGCATAGTCAGCACAAGCATAAATGGTGATATCAGCGATTCTGCCTTGCGCGTCGATTTGTGCAACGCGCATATTGGTGCCGCCAATATCGGCAATAATATTTATTTCACTGTTGGCCATAGTTAAACCCCGCCGACAACATTGTCATCGAATAATGAACATGCACCGGTTTCAGCTGAGCTTAAATTTCGACGCATAAAACCGAACAATTCACGGCCCATCCCCTGATGATGACCATTAACCTTAAACTGGGAGTTTTCACGTGTTGCTAACTCACTTTCATCGACTAATAAAGTTAATTCGCCACTTTCGCCGTCAAGTAAAATCATATCTCCGGTCTGAATTTTTGAAATTAAACCGCCATCTAACGCCTCTGGACATAAATGAATAGCCGCGGGGACTTTACCTGATGCACCCGACATACGACCGTCGGTGACTAAGGCGACTTTAAAGCCTTTATCTTGTAACACCCCAAGTGGTGGTGTCAGTTTATGCAACTCTGGCATACCGCGCGCTTTTGGCCCTTGAAAACGCACCACGGCAATAAAATCTTTTTCTAACTCACCGGCATTAAAGGCAATATCAAGTTCATGTTGATCTTCAAAAACCACCGCGGGGGCTTTAATGACAAAACTACCTTCGCGCAGTGATGAGGTTTTCAACACCGAAATCCCTAAGTTACCTTTCATGACTTGTAAGCCACCGTGGCTGCTGAAAGGTTTTGCTGCGGTGGCTATTATTTCAGGATCACCTGAACTTGTTGCGCCATCGATCCAGATCAATTTACCATTTTCCAAAACCGGTTTTTGGGTATAACGCGTTAAGCCGCGACCACAAATGGTTTCAACATCTTCATGAACCAGACCGGCATCAATCAACTCTTTGAATAACAATGCCATGCCACCCGCTTCTTGAAATTGATTAATATCAGCATGGCCATTCGGATAAATACGCGTTAATAGCGGCACTGCGTCAGATAAATCATTAAAATCTTGGAAGTTAATAATGATACCGGCCGCTTTAGCAAAAGCGATGATATGCATGGTTAAATTCGTTGATCCACCGGTTGCTAGTAAAGCGACAATGGCATTGACAATAGAGCGCTCATCGACCATTTTTCCAACCGGCATATAATTACCCGATTGCTGCGTTAAACGAGTCACTTGTCGTGCCGCTGCTTTAGTAAGTTCTTCGCGTAACAGCGTGTTTGGCGCAATAAAAGATGCGCCAGGTAAATGTAATCCCATCACTTCAACCACTAATTGGTTAGAGTTAGCCGTACCAAAGAAAGTACAAGTACCGGCACTGTGGTAAGAGGCAGATTCTGCTTCTAATAACTCTTCTTCGCCAACTTCACCTTGTGCAAATTGCTGACGTACACGTGCTTTTTCTTTATTAGGCAGGCCTGAAGGCATAGGGCCGGCAGGCACAAATACTGTAGGTAAATGACCAAAAGTCATACTGGCGATCAGTAATCCAGGCACTATTTTATCGCAAATGCCTAACATTAATGCACCATCAAACATATTATGTGACAGTGCAACAGCCGTTGACATGGCAATAACGTCACGGCTCATTAGGCTTAAATCCATGCCCGGTTGACCTTGGGTAACACCATCACACATAGCGGGTACGCCACCGGCAAATTGTGCTACGCCGCCAGTTTCTTTCACTGCTGCTTTAATAATGTCTGGATAGCTTTGATAAGGTTGATGTGCTGAAAGCATGTCATTATAGGCAGATATAATTGCCACATCTGAATGATTAACACCACGTAATGTCGCTTTATCATCTTTACCACAGGCAGCAAAACCGTGTGCTAAGTTGCCACAAGACAAACTCGCACGATGTACAGTGGTTGATTTTTCAGCGGCTATTTTATCAAGGTAAGTACTACGGCTTGCTTTACTTCGCTCAATAATACGTTGTGTGATCTGTAAAATATTTTTATTCATAACATGCTTGTTCATAATTATTCAGCCCAATAAACTTGTGTATTAACGTCTGGCGCTTGTAAAAATGCCCGAATTGGCATTTCTCTAGATTCTTGCCCTGCGATAGCTTTAGCCAACACCTGCTTTTTACTGGTACCGCTAATATGTAAAAAAGTATGCTTACTTTGCGCAAGTGCCGCAAAACTAAAACTGATGCGCGGATGTGGCGCCGTTTTTGGTATGACTTTCAACAACGCTTGACTATCAAGTGCCAAACACTGAGTTATTTCATCACTACAAGGGAATAATGAGGCGGTATGGCCATCTTCACCCATACCTAAAATAAGCACATCTAATGGCAATAACTGCTGACTTGCCGCTAGGTTTAAGTCAGCTAAGGTTTCTTTACTTAGTATTTCGCCCTGCTTTAAATGAAAGAACTTCGCTTTTACTGCTTCATTTTGTAATAGGTTTTCGTGTACTAGCTTGGTGTTACTATCACTTGAGTCGATAGCAACCCAGCGTTCATCTGCTAAGGTTATTGTGATGGCAGACCACGGGAGCTTTTTCTTTGACAAGGCCTGAAAAAAACCTTTGGGTGTTGAACCACCCGACACCGCAATACTCGCTTTACCTTTGCTTTTTACTGCCGACGTCAATAACGCAGCAACTTCATCAGCAAGTGCTTCATCTAATAATTTACGTTGTTCGAATTCATTAATTTGATACATTATTCTACCCATTGGCGATCATCGCGTGCGATTAAAGAAATTGATGAAACAGGCCCCCATGACCCAGCAGCATAGGGTTTTGGCGCTTCATGAGTAGATTGCCATGCTGCTATAATGCTATCAGCCCATTGCCATGCTGCTTCAACTTCATCACGGCGAACAAATAACGATTGGTCGCCTTTAATAACTTCAAGAATTAAGCGTTCATAGGCATCAACAACACGTTGATTGTCGTAAGCTTGAGAGAAACTTAAATCCAGTTTGTTTTCATGTATTTGCATTTGAGATGCGATACCTGGAATTTTGTTCATCATTTCCAGCTCAACACCTTCATCGGGTTGCAAACGAATGGTTAGCTTATTCGAGGGTAAATCAGCATAGCTTTCACTAAAAATATTGTGGGCTTGCTGCTTGAAATGAACCACTATCTCACTGTGTTTTTGCGGCATACGCTTGCCGGTACGTAAGTAAAATGGCACACCCGCCCAACGCCAATTGTCTATTTCTGCTTTAATAGCAACAAAGGTTTCCGTTGAACTATTGGCATTGGCGTCTTCTTCGTTCAGATATCCGGGTACAGCGACACCATTTAAATAACCATCGGCATATTGTCCTCGAACCGTTTTATCTTTAACATTTTGGCGTGTAATAGGCTTAAGCGCTTTAATAACCTTTAATTTTTCATCTCGGACACTGTCGGCACTTAAATCTGCTGGGGGTTCCATGGCTAATAACGAAAGCACTTGCAATAAATGGTTTTGTACCATGTCTCGCATTTGCCCTGCTTCATCATAAAAGCCCCATCGCCCTTCAATACCAACGCTTTCTGCGACAGTAATTTGCACATGATCAATACAGTTTCGATCCCAATTATTGGTAAAAAGCGTATTTGCAAAACGCAGTACCAGTAGGTTCAATACCGTTTCTTTACCTAAATAATGATCGATACGATAGATTTGTTTTTCTTGAAAGTAACGAGATACCTGATCATTAATCACTTGTGATGACTCTAGGGAGTGACCAATAGGTTTCTCCATCACTACCCTATCGACATCATTGATTAACTTAGCCGATTTTAAGCCTTCACTAATATCACCATAAATTGCCGGTGGTGTGGAGTAATAATAAACCCGCGTTCCTTGCCCTGTCGACAAGGTTTTAGCTAGCATGCTATAAGATTTAAGATCTTTAAAATCAAGTTGTTGATAAACCAGTTTAGCTAAAAAATTAGTCACAATTTCGCTATCTAAAGCTTCGGGGATAAATTCATTTAAGCTTTCATCTATTTGTTGAGTAAATTGCTCAAGCGTAAGATCATTACGAGCCACGGCAATAATGCGAGTATCGTCACTTAATAAGCCGGCAAGTTCTAATTGATATAAAGATGGTAAAAGTTTGCGACGAGATAAATCGCCCAATGCGCCAAAAATAACAAATTCACTTGCTAAAGGGCAATCTATGTTTTTCATAGCATGTGTTCTCAATTGATTTATTGTAACTAAACTACATTTATAGCTAACTTATCCGCTATAGCGTCATCAGTAAAGCACTTTTTGTAATATTACTACATTATTTGTATTTCATTTAAAAATAGCGACTACAAGGCAACTTTATGGTAAAAAAAGATTAAAGGTTTGCAACATTTAGCGCTTTTGCTTTATATTAGCCTAAAATGTGAAATAAATTTTCATAATTTCTGTTGTTAAGACAGAAAATAAATTACAGTTACCGGTAATATAAATAGTTAAGTAACACGCTAGGGCTTATACGTAATGAATATATTAGAAAAGATCGCCAACGAATTAGATACTTTTAGCAAATCTGAACGTAAGGTCGCAGAAGTTATATTATTATCACCGAGCACTGTTATTCATGCCAGTATTGCTGCCTTGGCAAAACAAGCCAATATAAGTGAGCCGACGGTAAATCGCTTTTGTCGACGACTCGATACTAAAGGTTACCCTGATTTTAAACTGCATTTAGCACAAAGCTTAGCAAATGGTACACCTTATGTTAATCGCCATGTAGATGAAAATGATTCGGCTGAAGAATATACCTCAAAAATTTTTGAATCAACCATGGCAAATCTTGAACTGGCGCGTAAAAGTTTAGACTCAGCTACCATTAATCGCTCTGTTGACCTACTCACCCAAGCAAATAAAATTTCTTTTTTTGGTTTAGGCGCTTCTGCGGTTGTCGCCCATGACGCACAAAATAAGTTTTTTCGCTTTAATGTACCTGTGGTTTATTTTGATGACATATTAATGCAACGTATGAGTGCTATAAACAGTCGACAAGGTGATGTTGTGGTGGTTATCTCACATACCGGCAGAACTAAATCTTTGGTTGATGTCGCGAGTTTAGCACGTGAAAATGATGCTACGGTTATCGGTATCACGACGGCAGGCTCGCCGTTGGCAAAAGAATGTAACATTGTGCTGTCAATTGATGTTGCTGAAGATACTGACTTATATATGCCAATGGCGTCACGTATTGCCCAATTGACCTTGATTGACTGTTTAGCGACAGGATTTACCTTACGTCGAGGCACAAAATTTAGAGATAATTTAAAAAAAGTTAAAGATAGTTTGCGCAGCTCACGTTTTGAACGTAAAGATTAATTATTATTTGCTATTGGCACAATTGCCAGTGGTGGTTAAACACATAGAATATTGAACAAATTTAAGGATTACCATGCCTAGAAGAACTAAAATTGTCGCCACCTTAGGTCCGGCAACTGACGAAAGATCAGTATTAAAACAAGTACTAGCCGCAGGGGTAAATGTTGTTAGGTTGAATTTTTCTCACGGCATCCCACAAGATCATATCGACCGCGCAAATACTGTCCGTGAATTAGCCAAAGAGCTTGGTATTTATGTCGGTATATTAGGTGACTTACAAGGGCCAAAAATCCGTGTCTCAACGTTTAAAAATGGCCCTATTAAATTGGCTATCGGTGATAAGTTTGAATTAGACGCCAGCTTAGCTAAAGGTGAAGGTTGCCAAGAAAAAGTCGGTATAGATTACAAAAAACTGCCACAAGACGTTATCGCAGGCGATATTTTATTACTTGACGATGGTCGCGTTCAATTACGCGTACTTGAAACCAAAGGTTCTTCAGTTTTTACTGAAGTCACTGTTGGCGGTCCTTTATCAAACAATAAAGGTATTAACCGTCAAGGGGGTGGCCTTACCGCTCCCGCACTTACCGATAAAGATAAAGAAGATATTAAATTAGCAGCAAAAATTAATGTCGATTTTCTTGCCGTCTCATTTCCACGCGATGCTGCCGATATGCGAGAAGCACGTTTATTAGCCCAAGAAGCAGGATGTGACGCTCGTTTAGTCTCAAAAATTGAACGTGCTGAAGCGGTAAACGATAACGAAGTACTCGATGGTATTATTTTAGCCTCTGATGTCGTTATGGTTGCTCGTGGTGACTTAGGAGTTGAAATTGGCGATGCGGCGTTAGTCGGTAAACAAAAGCATATTATTGCTCGTAGCCGTCAATTAAACCGTGTGGTTATTACCGCAACACAAATGATGGAAACCATGATTGAAAACCCTATGCCTACACGCGCTGAAGTAATGGATGTAGCTAATGCCGTACTTGATGGCACAGATGCCGTTATGCTATCAGCTGAAACCGCTGCAGGTAAATATCCCGTTGAAACAGTAAAAGCAATGGCTAGTGTCTGTATCGGCGCCGAGAAAGAAAGCTCAGTGACCACATCAAAGCATCGTGTGGAAATGACCTTCTCTGAAGTGTCAGAAACTATCGCGATGTCAGCCATGTACGCGGCAAACCATTTAGATGGTGTTAAAGCCATCATTGCCCTAACTGAATCCGGCCATACCACGAAAATAATGTCGAGAATTTCTTCAGGCTTACCGATTTACTCGCTATCACGTCATAGTAAAACCTTAACTAAAACCGCAATATATCGTGGTGTTTATCCAGTTGCATTTGACTCTACCGATTGTAATAACGCAGAGAAAATGGCTCTAGATGTTTTATCGACGGTTGTTAAAGGCTCCGAATTAGCGGTCGGCGATAAAGTGATACTAACCCACGGCGATTTAATGGAAACCGTTGGTGCTACTAATACTTTAAAAGTATTAACCTTGACTAAAAATCACTTTGCTTAAATACGGGTAATATCGAACGATAGCTAAATAAAAAGCTAGCGAAAGCTAGCTTTTTATTTGTTTTTTTAATTAGATTCTAACCGTATAAATTTACTCAGCGAATAAGTTAGTCATCATTAATTAAATACTCTAAATCACCAATAACTTTGTTCAGCTTTTTATTAATGCGTTTACGCTGCTTATCATTTGCGGTTGTTACCATATAAACAAAAATTTCAGCAAACACGTCACTGTTATTGTCGGTGATGGCATTAAATGTTTCATCGCGCAAACTACGACCATTGACAAACAGTCGATAAAATTCAAACTTAAACTGGTGCTCAGGTAAGTTGCCATTTAACAACATTGCAAACTGATCGCTCCAACGTTGGCGGTAATTCATCCTTGGTTCAAATGAGCGTTGAAAATTTTTACTCATCAATGTTACCTGTTGCTTTTGCGCTTTGGTTAACTTACCAAACCATTCTTTAAGTTGTGCCTTTTGCTCGTCAGCGCGTTCTTCAAACCACTCCTGCTCAGTGAGTTCTTCATTATCATCAAGCTTTTCTTGATTGCCCTCGTTTATTGCTTGCAATAATTGTTGTTTTTGCTCAGGAGTTAAACTATAGGCTAAGGGCTGTAATTTAGGCTCAGCGGCCATTAAGAAATTTTGCCAATGCTGAACAAATTGCCTTAAGGTTTCGATGACCTGTTGATCATTCATTTGGCTGTTAATATTAACTTGAAGTGCTTTAAGTTGCTGGGCATAAACCGGTAGCTGTGTTTCACGATGCCATAAATGCAGTTGTTCAAATTCATCATCAAAGGTCTGCTGTTGCTGCTTATTTAACGTGACGTAGTCATCGAGATACCAATGAGTTAACCAATCTAAATTATTATAAACAAAACGAAAACTACAGCCAGAAACTAACATGGCGAGTAATATGCTGAGCAATATTTTTTTTATCATTCAAGGCTATCCTGTTAGGAGCGCTAAGCTTATATAATCAAGAGTTAACCTAGAGTAAACTAAGCTTGCTTTAATACAAAACTATTTCTTCGCTAGGTAAATAGCGCTTAATTTGAAGAAAATAGTTTTGCGAATTAGAATTATCTATCAGTGTTTATCGTAAGCTAAGGAAAAAAATGCCGCCACATAACATAAAATCAATAAAGCCCATTAAGAGAATTGCTATTTTAACCAGTGGTGGTGACGCACCGGGTATGAATGCCGCCATTAGAGCTATTGTGCTTACTGCCCAGCATTACCAAATTTCGGTGATTGGTTTTTATGCCGGCTTTAATGGCTTAATTGATGATGTATCTGTAGCGCTTAACGTGAAAGATGTTACTCACATCATTCATAAAGGCGGTACTATTTTAAAAAGTGCCCGCTGCCCTGCGATGAAAACAGTATTAGGTATAGAGCAAGCAACAAGTACCTTAATGAAAGAGAAAATAGACGCCTTAATTGTTATTGGTGGTGATGGCTCATTTAGCGGTTTAATTTCCTTACAGCAACAATGGTCTGGTCAAGTTATTGGTATTCCTGGCACCATTGATAATGATATTGACGGAACAGACTTTACTATAGGTTTTTCAACCGCGATCAATACCGCCATCGAAGCCATAGATAAAATACGTGACACGGCTGATGCATTCGAGCGAATTTTTATTGTTGAATTAATGGGTCGACATAGTGGTCACATTACTTTTAATGTCGGGATTGCTTGTGCTGTAGAACAAATCATTTCCTTTGAAAATTTCACCAACAATCACCAGAGCATTGATGAACAAGAAAAATTAGTCTCATTAGCAAAGGAAATAAAACTCGCTCAAGCTAATCGACACGAGAGCTACATTATTGTGATTGCTGAAAACTTGTGGCGAGGTGGCGCAACGATGTTAGCACAACAATTACAAACAACGGCTAATATTGATTGTACTGCCTGTATTCTTGGTCATATACAACGTGGGGGCTCACCCGTTGCGAAAGACCGAATTTTAGCAACTAAAATGGGCGTTGCTGCAGTTCAAGCAGTTGTCGATGGTAAATCCAATATCATGGTTGCAGAGCAAAACAATACTATTGCTCACGTGGCTTTACAAACAGCTATTATGCATCAACAAGGCGTGAGTGAAAGCTTAGTACTAGCACAAGAAAATATTTTGGCCTTAACTGCACAGCGCCTTTGTTGAATGCATTCACACTTACTAGCGGTATGTGCTGGCCATGCTCACTTGTTGCTGATCAAAAAATTGCTCAAGAAAATCAATTAACAGCCGTAATTTTTTTGCTGTTGCCGCTCCTGGAGGAAATACCCCATAAACATCAATAGCTTTAGATTGGTAATCATCTAATACCGTTTGTAACCGTCCTGCTTTAATTTTTGGCCAAGCATCATAAATTGGAATACGACCCAAACCATGTCCGCCCTCAACAAAAGCAGTTCTTGCCGTGGCATTATTGGTGGCTATTGTGCCTTTAACCTCGACAGAATATGATCTGCCTGCTTTTTCTAGGCTTATTTTATTACTGGTTAGTTTATAAATAATCCAGTTATGTTCGCTCAATTCGCTTGGTTTACTCGGACGACCATATTGTTCAAAATATTCCGGTGAGCCACAAATGCAAGTGGCTAATACTGCGAGCTTTCGTGCTTGTAAACCTGAGTCAGCTAATGGCGCTCCTCTAATAGCTAAATCTATGCCCTCTTTTACTATATTAACCACTTCATCTGTTAACATAATATCGAGTTCAATTTTTGGATAAATTTTACGAAATTTATCCAAAGCCGGCACTATAGTATGTAAACCAACGCTTACCGGACAAGTAATCTTTAATAGCCCTTCGGGTTCATTTTTAACATTTTCAATTTGTTGATTTGCGGCACTGGCTTGCAGGGCAATAATACGGCAATGCTGATAATAATCACTACCGGCTTGTGTTAGCGCAATAGAGCGCGTTGAACGATTCAAAAGCGTAATATTAAGTTGCCGCTCAAGTTTCTTAATGTGATAGCTCACAACGGCTCTGGAAAGCCCAATATGCTTTGCTGCCGCACTAAAGCTACCTTGCTCAACTACATGCGAGAAAACCACCATGCTTTTTAATTGCTCAAAAGAGATATCCACTGATTGACCTTAATAAATAAGATTAGGCTCTATTGTATCAATAATTAAAACAAAGTTATCGATTTTATCTGCATTGTATAAATATTCATTAAGCATATACTCTTTATTCACAGCCAAAATGATAGCGTTAATAAAATTTTACATTCAGAGAAGCGCTTACTCAATAATCTAGGATAATTAAAATGACGGCAACAAACCCAACAAACGTATTAATGGTATTAACTTCACATGACAAATTAGGTGACACCGGTGAAAAAACAGGTTTCTGGTTAGAAGAGTTTGCCGCGCCTTATTATCAATTAATTGATGCTGGCTTTAGTGTAACATTGGCTTCACCATTAGGTGGCCAACCCCCGTTAGACCCAAAGAGCGCAGAAGCCGACTTTCAAACTGATGCTACTCGCCGCTTTGAGCAAGACAACGCTAGCCAAACCGTATTAGCAAACACCCGCAAGTTAGACCTGATTGATGGCAATGAATATGCCGCCGTTTTCTACCCTGGCGGTCACGGTCCAATGTGGGATCTAACCAACAATCAAGATTCAATTGCTTTGATTTCAACATTTATTAGCCAAAACAAACCCGTAGCGGTAGTTTGTCACGCCACTTCTGTGCTACTAAATGTTAAAGATGAAAATGGCGCAGCCATCGTTAAAGGCAAAAAAATAGCCGGTTTTACCAACAGCGAAGAAGCGGCCGTGCAATTGACTAACATTGTGCCTTTTTTACTTGAAGACGAGTTAATTAAACAAGGCGCAAATTACCAAAAAGGCGACGACTGGGCATCATTTGTTGTTGAAGATGGCGGCATTATTAGTGGCCAAAACCCGGCGAGTTCAAGTGAAGCGGCTACACGTTTAATTATACAACTAAGCTAACATTGGCTTCATTAGAAATAAAATAATAGCATAGTCGATATACGCAGGGTAACGCCTGATTCGACTATGCTTTAGCCAATACTAATACATTTAAGCTAGGGCCTTAGGATAAAAAAGTCACCACACATATATTACAAGAAGAAGATGTTAAATAAACTTGTTCTTGTAGTGCTTAAGATTGATTAACAAAATAATTTTTTGTCATCTTGAGCTTAAATCCCCCCCAACAACAAATTCTTAGCTATGTTTTTTGAAAAACGCTATTACCACTCGGTTAAATAGTGCGGGTTGTTCCCATTGTACTGCGTGGCCGGCTTCTGGTACTACAAGTGTTTCACTGCCGGGTATTTCACGTGCGGCAGCCCTCATCATTGAAGGGGGTTGAATTAAATCAGCTCCGCCTGCAATAAAAAAGGTTGGGATTTTAAGCGCGCGTAATTTATTCCAGTCAAGCTTACTTTTACCGCTCTGACGGACACGAATTCCGTCTCCGTGAGAGTTTTTTTCCATCTCAAGCCATGCCCTTACCCCCTCAGGATGCGCCCAACGATAAGCAGCTCCGAGCTCTTTAAATTCTGCTGGCAAATCGCGCCAGCTTTTGGGCAGAATAAAGTCTGAGCGCTGATCAATATTTTGATCCCACAAGCCGAATAAACTACAGGCAATAACCATACTTAGCAGCTTCCCAGGGTAAGAAACGGCATAATCAGATACGACAAACCCACCAGCAGCCAGGCCAAGCATATGAAATTTATCAACATTTAAATGCATCATTAAAGCATTGAGATCGTCAGCATAGCTGCTGGTATCTTTTTCAGAGCCGGCAGGAGAACCATAGCGACCGCGCCTGGAATAAGCTATGGTTCGAAAGCCTTTAGCGGCAAAAACCGGCTGCTGATAAGGCCAGCTTAAAGCGCTACCTCTTCCCGGATGTGAGAGTACAACCACAGGACCATTGCCACCGGTATCCCAATAGTAAAGTCCTGCACCGCCAGATAATGACAATACACCCTCGGTCGCAGGGGCTTGTGTTGGTATTGATAGGTGGCGAGGCTCTGCCATGCCCGAAATTCCACAAGCATCTGGTGTTTTTGCTTGTGCACTGGACAACATTGCACCTGAAGCCGCTACGGTGACCGCCGTTACCGTGGCTCTTTTCAACAACTGTCTTCGACTAGTACTGATTTTTTCTTCGGTTTTATCCATCTTATTTCCCAATATTAAAAGACTGTAGCTAAATTTTATTTTGACAATAATAATAAAAAACGATGGAAAAATTCATTGAGCAATACTTTATAATTACGCCACGAGTTATACATCACGACATCTTAAAACAGCGTTATTTATCTGCTAGGAAAGTTATGGCGAGTAAGTTAAAGCTCGTTGAATTTACTCAGCCAGGTACTAAAAGTATCTGCTATTTTTTTCACTGTGCGTAAATCATGATCGTAAAACCACACAGCTGCATCTGTATTCTTGCTGTCACAATCGCTAAGTTTGAAACAAAACATATTGCCCTTGCAGTCAGATGCGAACAAGATATGGCCCTTTGGCATACCACTCATTTCATATAGCTTGGATAATGAGGCAACATCTTCAAGGCTCAAAAAATCTTGTACTTCAGAAATATCGACGCCTAAATCACATATTTTAGTCAACACATTCGGTGAGTGCACCAAACCATAACTCGATAATAAGTATTTATAGGAGTCAGGTAATGTCGCGGCTAACTTTGCTTCAAGTTCGGCAATATCTGTGTTAGTTATTGGGGTCATCGATTGTTTACTGGCCCAATTTTTTACAAAGAGATCAATACTATTCATTTAGAAAAACTCCATACTGCAAAGCCGCTTAAGAAAAACATTAACGCTGACCTACTGATAGTCGTCATATGTTTTAGCGATAGATAACCTTGAGCATTTTATATATGTTTGCCATGACAGCCACACTATTGTGCAGATATAGAAATATCTTAGGGCTAAGCCACTACCGCTTTTTTAACTTTCTCTTTATAGCTGCGACTGACTTTTAATTCTTTGCCATTGGTCATCACTAAATAGTACTCACCATTGAGTTGGCTGCAAAATTTATCAATATAGCTTTTATTCACTATGGTCGAGCGGTGACTGCGCAAAAAACGACGAGGGTCTAACACTTCTTCAAGTTGTTTCATGGTTTTTCGTAAAATATGGGTGCTTTCATGGGTATGAACGCACATATAGTCACCAGCCGCGTCAATCCATAAAATATCTTTTACCGGTACTCTACTGACTTCACCGGCATCTTTAATCGCTAAGACATCGGAATAACTAGAAATACTCACTGGTTCGTTATTTTCTAATTCTTTTAGAATTTTTTCACAATCATTACCCGTTACATCACTAACTAAACGCACCAACTTCAATTTATGTATTGCATTAACTTCACTGCTGATATTTTGGCGAATTTTATCTAAGGTTTGTGCAAGGCGTTGTTCGTCTGCGGGTTTAAGCAAGTAGTCTTGCGCATGTACTTCAAAAGCCTGCAAGGCATATTGATCAAAAGCAGTAACGAATACCACCATAGGTAATACTAACCCCTGCTCGATAATAGCTTCAACCACTTCAAAACCATTCAATCCCGGCATTTGAATATCAAGAAAAATCAAGTCAGGTTGATAGGCTCTAACCGCTTCTAATGCTTCTCGGCCATTGCTACATTGGGCAATAATATCGATGTCTTGATGATCTTCTAAACGCACCGCTAGGCCTTTTCTTGCTAGGGGTTCATCATCAACAATTATGGTAGAGAGCTTCTTACTCATATTTGACCGCCAACTTCATAAGGGATTCGTATACTGATTTTAACACCAGTAGGTATATTGTTAGCAACAACTAAAGAAAAATCATGCTGATACAAGGCTTGTAATCGTTCGCGGGTATTGACTAAACCGACACCATTTTCGCGAAATAAGTTACCATTTTGAATTTCTGCGCCTGGGCCATCATCTGATAGTTCAATCAGTAAATCATTACCAAAGCGATGTACCGCTACGTTAATACCGCCGCCTTGCTCTTGTACTGCTATAGCATGTTTAATAGCGTTTTCAGCCAAGGGCTGTAATATCATGCTAGGTACTAATGCCAAGTTGCAGTCGCTTGCCACATCAAAGGTGACCTTTAAACGCTCTTCAAAGCGCACTTTTTCAATATCTAAATACAGCCTTAACGCCTGTAATTCACTGTCGAGTGTCACGCGTTTCATAGGATCTTTATCTAGTGAATAACGTAAAAATTCACTTAGCTTGGTCACCATGCCATTGGCTGTTTTGTTTTCTTTTACCAAAATTAACGTTGATATTGCGTTTAAGGTATTAAACAAAAAGTGAGGATTGAGCTGATAGCGCAACATTTTTAACTGTGCTTGGTGAGCAACCGTATTGGCACGTAAAACATTTTGTTTTTCTATTTGCAGCATTTGGTAGTATTTAGTACCAAAATATAAACCACTCCAACTTAAAATAATAAAGAAAGATAATAAGCTATTTTTGGTGTAATAAAGCCAGAAGTCAGGGCGATAGCCGTGCTTATATATCTCCCAATAGTTGATATTTTTTACCACTTGCCACAATACACCGGTGCAATAGGAGGTTAGTATCACCACAAAGGCAATTTTTAACGGCGTAAAATTCCAAACACGACGATATATATACCTGAGCGGTGCAGTAAATAACCAACCCGCATAGGCATTCAATAAAATAATCACCAGAAAAATATCGCGTAAATCATGTAGCAGCGAGCCTAAATAATGTACTAAGGCGAAACCACACCAGCCGGCCGTATGCACCAGCCAAAATAAGCGATTTCTATTTTCTACAAACTCTTTCCAATTCACGCAAAATACCATTTAGTGAGGTTAAGGTAATTATGCGCTAAGCTTGCGGTTCTCGCACTACCACTAATCTTAAGATTTCAGCGCCTTATCTCATTTCATCTATGACATTATTTGTTTGGGGGTGCCTTAATGCCAGTAGCATCATTTGCTTTAATGCAAGTGTTTTGTATTTCACGACCTTTCGACGTTGAAATTGCAAAAAGTACCATAAACCATTGATTAAAAGAGATAAGTCGTAGTAACACGTAACCAAAGGTAATGATATAGCATTGTCTTTATGGCTATTAGTCATTAGATTGTCGACAATTCCATGTGGTTTTTCATGCTGATGTGCTTGTTTACCTAAGCGGTAAAACACTTGTTGATAGCATGCACAAATCAATGCCATTTTGCGAATATCGAAGTTATTAACTGCCATTAACATCGCTAGATCATACTCTACAGGTGCTATACAGGCACATTCAAAATCAATTAATTGATAGTCGCTTTTGTCAGCTTTCATGGCGATATTTTCGACTGACATCACGTTACTAAAGTTAGCATCACCATGACAAAGTACTTGTTTAGTGTTCTGCACTGCTTGCTGTGCGTTGGCTAGGTTTTGCTCTAAAGAATGAAATAACGTCTTTAGTACCTTGGCTTGAGCAGCGCTAAGTTCAATATCTTGGCATAATTGCCTAATAGTGGCTGATATATTAAGTGTCGGTAGAGTCATTGGTATAACTGTTGGTGCTATTACCGGCGTAACTAGCTGCCCTAGTGCCCTCTCAGCGCTTAGTGCTACTATCGATAGGCTTGTGGCTGCTAAGTCTCGATAATGACTTTTATTATGCCCACTAAGGCTATTGTGAGGAATGCGATGACAACGTGCTAATAGCGTCAGCGTAGTGGTTAATTTATCGTCATCCGACTGCGGACCTTTATCTAGCCCCTGACCCGGTAAAAACTCAGTGATTAACCAGTTCTGTTCAACATAAATATGCTTGGGGGAAAGCCCTTCTCTAGCAGCAATTTGACTCGCTAAAGGCTCAATACTGTTAGCGTTTAAATATTTCGCGAAATAGGCTTTATGATCATATTTAACATAAAAACAAGATTGGCTTAAGCCGGCTTCAATAACACTAATTTTATCTACCTTGTATTGATTAAAACAAGGTAATTGGTATAGCGTTAGCGCTAATTGTTGTAATTTATCACCTCTTATCGAATCGTCAAAATCCAAAACGCTTTCCATTAAACATTCGCTATCCTGTTATTTATTCTGCAACCGAACTATTAATATTTATATCATAGTGTTGTGGACGAAATTGTAATTTATATTGCTTACGCCACTGCCAAAAACCATACACGGCTAATATAACGTAGGCAGCAAATAATATGGCGGTTGGGAGCAAACCCTTTTCGATATAAATATATATTGACACGAGATCGATAATAATAAAATAAAGCCAATTTTCTAGTACTTTTTGGGTAACTAAATAGGTTGCAAACACGGCAAATACCGTCGTTGCACTGTCTAAATAAGGGAAGTCTGTGGGTGTGAACGCAGCCATTAACCAACCTAACACTAGCGATAAAAGCGCCAAAACAATGATGATAATAATATGATGCTTTATCGGCCACTGACGGTAACTAGCATTGCTAGATCTTAACCTAACAAATACTTTACTTTTACTCCAACAAAGCCAGCCATATATCGCCATTAACAAATAATACAATTGTAATAAGCTGTCCATCCAAAGATAAACATCATAAAATATAATGGTATAGAGTACCGTACTGACGATAGCGGCTAACCAACAAAGTATATTACCTTTAGCGGCTAATACCACATAAAGCAATGAGGCAAAAACGGCGATTAGCTCTAAAGTTGGCATGGTAGTGAAATATGACAACACTTCATTACTTATTGCTAGCGTTGCCATTATTCTTCCGCTTCAACTACTGAGCGATCACCGCCAATAAACTTACAAACAAATACCGCAGCATTAAGCGTTTGATGTACGTGCTTTATTTCAGCCATTACATGGCTTGTAGCTAAGTCGTAATCACCAAATACTTGCGTGCTCATACCATTGGTGACAACAGTTAACCCTGTCACTAAACGTAAGCGTTTTATAAACGCCCAAATTTCAGTTTTAAATTTTTCTTCCGCTAACGGGTATAAACTAATTTCTATTGATATTTTCATACGTAACTTTTTATTATTGACTGATTAAAAGTGTAGCACATTCAACATTTTTTCGAATATGCTACACGGTTCATTACGACTTAAAAACTAACAGCTAGCCATAAGTGTCTAAAAATTATAATCAAATGTCGCGCCAAATACCGCCGGTTCAGCTAATTGGTAATAGGCTTTGTCGGTATATTCATCTCTTGGGTCATTACCAAAATAAAAACCACGCGTCGCATAGCTTTCATCAAACATGTTTCGGGCCCATAACTTCACTTGCCAATCGTCTTGTGCATAAATGACTGACATATTAACCACTTCGATTGCTGCAGATTTTTCTTGATGACTATCAGAGAATAAAAACTCGTCTTTACCGTCGACAGAAATATTCACCCGTAAGTTATCAGACAGTTGATAATTAAAACCGAGATTAAACTGGTAGCTAGGCGCATGCGCTTGTTCTTCACCAGACTTATTATTGCCTTGAGCATCAATGTAGTCGTTATATTCAGTAGCTAATAAACCTATCGCAGCGTAAATTTCCAATGTTGGAGTAATCTGCCACCCTGCTTCTAATTCAAGACCTAAATTATTACCGCTTGCGGCATTACCTAAATAAGAAACAAATTCTGTACTACCATCTTCACGCTCTTTTGAATAAGAGGTGCTCACCTGCATGTCTTCCCTATCCATGTAAAATATCGCACTGCGAATATAGGCTTGATTATCTAATAAGTTAACTTTATAGCCTAATTCATAATTCCATAAATACTCAGGGGAGAAGCCACGTCTATCGTTTGGTAGACTACCATCGATGTTCACTCCTCCGGCTTTATAACCTCTATTTACCGAACCATAGAATAGACTGTTTTCATTCATTTGGTACGATAACACTACTTTACCACCAACCATATTATCGCTAGGGTCAAACTCAAGTTGTTCAGAGTTGGTATAATCTGAGTTTCTTCGCTCTAGCCTTAAACCGGTCGTTAACGTTAATTGTTGATTTAGTTGGCTATCAAACTGCACGAATGCTGCAAGGTTATCGGTGTCAAAAGACGAGATAAAGTCGCTAGATAAATAGCTATATTGACGTAATAAGTCGCTTTGCTCTTGCTTATAGTAAAATCCTGTTACCCATGAAGTTGTGCGATTAAAAATTTCGCCACCTGGTTCTGAAATAGCTCTTAGTTCGAATGTCGCTGATGTTTTATTACGAAAATAATGATCTGTTGAGCTATATTCCCAACCAGGTCGAATGCCAACATAGGACCAATCTTCATCATAACCATAATCTAACGCAGAATCCGCATAACTTATGATACTTTCGATCGTAAAATCACTAAAGCCTTGATAAGTAAATTTAGTTGCTAATGCTTTGGTATCTTGGCGATCAAAACCGGGTTGATCGGAGAGTGTATAACGTGTGTTATCAAGTGAGAAGGCGTCGTAGCCATTATCAAAATCTGCAACGAAGGCAGTGACATCCAGCGTTAAATCACTGCTTACCTCAATGGCTAATTTGCCGCGCATGGTAAATTCATCACGATTGTTAGTATCATCACGATTTAAAAAATCATTTTCAATAAAACCATCACTATTATACTGTTCCACCGCTAAGCGATAATTTACTGCTTCGGTGGCGGGGCCAGATAAAACTAAACCAGCGCTATAACTGTCGTAATTACCCCCTGATAGTCGTACCTTACCTTCAAAGCGATCGGCAGGCGCATTTGAGGTGATATTAATCATCCCTGCCATGGCATTAGCCCCAAAGCGTGTACCTTGCGGTCCACGATAAACTTCAACTTGTTCAACATCAAAAGTTGACGCTATACTGCCGATACTAGAGAAATCTATACCGTCAATCACTAGCCCAACAGAGGGGTTAATCGGCTCTTGAAATTGACTACGTTCGCCAATACCACGAATTTGATAATATCTAGCGCGTTGGGTGCCACTAGAGAAATTTACATTGGGTGTACGGGCAATGATTTCTTCTAAGTTCTGGGCGTTACGAGCGCTAATTTCTTCGCTAGCAATAACAGATAAAGAACTGGCGGTTTTTTGTAACGATGCGGAACGGAAATCACCTTTGATAGTGATAACTTCTATTGCTTGCTCTGCTGTCTCTGTTGACGTGTCAGCGGCATAAGTTGTTGAGGCAAAGCATGTTGCAGATATACAGCTAGTAAAAATAGCTAAAGCAAGTGGTGATTTTGTAAATGTCATTATGATCTCATAAATTCGATTAAGAATACGCTATGGGATCCGGCATGGGGAAGATAGATAGCTGCTCGTAACAAGCTGTAACAGTTATAATACATCAGCAAATAAAGGCTAAATATAATACTACAAAACAGTAATGCGCTCAGCGTAACCATTCCTACGCCGGTACTATCCGGTTCAGGTTCTAAGGGTTCGCTTCGCATCTCAGCCATTGAATCGTAAACGATTTTTCAGGCACCCCTTGGTTCGATGTGCATACTAACAATATTTACTTAAATGTACAGCGTAAAAGCTAAATTTTACGCTATATCATTTATAAAGCCTTTGATTATGTCTTGGGGTTTAACATAGGTCCTAATGGCTGTCCGCCGACTAAGTGCAGATGAATATGATAAACCTCTTGGCCACCGTGTTGATTACAATTCATGATCAAACGATAGCCATCTTCGGCAATACCTTCTGCTTGCGCGAGTTTTTTTGCTACGCTAAACATACGGCCAATGGTCAGTTCATCTTCAACTTTAATATCATTAACCGTTGGAATGAGCTTATTCGGAATGATTAAAATATGGCTCTTAGCTTGCGGGGAAATATCACGAAAGGCACTAACAAGTTCATCTTGAAAAAGTAACGGTGTTGGAATTTCTTGGCGAATAATTTTTGAAAATATGGTTTCTTCTGCGCTGTTGTTATTGGCCATGGTTTATCCTTTATACGGCAATAGTGTTTGTTGTTTAGTTTAACGATAAGTAAGCGAAAGACAACGTAAAAATTATTGCTTATAGACTAATTTACTCCATGCGACTTTAGCCAAGATACTCACTAAGCCACTGAATAACAGTTGCGATTCAAGCCTTTTAGTTTAGGTGTTAGCCTTTTGATATTTAATTTATTTTTATCAATAAACATATTAGCTAATGAAAGTCCCTAGACTCACTCTTTAGGCCCTCAATATGATCAGTTAAGTCGTATAAACGTCCAGCAATAAGGTGAATAACATCGCCTTCTCGTTCAATAATACCGGTAACTTTGAGTATTTTTGCGGTTAAGAAAGCTTGCTTTTGTGCATTGGCAGTGGCTTGCCATACCACTACATTACAATTACCAGTATGGTCTTCTAAGGTGACAAAGGTGACACCTGAAGCTGTTCCAGGGCTTTGCCTGCCAGTCACTAAACCGATTACAGAGACAACACTGTGCGCAGTAATACTGACTAAGTCACGCGCGAGCGTATAACGCCCAATAGCCTGTCTTTGTTGACCGTTAGCTAGCAATAGAGCAATGGGATGCTTATCAAGGCTAACGCCTGTACTGGCATAATCTTCAAGTAAGTCATCCATCGCACTGGGGGTGAAACTAAACGACTGCTGTGCTTGGTGGTTATCAGCAACTTGCCACAAAGGTAAACTGTTTTCAGCGTCCATTAATTGCCAGCGAGCTTGGTAGCGATTATCAGCTAATGACTGCAGTGCATTAGCACTGGCAAGTTTATTAAGGTCATCTTTGCGTAAAGCACTTTTTATTAATGAAGAAAAATCTTGATAGCCATCTTTTGGCCTTTGTCTAAGCAATTGTTTAGCGCTTTTATCTGCTAAGCCTTTCACCATACTTAAGCCTAATTGGATGACATAATTATTGGTTTTTTTTTCATAACACATTTGGTGTTCAAGTGATGATTGATTAATGTCGATGGCATTAATTTTTACACCATGGCGCTGCGCATCTTGTATTAATTGTGATCGGGAATAAAAACCCATCGGGTAGCTGTTAAGCAAGCCATTATAAAAAGCCGCTGGATAATAATACTTTAACCAAGCAGAAACATAAGCTAGTACCGCAAAACTCGCTGAATGTGACTCTGGAAAACCATATTCACCAAAGCCACAAATTTGCTGATAGATGCGTTCAGAAAAATTTTGCGAGTAACCCCGTGCTTTCATGCCTGAAATT
Organism: uncultured Colwellia sp.; assembly: GCA_963977145.1. GTDB lineage: Bacteria > Pseudomonadota > Gammaproteobacteria > Enterobacterales > Alteromonadaceae > Cognaticolwellia. Next base: position 37,935 of record CAXBNP010000007.1, read on the forward strand.
AATTTTTCACGGAACTGCTCTAGCTCACCATTACGTTGCCATTTCGCCATTGCCCGACGGAGTTGATCGGCTTCACCGCCGCTAAAGCCTGCCGCCACCATAGCAATTTTGATCACTTGCTCTTGAAATATTGGCACGCCAAGTGTTCGACTTAACACCTCTTTAATTGCTGCAGATGGATAATCAACCGGTTCAAGTCCCGCTCGCCGGCGTAAATAGGGATGAACCATATCCCCCTGAATTGGCCCTGGACGCACTATGGCTATTTGCACAACTAAATCGTAATAACATGTCGGCTTTAACCGCGGTAACATGGTCATTTGCGCCCGCGACTCAATTTGAAAAACCCCTACCGTATCCGCTTGCTGCAACATATTATAAACTTGTGGGTCTTCAGGTAAGCGGGTAATGTCGGCAATAGTTAACTGTTGCTGATAATGTTGTTTAATATAACTAAACGCTCGACGTATTGCCGTTAACATGCCCAGCGCTAGCACATCTACTTTTAATAAGCCCAAGGTCGCTAAATCATTCTTATCCCATTGGATAACAGTTCGCTCTGTCATAGCCGCATTTTCAACCGGTACTAGTTCATACAAAGGCCCTGATGAAATAATAAAACCGCCGACATGCTGCGATAAATGACGCGGAAAACCGATGATTTCATCAACCAGTTCAATAAATAATTGCGCTTGAGCACTGTCTTTATTCAAACCCAGCTCAAGCACCTGTGCACGCCAACTGATAGTTTGTTGGCGGCGATTAATATTCTTAATAAAAAAACTTAATTGGCTATCGCTAAAACCAAACACTTTGCCGACATCTCGAATAGCACTTTTTAATCGATAAGTAATAACCGTAGCCGCTAACGCAGCATGCTCGCGACCATATTTTTTATAAATATATTGAAAAATCTCTTCTCGGCGTTGGTGTTCAAAGTCGACATCAATATCGGGCGGCTCGTTTCTTTCTTTGGAAATAAAACGCTCGAATAATACTGATATTTGTCTCGGATCAACCGCGGTGATTTCTAAACAATAACAGACAATAGAATTGGCAGCAGAGCCACGTCCTTGATAAAGAATTTGCTGCGATTTTGCGTACTGAACTATGTCGTATATCGTGAGAAAAAAGTACACATAGTCTTGCTCTTCGATTAGTACTAGCTCTTTATCAATAATGGCTTGAATATCACTGGCTATACCTTCAGGAAAACGAAACGCGATACCTTTAACAACTAACAACTTCAAATAAGCCATGGCAGAATATCCTTTAGGAACAAGCTCTGCCGGATATTCATATTGTAAGTTTGATAAACAGAAGTGACATTGGTTCGCTAGCTCGATACCGGCAATAATATAATCTTCCGGGAATATTTTCAGCAATTTAGCTACTGATCTTAAGGACTTTTCAGTGTTTTGCTCTAGCAAGGTCCCCATATCTTTAAGCATTTTCCCACTATGTATCGCCGCTAATACATCGTGCAATTTTTGTCGCTCTGGCACATGCATTAACACGCCACCACAGGCTATAATAGTGAGTTTAAATTGCTCAGCTAAATACTGACAGTGTTGTTTAAAAACAGGATCATTTGCATGTAACAATCGAGTATAGGCCAATGATAATCTTGCGCGATGGTAACGTAATAAAGTAGCGCCGTCTCGTCGATCTTTAGCCATATCGCCACTGGGTAGCCAAAGTATGAAACAGTGCTTAATGGAGTGTAAATCCCAGTAGGTAAACTGATAATTTCCTTTCTCGCAACGCCGCCTAGCATTGGTGATCACTCGGCATAATTCGGCATAACCCTGACGATTTGGTGACAGCAATATCAGCTTAAGTCCATCCTCTAACTCAAAGCTTGCACCAATAATAAGCTTAATGGCTAGTTTATTAGCTTTTATCACACTATAGGCACGAACAACGCCAGCAACCGAGCATTCATCGGTCAGTGCCAATGCGCTATAGCCGAGTTTACTGGCCTGCAATATAAGCTCTTCAGGGTGGGAGGCCGCTTGCAAAAAAGAAAAGTTAGATTGGCAGTATAGTTCAGCGTAACTCATAGCAACGGCCCGTCATAACAAACTGGATCATGAAAAATAGCCATGGATATACCATTGGTTTTTTTCCTCACGATAGACCCAGCAGCACTGCCCTTGGGCATTTTTAGCAATAAAATAATCCCGTTGATAGTGATGACCTTGACTGATAGTCGAATTCACCTCGTTATTGCGATATTGACCAGCTGATTGTTCCCACCAAGCTGTTTCAATGCGTTCAGGGCCATGCATAATACTAACATTGGATAATAACGGTTCAGGCTCAGGTAAAATAAAACTTGGCCGTAGTGGCAACTTATCGCTAAAAGCATGCTTGCTAGTCGCCTTTTTATACATAGCCTTAGCGCTATTGAGCTGTTTGCTCTTTATTGCTTTAGGAGTAACCACTGCATCACTGATAACGCTATGGCTCATAAAGGGTAAGTAATGTGAAGCAAACTCTGCTCTATGGTCATTACCTAACTGCATACGTAGTACTTTTTCATCGCCAAGTTTATTGACCAATAAAGAAGCCAGTTGTGCAAATGATAGCTGCCCCCTTCTGCCAAGAAAAATATCATCAACCTCCCCCGTATTTGCTTGAAATTGCTTGACGGATAAGCTTATTTTAGTAATTGGCGCCAGTAATTTTACGCTGGTTAACTTCAAGTTAACCAAGTTTAACCAATGCTTAGCTAAATACTCGCCGGCAGCACTGCTGATTAATAATGCTTGCTGTAAACTATGGCTAAGCCCTTCTGCTCGATTAAATAGCCTTAACTCAATTTGCAAACAGAGATAGTCTCGCCGCTTTAAAAACGCTTCAAGAACAGTTAACAGCTGCTTAATGGGGTGTAACAAAATATTGATAGTGCTAATTTCATATAATAGTTCAACACTATGTTCAAAAGCGTGCTTTGGTTGATACAGCACTAAAGATTTAGTAACTTTCGCGTTTAGTTGCGCTAAATAGTCCATAGTATTAGCATCTAAACGTGTCGCAAGTTCAGCTACTTCAAGTGCTTGTAGTTGAGCAAACGTTTTAATGCCAAGGCGTGTCATATTTTCTTTCGCTTTGTTACTGATAAACAAACATTCAACCGGTAATGTCGCTATAGCTGTCGCGATTTTACTTTTATCGGTACTGAGCAAGCTTATACCCGCACAAGCAAGCAACTGGGCTGACAGCGGACTATAACCACAAGCGAAATAAGCACTAAGCTTAAACGGAGCAAGTACCAAGCGAATGGTGGCAATATAATGTTCTAAATGATGATAAAGCCTTAACATGTCATCAACTTGTAGTGCTAAGCCATGAGGTGGAAATAAAGCAATATTGGCGGTAACACTATAAAGCTGTTCTGCCAGTGTCATTAAATAGCTTTCTTCTTCAGCCATGTTATAGGGTAAAACGCAAAGTTTATCGACTAGTGACGCCGCCATAGCTAAGCCCATTCCTAAGCGAAGGTCTTGCTCTGTAGCGCTTTCATTTAATTGTCTTATGCAATTTTTTTTAGCATCAACAATCACCAATGCAGGTAAACTGTCGACATGCGACTCTGCTGTACGTTTAGCTTTACCCGCTTGTATACAATCAAGTTGCAGCGATGGAAAATCAATATATAACCACAGCATCAAAATATCTGAACGAAGTAATACTTACTCATAATATATAATCAAGATGCATTCACTCCGCTACGTTGGCTATCAGCGCTTGGCACGACGTGCCGAAATCGTTGACGACTTGACAGTGGTACAACAACATTACTGAGCACGCCATTATTTTTACATGTATCAACATTTGTCACCGTCAAGCTCGGCCACTGTTTATGCATATCAACCGTAAAAGCTTTGCAAGGCCAACCACCTAGTTGCTTTTTAACATGGACTTTTAATCCAACTGGCTGAGCTTCCAGTGCTAACGACAATGAAACAGGTAATGCCAAATCAACACTATGGGGCGAGCGAAAAATAATTTGCACGGCATTGCCCGTCGTCGCGGCTTGCTTTAAGCGCTTAACCTGATGCACAGCAAGTAACTGCTGCCATAACAATACCGCAAAACAACAACCGCTTTTCAAGCACTGCTCTGCCGCCCACAAAGATTCCTCGGGTTTTTGTGAAGATATGATCAATAAATTCTCTAAAGGGATCGACGCTTGTAGCAACATTAACGCGCTTATCTGTGCAGGTGGCGCAATAAAAACAAGTTGTCGCGTTTGCTGATGTTGAGCTAACTCAGCATGTAATAAGTTCAGCAAATAAGGTAAAAATAGCCTTAATTCGCCAATGCCATTAATCGTTTGTACCTCTATAACCCCTTGACAAGGTAGGCCTCCGTGGAGGTTTTTATTTAATTCAGGGTAACCACTATCAATAGTTTCAACAACCTTGTGTATTTGAGCAGCCGACCAAATTTTACCTTGGTGATGTAATTGTTTAAGCATTTTATTCATAATGACCACACAAACTATACTGTATTTTTATACAGTATAGTTTGTGTGCGCAACATTAACAATAAAGCACAACGAAAAAACGCAGATTAAACCCGCTATTTTGCGTAAAGTTTCGCTAGCTGATTGATAATAAATAATGTTTTAAGTAATAAAAAAGCAGACTATTTGTCTGCTTTTTTATCTGGCCATCTTTATTTTATCTTATTTACTCTGTTGTCGGCGTTGAACTATCGCTTGATCAAGTTCAGCCAGTAAGGTTTTAGTATCTTGCCAGCCGATACAGGCATCGGTGATACTTTGACCGTACGTTGCAGCTTTACCATCAACTAAATCCTGACGTCCTTCAACTAAATGACTTTCCACCATCACGCCAAAAATATTTTGATTGCCATTAATCATTTGTTGGCAAACATCACGACACACTAACATTTGATTCTGAAATTTCTTACTGCTGTTTGCATGGCTAAAATCAATCATGATATTGGTATTCAAGCCTGATTTACTTAACTGTTCGGTTACGGTTTTAACGCTATCGGCATCAAAGTTTGTTGTTTTGCCGCCACGTAAAATAATATGACAATCTTCATTACCCGTAGTTTCAACAATCGCGGAATGACCGTATTTAGTCACCGAGAGGAAATGATGAGAAGCACTCGCGGCGCCAATAGCATCAATAGCGACTTTAATCGTACCGTCGGTACCATTTTTAAAGCCAACGGGACATGATAAGCCCGATGCTAGTTCTCGGTGCACTTGGCTTTCTGTGGTCCTTGCGCCTATGGCACCCCAACACATAAAATCAGCCATATACTGCGGAGTGATCATATCTAAAAATTCACCTGCGGTAGGCAAGCCTAAGTTGTTTAAATCCAGCAGTAACTTGCGGCCAATACGTAAACCATCATTAAGTTTAAAGCTGTTATCCATATAAGGGTCGTTAATAAGTCCTTTCCAGCCGACGGTTGTTCTTGGCTTTTCAAAGTAAACCCGCATAACAATTTCTAGCGTATCTTGATATTTCTCACGTAATTCAACTAAGCGTTCACCGTATTCCAATGCGGCTTTAGGGTCGTGTATAGAGCAGGGTCCGATAACCACGAGTAACCGATCATCTTGATTATTAAAAATTTTACTGATGGCTTGTCTACCAGAAAAAACCGACTTTGTTGCTTGCTTTGATGAAGGAAATCGCTCACGTAGTGCGATAGGAGGTAAAAGCTCTTTGATTTTATGAATACGAACGTCGTCGGTTTGCTCAACCATAATATTTTCTCTTTATACTGCGAATAAGTTCTGTTTAATATTGATACCCGTGCCGAGGGTATACGTCTAGACACCTAAATGATCAATCCCACCGTCAATTTATCAGTGTTGTCACGCTAATAGCAATATAAAATACGAAAAAAGCGGTATAATAAAATTATTCGACATCAGAGCACAATAAATAGCTTTATTTTAGCAAACGTTAGTCGTATTTTTCATATAACACATTTATATAGGTTGCTAATAACTATGACTCACCCTCACCTACCATTAATTGATTTGCACCGTCATTTAGACGGAAACATTCGTCCTAAAACCATTTGGGCATTAGCGCAAGAACATAACATTGCTTTACCCGAAACTAACTTCGAAGCCTTTATCCCTCATGTACAAATTCAAGAAAGTGAAAGCGACTTACTCGCTTTTCTCAGTAAACTTGATTGGGGCGTTGCTGTGCTTAAAAATTTGGATGACTGCAAGCGTATAGCATTTGAAAACGTTGAAGATGCTTTTAACGCCGGTATTCATTACGCTGAATTACGTTTCTCCCCTTATTATATGGCGATGAATAATAATCTTGTCATTGCTGATGTAGTTGCTGCTGTTATTGATGGCGTAAATACCGCCTGTAAAATATACGACGTAAAAATCAACCTTATTGGTATTTTAAGTCGTACCTTTGGTGTTGAAAAATGCCAAGCCGAACTAGATGGCCTACTCGCCCACAAACAGCATTTGGTTGCTATTGATTTAGCCGGTGATGAATACAACTTTCCTGGTGAAATGTTTGTTGATCATTTTCAACAAGTACAAAAAGCCGATTTAAATGTCACTATACATGCTGGTGAAGCCGCTGGCTCTGAAAGTATATGGCAAGCCATAAATCAATTGCATGCTACGCGCATTGGTCATGGTGTGGCTTGTCGTACAGACGAAAAGTTGATGGACTATATGTTAAAGCATGATATTGCCATTGAATCTTGCTTAACATCAAATTATCAAACCGGTACAATTAAAGATTTAAGCCAACACCCCATTAAAGACTTTCTTGCCAGAGGGTTACTGGTTTGTTTGAATACTGACGATCCTGGTGTACAAGGTGTTGAATTAAAAAATGAATACAATATAGCTCGGCATACTTTAGGTTTTAATGACAATGATATAAAGCAGTTACAAGAGAACTCGCTTAAGGCCAGCTTCTTATCAAACAGTGAAAAATCTGCATTAAAGCAAAAAGTATTAAATAAAGACTAAAGCTCATTGTTGCAATTGTTAATATTAGGGTAAAGTATGCGATTGACCATCAACTAGGAGCACACGTGTTTGAAGTTATTATTGCGACAATAACAGGAATTATTGTCGGTTTAGTATTTTCACTACTAAAATTACCGATACCTGCACCACCCGTTTTGTCCGGTATCGCCGGTATTTTCGGCATTTATTTAGGTAGTGTCGGTTATCACTGGATTATCGAACGCTTTTTCAGTTAGAATTCCACTTTAAATATTTAAAAGACATATCAGTAAAACATCCTTGATAGCGGCTGAATGATACTAAATATCAGCAAAGGCTAGAAACTTACTGTGATTGAAACACCATTAACAAAGGTTAACACTCATGGCAACAGCACACATAGAAGCAAACAACGGCGATTTCGCCAAAACGGTACTTATGCCGGGCGATCCATTACGCGCAAAATATATTGCAGATAATTTTCTTGAAAACGTAAAATGCGTCACACGCGTACGTAACATGTTTGGCTACACAGGCACCTATAAAGGTAAGCCGGTCTCAGTAATGGGCTCAGGTATGGGTATACCATCAATTTCAATCTACGCCACTGAATTATATAAAGACTATGGCGTAGAAAGCATTATTCGTATTGGTTCATGTGGCGCAGTACGTGATGATATAAAAGTACGCGATATCATTATTGCTATGTCAGCAAGTACCGACTCAAATGTTAACCGTTCACGTTTAAGTGGTTGTGACTTTGCCGCTACCGCAGATTTTGATTTATTACATAAAGTTGTTACAACGGCAGAAAAAACTGGTAAAGATGTCCGTGTTGGTAATGTTTTTACTTCTGACTTGTTTTACACACCACAACCTGAAATGTTTGCCTTAATGGAAAAATACGGTATTTTAGCCGTTGAAATGGAAGCGGCAGGTTTATACGGTGTCGCTGCCGAGTATGGTAAAAAAGCACTGACGGTATTAACCGTCAGCGATCATATTAAAACCGGTGAACAAACTACCGCTGATGAACGTGAAACAACCTTCAATGGTATGATGGAATTAACCTTAGATAGCTTGCTATAAACCATCATTTACATTAAAAAAGCCAGTCTAATGACTGGCTTTTTTATAACATAAACTTCTACATCCATACACTATACCAATTTGACTCATAAAGTGCTCAACTGGGTACTTCACAAAACACCTACAACTTAATTCTATCCTTATTATGTTGTAGCATCTGCTCGCCTATGCCTTTAACATTGAGTAAATCATCAACAGCGTTGAATTCACCATGTAATTCGCGATAAGCGACGATTGCTTTTGCTCTTTTTTCTCCAACACCTTTTAATAAAGCTAAGGTTTCAATATCAGCTTTATTAATATCAACAACGTGTATTTCTTGACTAGAAATCACTTCTGGCGCTTCATTAAAACCGCCAGCGCGAAGTGGCAATGATATTACAGTAAATAAGATGATGAGAAAATAACAGATGTGATTTTTCATTTTAGCTTCCTTCTAAAAGTTAATATCCATATAAATAAGTGAACTATCATAGATAATAATTCACTTTATTAGGTTTAGAAGTTTTACTGTTATTTGTCAAATAGAGAAGATAATAAATAACAATTTAATCGTGTAGCTAGCTAATTGATTTATTAATTTCTTGTAAGACAGCCAGAGGACTTTTAGCTTTAGTGATCGGACGGCCAATCACTAAATAGTCGACACCAACATCAATGGCTTGTTGAGGCGTCATAATACGCTTTTGATCATCCGCACTGGCACCTTCCGGTCGTATACCTGGTGTTACCAGCTTAAAACCTTGACCTAATCGTTGCTTCAATGACTTAGCCTCCATAGCAGAGCAAACGACACCATCTAAACCGGCTTGCTTAGCTAATGCGGCTAAATGTTGAACTTGCTCAGCTGGTGATTTAGTAATACCTATAGCTGCTAGATCTTCTTCACCCATACTTGTTAACACTGTCACAGCGATCAGTAATGGCGCTTTATCACCATAAGGTAACAAGGCCGCTTTGGCTTTTTCCATCATTTTAAGACCACCAGATGCGTGGACATTAACCATCCAAACCCCTAAATCAGCCGCAGCAGCAACCGCTTTAGCCACGGTATTGGGAATATCATGAAATTTCAAATCAAGGAAAACATCAAAATCACGTTTAACAAGCTCTTTAACAAACTCGGGACCAAAGTGAGTAAACATTTCTTTGCCAACTTTCAAGCGACATTCACTAGGCTCAATTTTATCTACAAAAGACAATGCCTCATCTTTGTTATCAAAATCTAAGGCTACGACAACTTTTGCATCTCTCATGCGGTTTTCCTCAAAAGGTAATATTTATAACTATAATTTTTCACAATCTGTACTTACAGCCCGTAATATTTACGGACTATGTCTAACTAATACATACTAAGCTTTCTATAATACTATGATTTATTCGCCGTCTAAACCCCGTACAGGTTTAAGTTGCTCCCAATCATGACATGAAGGGCATGACCAATAATGAGTGCTTGAATTAAAGCCACAGCTTCTACAACTATAACGGTGCTTAACATTTAAATAGGCTGAAACGAGCTCGCGGATCACTTGCAAGTTTTCCGAGGTATTTTCAGTTTCACTGCCATTCATTTGCATTTTAACAAAATGCTTAAAGCCACGAATAGTCGGACGACGCTTTAATGCCGATAAAATAAATTTCTTCGCCGGATTAACGCCCTTAACTTGCTCGATATGGGTTAAATACTTAATTAGTGCAGAAGTACTACCGGTTTCTTCATAAACTTTTCTAATAAACTGAAAAAATTCTTCTTCAGCATCTAGTGCTTGATAACAAATAAACATTTTTTCTATTACATCGGGAAAAAACTCTTTATCTTGCTCATAGATAGCTTTATAACATTGACAGGCTTCATTGTATTGTTGGTGATTTTCGTATATTTGTGCCATCAACCAATTTGCTCGAGATGAATTAGGATCATGGCTTAAGGCATTGTCTAAAAGCTCTATGACGTCGATAAATTCATCTTTCTCTAAGGCTAATGAAGCCAATTCACAATAGAAATTAGCTAAGGTATGTAAGAGTTTGGTATCGCGGGTTTTAGCAATGGCTTTTTTCAGCGCAATACCTTGTTGCCAATCTTTAGTTGATTGATAAATCTGCATTAAAGAACTAAGCGATTTCAAACCATAAATTTTGGATTTTAATAGTTTATGGAACATAGCTTCAGCGCGATCATATAATCCAGCGCTGAGAAAATCTTTCGCAAGCTCAAAAACCGCTTGTTGCTTAGCACTCGTAGGTAAGTGCTTTTGTCGTACTAAGTGTTCATGTACTTTTAATGCTCTGTCGAGCTCACCACGGCGTCTAAATAAGTTTGCCATGGCAAAGTGAGCTTCTACCGTATCATCCTCTACTTTTAAGGCTTCAAGCAGGTAATCAATCGCTTTATCTTGTTGATTAGAAAATAAGTAATTTAACCCCGTAGAGTATTTAATAGAAAGTGCTTGCTGAGCAGAATGATCGTTTTGTTTAACGCTATTGCGTCCCATAAACCAACCATAGCCCATAGCAACGGGTAATAATAAGAATAATAACCCTAGCATGCTAAGACTTCTTCTGTGTGATCAACGGATTTTTTTTAGTGGTTTTTACCATTCGAAGCAGCTTCCAAAACAAAGCAAATAATAAGCCGAGTACAAAACCTATTGAAGTAAATAAACTCACCGCTGCAGCAACTGAAAGATTAGTTTTAGCAATTAAATAATTTAAGGTCAGTACCTGATCATTTTGGCTACCAAAAATAAACGCAATGGCAAGTAAGATAAGAAAAAGGATCACTGTAATATAAAGGCGCATAGTAGTTCGTCCAAAACAACATAAAAAAAAGGCATGCTGATAGCATGCCGTTTATTCATTAATTCTGCAATTACGCGATTGAAAGATTTACTCTTTCACGTAATTCTTTACCAGGTTTAAAATGTGGAACATATTTACCGTCAAGCTCTACAGACTCGCCAGTTTTAGGGTTACGTCCCACGCGAGGAGCACGATAATGCAACGAAAAGCTGCCAAAACCTCTAATTTCAATACGCTCACCTTTTGATAAAGTATGCGCCATCATTTCAAGAATTTCTTTAATAGCTTGTTCTACATCTTTCGCAGCTAAATGATTTAATTTATCTGCTAATCTTTCAATGAGTTCTGATTTGGTCATTTGACCTCCAGTGTTCACTATAGCTTCGCGCCATCGGATTTAAACATTAAGAAGAACTGCTTTAATGCAGTTCTTCTTCACTTGGTATTGCTAGGAATTAAATCTTAGCGTTTTTAAACGCTTCAGCCATTGCACTTAGACCAGAATCATCTTCTGGAGTTTGGTTCAATGTATCCATAGCTTCACGCTCGTCTGCTTGATCTTTCGCTTTGATCGATAAGCTGATAGTGCGGTTCTTACGGTCAACACCAACAAACTTAGTTTCAACGCTGTCATCAACAGATAATTCAGTAGTCGCATCTTCAATACGCTCACGTGAAATATCAGCAACACGAAGGTAACCTTCAACGCCTTCAGCTAATTCAATTTTAGCGCCTTTAGCGTCTACTTCAATAACCTTACCTGTAACAATAGCACCTTTTTTGTTATCTGCAAGGTATTGATTAAACGGATCATCTTCAGTTTGTTTAACACCTAAAGAGATACGCTCGCGCTCAGGGTCAACTTGAAGTACTACAGCTGAGATTTCATCACCTTTCTTGTATTCACGAACAGCTTCTTCGCCGCCAGCCCATGAAATGTCAGATAAGTGAACAAGACCGTCAATGCCGCCGTCAAGACCAATGAAGATACCAAAGTCAGTGATTGACTTGATCTTACCTGATACTTTGTCACCTTTGTTGAAGTTCTTAGCAAACTCTTCCCAAGGGTTCGGGATACATTGTTTAAGGCCAAGAGAAATACGACGACGTTCTTCGTCAATTTCAAGCACCATAACTTCAACCGTGTCACCTAAGTTAACAACTTTAGATGGGTGGATGTTTTTGTTAGTCCAATCCATTTCAGAAACGTGAACAAGACCTTCAACGCCTTCTTGGATTTCAACGAAACAACCGTAGTCAGTTAAGTTAGTTACGCGACCTGTAAGCTTAGCGCCTTCAGGGTAACGCTTAGCGATAGCAACCCATGGATCTTCGCCTAACTGCTTCATACCTAGAGATACACGAGTACGCTCACGATCGAATTTCAATACTTTAACTTGAATTTCATCACCAACATTTACGATTTCGCTTGGGTGCTTAACACGTTTCCAAGCCATATCTGTGATGTGAAGTAGGCCGTCAATGCCGCCTAAGTCTACGAATGCACCGTAGTCAGTAAGGTTCTTAACGATACCTTTAACTTCAATGCCTTCAGCAAGAGAAGCAAGAAGTTCATCACGTTCAACACTGCTTTCTGATTCGATAACAGCACGACGAGATACAACAACGTTATTACGCTTTTGATCAAGCTTAATAACTTTAAATTCTAAATCTTTACCTTCAAGGTGAGTAGTGTCACGAATAGGACGTACATCTACTAATGAACCAGGTAAGAAAGCACGAATATTGCTAACTTCAACTGTGAAACCACCTTTAACTTTACCGTTGATAACACCGATAATAGTTTCTTTTTCTTCATATGCTTTTTCAAGCACTTGCCACGCTTCATGACGTTTTGCGTCATCACGAGAAAGAATAGTTTCACCGAAACCATCGTCTGTAGCTTTAAGCGACACATCTACTTCATCACCAACAGATACTTCAACTTCACCTGTAAGGCTTTTGAATTGGTCAATTGAAATAACAGATTCAGATTTTAAGCCAGCGTCTACTAAAACGTTGTCTTTTGTGATGGCAACTACAGTCCCTTTAATGATTGAACCAGGGCGTGTTTCGATTGTTTTTAAACTTTCTTCAAAAAGTTGTGCAAAATTTTCAGTCATAATTTGTCTATGAACTCATTTTTTAATCCAATCAACATACATGTTTCATGGGGTTATGAATAAGACCTAACGCATCCTTACCTTAGGTTATTTTGAAGCATTATTGCCTCGTTTACATCAATTTTTCATTACTAAATGAAAGAATTTTACTGACCACTTCATCAATAGAAAGTTCAGTAGAATCAATAATTAATGCTCCTTCTGCAGGGACAAGCGGCGCCACCTTACGGTTTTGATCTCGCTCATCTCTTAGACGTATGTCATCCAAAAGGCGCCCGATTTTAACATCAAAGCCCTTGTCTTTCAACTGATTAAATCGTCTTTGTGCTCTTTCTTCTGCAGTTGCCGTTAAAAAAACTTTAATCGCCGCATTAACAAATACGACAGTGCCCATATCACGGCCATCGGCAACCAAGCCTGGCTTAACTTTAAAAGCACGTTGACGGCGCAGTAAAGCTTCTCGCACTCGTGGAAATGCCGCTACTTTTGACGCTAATGCGCCTATTTCTTCGGTGCGTATAGCATTTGAGACATTTTCGCCTTCTAAAATGACTTTACCTTCACCTTCACTGCTGGTTTGAAACTGTACATCAAGATGAGCCGCTACTGGCAATAAAGACGCTTCATCTTCTACGCTAATATTATGGTGTTGAGCCGCTACCGCTAATACACGATAAATAGCGCCACTATCTAATAAGTGCCAACCTAGTTGCTCAGCAACAATACGCGCAACGGTTCCTTTGCCCGCACCACTTGGTCCATCAATAGTAATGACTGGAATGCTTTCCTGCATACATTTCTCTCCTAATACTCGAAAATCGGCGGCATTATACGGGATTTATAGTTTAAAATCGCGTAAAAAATTATTCTGTAACACTTTTAAAAAGAGACTGTTGCTAACTTTTCAAAATAGTCAGGAAATGTTTTAGCCGTGCACTTTGGATCATTAATAGTTACCGGTGTATCACTTAAGGCAACAAGCGAAAAACACATGGCAACTCGGTGATCATTATACGTATCAATATTCGCATGCTGCAAAACCACTGGGGGTGTTATCGAAATATAATCTTCACCTTCTTCAACTGTCGCGCCTACTTTTCTTAATTCTGTTGCCATTGCGGTTAAACGATCGGTTTCTTTTACTCGCCAGTTATAAATGTTTCGAATTGTGGTTGTGCCCTTGGCAAAAAGTGCGGTTGTCGCTATGGTCATCGCTGCATCGGGAATATGATTCATATCCATATCCACTGCGGTAAGCGGCTTACCAATAACGCTTATTGACTCATCATTCCAGATGACTTCTGCGCCCATTTTTTCAAGCACATCAGCAAAATATTTATCACCCTGTACACTTAATTTACCTACACCGTGAACGGTGATTTTACCCCCCTTTATGGCACCCGCAGCTAAGAAATACGATGCCGAAGAGGCATCACCTTCGACCATATATTTATCAACTGCTTGATATGATTGCTTGCCTTTTACTGTAAAGGATTGATAATTGTTGTTTTCTACAATAACGCCAAACCTAGCCATAATATCTAACGTAATATCAATATAAGGTTTAGAGACCAGCTCCCCTGATATCTTGATGTGAGTATCAGTTTTTAGTAACGGAGCTACCATCAATATAGCGGTTAAAAACTGACTTGAAATCGAGCCATCAATACTGACGGTACTACCGGTTAAATCCTTACCCTTAATTTTTACCGGTGGGTAATCTTTGTTTTCCAGGTATTCAATATCAGCATTGAGTTGAGCTAATGCATCAACCAAGTGACCAATGGGTCTTTCTTTCATTCTTGGCTCACCCGTTAAAATAAACTCACCTTTACTCGCGGCAAGTGCTGCACATAACGGACGCATTGCTGTGCCAGCATTGCCTAGATATAACGTTAACGATTCATCCGCATTAAAAACACCGTTATTGCCAATTACTGTGCACTCTGTACCACAATCACTTAAGGTATATTGAATGCCCAAGGTTTTTAATGCCGCCAACATATAGTTTATGTCATCGCTTACCAGTAAATTGGTGATTTTAGTTTCACCATTTGCAAGTGCGGCTATAAGCAATGCACGATTAGATAAGCTTTTTGAGCCAGGTAAAAATACTTCGCCATTTATTTTGCTAATCGGGTTTAAGGTTAATTGCTCCATATTATCTAGCCTCTGCTGCAAATTTCTTCATAAAGTCTACTAACGCTTGTACGCCCTCTATCGGCATAGCGTTATAGATACTAGCGCGCATACCACCAACCATTCGGTGACCTTTAAGTGCTGTTAAGCCCTGTGCTTCAGCTTGCTGAACAAACTTAGCAGATAGGCTGTCATCGGTTAACCAAAAAGGTATATTCATCAAGCTTCTATTTTCTGAAACAATGGTGTTCTTATAAAAAGTACTTTGATCAATATATTGATAAAGTAACTGCGCTTTTTGCTTGTTGATATCCGCAATAGCACTAACGCCGCCTTTCGCTAATAACCAGTCGAAAACAAGACCCGCTAAGTACCACGCATAAGTCGGAGGCGTATTATACATTGAGCCATTTTCTGCCAGCACCTGATAATTCATAATAGAGGGCGTATCGATATGGGCATTACCTAATAAGTCTTCGCGTATAATCACTAAGGTCAAACCTGACGGACCAATATTTTTTTGTGCGCCGGCGTAAATCAAGCCAAATTGGCTAACATCAAATTCACGTGACAAAATAGTGGATGACATATCAGCAATCAACGGAATATCACCGGTGTTAGGTACTTCGAAAATCTCGATACCATCTACGGTTTCATTAGGACAATAATGTACATAGGCTGCATCTTTGCTTATTGGCCACTCGCTACTGGGTTTGACTCGTTGCACGCCATCAATATTTTCCATAACATTGACAGTATTAATATTGCCATAATGACGGGCCTCTTCTGCTGCCGATTTTGACCAAGCACCGGTAACGATATAATCTGCTTTTTTAGTTTCACCTAGCAGGTTTAAGGCAACAGCAGAAAACTGACCGCGCCCTCCACCATGACAAAACAGTACTTTATAATTTTCAGGAATAGTCATCAGCTTACGTAAATTTGCTTCGGCTTTATCAGCAACATTAATAAACTCTTTACTTCGATGACTCAACTCCATCACTGAGCTGCCCGTACCCGCAAAATTTAAAAATTCAGCTTGCGCTTTTTTCATCACCTCGACAGGCAACATGGCTGGACCTGCGCAAAAATTATAAACATTAGACATTGAACACTACACCCTTCTCTATTTAACTTGTTTGCGGTAGTTGACCTAATCAACCAATACATTGCCTGTAAATCTTTTAATACTGCTTAAGCGCTGAATGCTTTAATTCAACTGCTGACAAAATCACTTAATACCAAGTTGACTAATAGTCTGCTCATTTTTTATGGTTAAAATGAAAAAGTAACTCACTTAATTAAATTGTTATAAGTTGGATTTTACCGCCAATAGCATACCTTGTTATCGGCTGACATCAATTCATAAATAAACTTTAATATAATACCAACCTCATTAATTACTTGATCATTTCTACTGGTTAAAACAGTCAACTACTGCGCTATTTATTTAATCATTAACGCAACTAGTTATGACAATAAATGCCTTGTATTTGACTATTTTCTCTGTCTATAAAATAGATCATCTAATTAATGAAACGGCTATAACGTATTAAATGACTAAATTTCACTCACAAAAAAAGGCGGTATTAACCGCCTTTTTTTATCTTAACGACGGTTAATCTACAGTGTCGTCATTATTGAGCGCTGCATCTTCATCACTCTCGGTCTTGATATCGCTTTCAGGCGTGTCAACTTGCTCACCCTCTACGGCTTGAGTTGGCACTTGTTCGCCATTCTCGTCTTCTTCAAATACTTCAACTTCTTCTATTTCATCGATACGTTGTAAGGCAACAACATGCTCCCCTTCAATAGTACGAATAATACGAACACCTTGAGTATTACGACCAATAACACTCACTTCACCGACACGGGTACGCACTAAGGTACCGTTATCTGTGATCAGCATTATTTCGTCTTGCTCTTCTACTTGAACTGCGCCAACTACTGGGCCGTTACGTTCGCTAACTTTAATTGAAACAACACCTTTAGTCGCTCGACTCTTCGCAGGGTATTCTTCCAACGCTGTGCGCTTACCGTAACCATTTTCAGTAATGGTCAATATCGGGCCATCATTTTTCGGGACAATCAAAGAAACAACTTTTTGATCGCCTTCTAACTTAATACCGCGTACACCGGTACCAGTACGGCCAATAGGTTTTAATGCCCATAGCTGTTCACCGGTTTCAGGGTCAACTTTTATTTCACCGGTTTCACTATCACGTTTCTTCTCGTTGAAACGCACGACTTTACCGGCATCTGAGAACAACATAATATCGTTATCACCGTCAGTGATATCAACACCAATTAAGGTATCGTCATCACGTAAGTTTAAGGCAATAATACCGTTAGCACGTTGGTTTTTATAAGCCGTCAATGCTGTTTTCTTCACTGTACCCGATGCCGTAGCCATGATAATGAATTTATCTTCTTCATATTCACGTACTGGCAGAATAGCTGTAATACGCTCACCGGCTTCAAGTGGTAAAATATTGACTATTGGTCGGCCACGCGCGGTACGACTCGCTAATGGTAATTGGAACACTTTCAACCAATATAATTTACCGCGATCTGAGAAACATAAAATTGTATCGTGAGTATTGGCAATCAGTAAGCGTTCAATGAAGTCTTCTTCTTTCATTTTCGTTGCTGCTTTGCCCTTACCACCACGGCGTTGCGCTTGGTAATCACTTAATATTTGATACTTAACATAACCTTCGTGTGAAAGCGTTACCACCACGTCTTCTTCGGTGATCAAATCTTCCATAGATAAGTCATGTGAAGCATTAGTAATTTCAGTGCGACGTTCATCACCAAATTCATCACGAATGGCTTCAAGCTCTTCACGAATAACTTCCATTAAGCGCGAAGGTGTTGCCAAAATATGAAGTAATTCAGCAATAATATCTAATAATGCTTTGTATTCACTTAAAATTTTCTCGTGTTCTAGACCGGTTAACTTATGTAAGCGTAAGTCTAAAATGGCTTGTGCTTGTGGCGCTGTTAAGAAGTATTCGCCATCACGAATACCAAATTCTTCTTCAACCCACTCAGGACGTGCAGCGTCATCACCGGCAGCAGCTAACATGTCAGAAACAAGACCCAAATCCCAACCGCGAGCTAATAATTGTTCTTTCGCTTCACTTGGTGTCGGTGAATTCTTAATTAGAGCAATAATCGGGTCGATATTCGATAGTGCAATCGACAAACCTTCGAGTAAATGTGCGCGTTCACGGGCTTTGCGTAATTCAAAGATGGTTCTACGCGTCACTACTTCACGACGATGCAAAATAAAAGCATCAATCATTTCACGTAAATTAAATAGTTTAGGCTGACCGTTGGTCAATGCCACCATATTCAAACCAAATGAAACCTGCATTTGGGTAAGCTTATATAAGTTATTTAAAATAACTTCGCCGACCTCACCTCGTTTCACTTCTATCACCATACGCATGCCGTCTTTATCAGACTCATCACGTAAGGCAGAAATACCTTCTAAGCGTTTTTCTTTCACCAAGTCGGCCATTTTTTCAATCAAACGCGCCTTGTTAACTTGGTAAGGTAACTCATAAACAATAATGGTTTCTTTGCCCGACTTATCATCAACTTCGATTCTAGCTCTAGCACGAATTTTAATTTTACCACGACCAGTAAGGTAAGCTTCTTGAATCCCTGCTCGACCACTGATAATACCGGCGGTTGGAAAGTCTGGCCCTGGGATATATTCTAATAATTCTTCAAAACTAATATCGCTATTTTCGATAACAGCTAAACAACCATTAATAACTTCCGTTAAGTTATGTGGCGGAATATTAGTTGCCATACCTACTGCGATACCTGAGGTACCATTGACAAGTAAGTTAGGAATACGGGTTGGCATTACTGCTGGTATCATTTCCGTGCCGTCATAGTTGGCAACGTAATCAACAGTTTCTTTATCTAAATCAGCCAAAATAGAATGAGCAATTTTCGACATTCTAATTTCGGTATAACGCATCGCCGCCGCTGAATCACCATCAACAGAACCAAAGTTACCTTGGCCATCAACAAGCATGTAGCGTAATGAAAACGGTTGTGCCATACGAACAATTGTATCATAAACAGCAGTATCACCATGCGGGTGATACTTACCGATGACATCACCAACTACACGTGCTGATTTTTTATACGGCTTGTTAAAGTCGTTACCTAACACGTTCATCGCAAAAAGTACGCGACGATGCACTGGCTTTAAGCCATCACGTACATCTGGTAATGCACGACCTACAATTACACTCATCGCGTAATCTAAATAGGAGCTTTTTAGCTCATCCTCAATATTGACAGGAGCAATATTATTCGCCAAATCGGTCATAAATTGATGGTATCCCTTAACGTAAATCTAATTCAGAAAATTTCGAATTTATTATTTTTTTAATTAACACGGCATACTAGCATAAATTTTTCTCATGCCCTACCGCTTTGTATTGCTTAATTCTGCCGTTAAAAAGCCAAAGTTTCAAGTAAATGCGAGATATTAACCATATTCCTAATACTGAGTTGATTTTAAATAGTTTTATTAGAAAAACTTACTTAAATAAGCACTTTAATGTCAGCCGTTGTTCGCATTTTAGGCACATGTCATGTGCAAGCGTTTATTTTATCATCGTATCAGCTAATTTTTACGCGGTTTGGCTATTGCTTAGACCCGATATTATGGCAATTATTTAACGCTAGTGATAACAACCAACAAATGAAGTTTATTTAAGCTCGAGCTATTTTGATACTAGGCTTGCAGTAATTATTGGTTTAGAATCGCCACCATTAAAAGACAAATAATGAAAATAGCTATGTCGAACTCTTTAAATGTTAATCCAGACGAAATTGCTAAATTTGAACAAGTTGCTAGCCAATGGTGGGAACTTGATGGTGACTTTAAACCGCTACATCAAATTAACCCTTTGCGTCGACAGTTTATCTGCCAACATGTAGGCGAACTCTTTGCAAAAAAAATTATTGATGTTGGCTGTGGCGGTGGTATTTTAGCCGAAAGTCTAGCACAACTTGGTGCAGAGGTTACGGGCATTGATATGGGGCAAGAGCCGTTAAATGTTGCCAAGCTACATGCCCTTGAAACAGGCGTTAACCTTGATTATCAAAAAATTACTGCCGAAGAAAAAGCCCAGCAACAACCACAACACTACGATGTAGTCACGTGTATGGAAATGCTAGAGCATGTACCTGACCCCGCATCAATCGTCAATGCTTGTGCACAAATGGTTAAGCCCGGTGGATTTGTTTTTTTCTCAACCCTGAATAAATCTTTAAAATCCTATTTACTGGCGATAGTGGCGGCAGAGAAAATATTTAAACTTGTCCCTAATGGTACCCATGATCACAACAGCTTTATTCGCCCATCAACACTGATATCATGGGCTGAATCGTTTGATTTAAAGTGTATTGATGCCGCCGGTATTCATTATAACCCGATAACTGAAAATCATAAGTTAACCTCATCGCTCGATGTTAACTATATACTTTGTTGTCAACGCGTTTGATATTCATACCGTTTAGCGCGTTGATATAAATTAAGAACGATCAACGCGACTTCCTCCTTTAAATAACCACAACACAAAGAGCGATATTATGCCAACTGTTGATAATTCAACAAAGCAACTTGCCAGCGTACTTTTTGATTTAGACGGCACATTATTAGATACTGCTGATGATTTAGGCGCTGCATTAAATCATGTATTAACGCATTATAATAAGCCCATGGTAGCGGCTAAAGATTATCGACCTATTGCCTCTGACGGTGCCCTAGGCTTATTAAACCTCGGATTTGGTGAAACTATTAAGCAGTATGACTACGAAGTTTTACGTCAACAATTTCTCAATTACTATCAAGAAAATATAGCGGCACATACACGTCTTTACCCTGGCGTTGCTGAATTACTAAAAGCATTAGAGCTCAACGATATACCTTGGGGGATTATTACCAACAAGCCTGAGGGGTTAACAAAATTACTCCTGCCTCATTACCCTGAATTTAGCCACTGTGCGGTTATGGTCGGTGGTGACACCTTAACTAAACGCAAACCAGATCCTGAGCCAATGTTACATGCCTGCCAGCAAATTAATGTCGATAATCGGCAGTGTTTTTATGTCGGTGATGCGCTGCGCGATATTCAAGCAGGTAATAGCGCAAACATGACCACCTTCGTTGCAAAGTGGGGATATATTCTGCGTAGCGAAGATTGTCAAACTTGGCAAGCGAATCATATAATTTCAACGCCTCTGGATTTACTTGCCTTTATAAAGTAATGAAGAGCGTTATTTTTTTCGTGCTCTAGGCTCGGTACTTGAAAATAATTCGCAGCGAAGTTCCGTTAAGCTGAATGGGCGATTAAACAGTTTAAATAGCCGTCCTATTTATACTCTCAAAATGAAAAAAACAATAATATCAAACCGTGTGAACTGGCCACTAATGCCGAGATATTTGTTTTTTTTTACCGCTGTCTGTCCATAGGCCTATTTTTGAGTATAAAAAGCTAAATTTTATCGATGACATGAGAATAAGATCCAAACATCTTCGATAAGCGCTGATAAAACAATCACTCGTCAATTAATGCGAGCAATATTCAACCTAAAAACTTAAACCATTGAAAAGTATACCTTATAAATCCTTTATTACCTTTAGACATATAAAGTTGTAAAATTAACTTAAAATAATTTAGCGCCGAAAATAAGTTAAAAATAAGCATTGCGTTTTACAAAAATCAAAATTAAAAAGCGCTACTAAGTTAGTTGTTACTAACAGAACTTTTACTCTAATAAAACCAAGCGAAAATCGAGCGCTTTTATCGCTTGCATTGTCATGCAAACCTCACTATCTTGTGATTAGTTTTTTAAAAACCCCAAGATATAGTGCATTTTTCATTCAAAGGCTTTTTGAATGGTATACGATTTATCTCGTATATATGTCACCTTGAGGCAATTAACGTTATTAACACCTATTTTGGGTAATTAAAACAATAAATAGATTTACAGGTCTTTCATGAATAACAACCTTTTTGTTACAAAGCGCAATGGTTCAAAAGAGCCCATCGACTTAGAAAAAATCCATAAAGTAATTGCTTGGGCTGCTAATGGCCTTGACAATGTTTCTGTGTCTCAAGTTGAACTGAAATCTCATATTCAGTTTTATGATGGTATTAAAACTGCTGACATTCATGAAACCATTATTAAGTCCGCGGCTGACTTAATCTCCGAAGAGACACCTGATTATCAATATTTGTCAGCACGCTTAGCTATATTCCATTTGCGTAAAAAAGCTTACGGCCAGTTTGAGCCACCAAAGCTTTACCCACATGTAGTCAAATTAGTTGAAGCCGGTAAATACGATCAGCATTTATTAACGGATTACAGCGCTGAAGAATTCGAACAATTAGAAGCTTTTATGGATCACGGTCGTGATCTAGACTTTAGTTACGCGGCGGTAAAACAGTTAGAAGGTAAATACCTGGTACAAAACCGTGTCACCGGTGAAATTTATGAAAGTGCGCAATTTCTTTATATATTAGTGGCAGCGTGCCTATTCGCCAAATACCCACAAGAAACCCGTTTAGATTATGTTAAAGGCTTTTATAACGCTATTTCTACCTTTAAGCTTTCATTACCCACACCGATTATGGCTGGTGTACGTACACCAACTCGTCAATTTTCGTCTTGTGTATTAATTGAATGCGGCGATAGCTTAGATTCAATTAACGCTACAACGAGTTCTATTGTCAAATATGTTTCTCAGCGTGCGGGTATTGGTATCAATGCTGGTCGTATTCGTGCTTTAGGCAGCACAATACGTAATGGTGAAGCATTCCATACCGGTTGTATTCCATTTTATAAGCTCTTTCAAACAGCGGTAAAAAGTTGTTCGCAAGGTGGTGTTCGTGGCGGGGCAGCTACCCTATTCTATCCACTTTGGCATTTAGAAGTTGAAAGCTTACTCGTGCTTAAAAATAACCGTGGCGTAGAAGAAAATCGCGTTCGCCATTTAGATTACGGCGTGCAATTTAATAAATTGATGTATCAACGCTTGATCAAAGGTCAATCTATTACCTTATTTAGCCCAAGTGATGTCCCTGGTTTATACGACGCATTCTTTGAAGATCAAGAAAAGTTTGAAGAGCTTTACGTAAAATACGAAGCTGATACTTCAATTCGTAAAAAGTGTATTAAAGCGATTGAACTGTTTACGCTATTTGCCCAAGAGCGCGCAAGTACGGGTCGTATTTATTTACAAAACGTTGATCACTGTAATACCCATTCACCATTTGATCCAAGTGTTGCCCCTATTCGCCAAAGTAATCTATGTTTAGAAATTGCCTTACCAACCAAGCCAATGAAGGATGTTAATGATCCCGACGGTGAAATTGCCCTATGTACATTATCAGCCTTTAACTTAGGTGCGATTGATAGCCTTGACGAATTAGCTGGTTTAGCTGATTTAGCCGTACGTGCTTTAGATAGCTTATTAGATTACCAAGACTACCCTGTTCCAGCTGCATTTACCGCCACCATGGGTCGTCGTACATTAGGTATAGGTGTTATTAACTACGCTTATTACTTAGCAAAAAATGGTGTTTTCTACTCAAATGGTAGTGCCAATAATTTAACTCATCGTACTTTTGAAGCCATTCAGTACTACTTATTAAAAGCCTCTAACGAATTAGCGATTGAACAAGGAGCTTGTCCTAAGTTTAATGAAACGCGTTTATCTCAAGGTATATTACCTATCGACACTTATAAAAAAGAAATCGATAACATTACCGCTGAACCGCTTCATTTAGATTGGGAGTCTCTGCGCGCTAGTATTAAAGAACATGGCGTTAGAAACTCAACCGTCTCGGCGTTAATGCCGTCAGAAACCTCATCTCAAATTTCAAATGCAACCAATGGTATTGAGCCGCCTCGTGGTTTAATTAGCATTAAAGCCAGTAAAGATGGTGTTTTAAAACAAGTAGTACCTGAGTATCAACGATTAAAAGACAGCTACGAATTACTTTGGAATATTCCAAGTAACGAAGGTTACCTACAATTAGTCGGTATAATGCAAAAGTTTATTGACCAAACTATTTCAGCTAATACCAACTATGACCCTTCTCGTTTTGAAGGTGGCAAGGTACCGATCAAGCAAGTCTTAAAAGACATTTTAACTGCCTACAAGCTCGGAATTAAAACCATGTATTATCACAATACACGTGATGGTGCAGATGACAATCAAATAGATGTTGAAGACGATTGTGCCGGCGGCGCTTGTAAGATATAGCGTAAAAAGAGCGAAACATAAGCTTTTGCTCTTTTTTACTCGCAGTGTTGTAGGGCAAGAAAACTAATAAAAACTAGATAAATTACCATTAAGTGATGAAATTTTGCCCTCAAAGGGCGCTATTTCAAGGAGATATAAATGTCGTACACTACGTTTAACCAAACGGCTAACAATGCTTTGTTAGAGCCAATGTTTTTGGGAAACAGTGTTAATATTGCACGATACGATCAACAGCGTTATATGGCGTTTGAAAAATTGATTGAGAAACAGCTATCGTTTTTTTGGCGCCCTGAAGAAATTGATGTTTCAAAAGACCGTGCCGATTGGCAGAGTTTAACTGACTCTGAAAAACATATTTTTATTTCCAACTTAAAATATCAAACGTTATTAGATTCAATGGCTGCTCGTTCAGTTAACGCGGTATTACTGCCATTGGTTTCATTGCCTGAAGTTGAAACATGGGTTGAAACTTGGGCGTTTAGTGAAACGATTCATTCTCGTTCATACACGCACATTTTACGTAATTTATTTACCGACCCAAGCGAAGTGTTTGACGACATCATGGTCAATCCAGCAATCTTAAAACGTGCATCAAGTATCGCAAAATATTTTGACGCCGTTATTATCACCACGCAATTATTACAGTCGCAAGGCCCAGGTAGTTACGAAGTAGATGGTAATACGATTGAGGTTAGCGAACGTAAATTGAAAGAGCGACTCTTTTTAGCTATATGTTCGGTAAATGCCTTAGAAGCCATTCGTTTTTATGTCAGTTTTGCCTGTTCATTCGCTTTTGCTGAACGTGAGTTGCTCGAAGGTAATGCTAAAATTATCAAGCTAATTGCCCGTGATGAAGCTCTACATTTAACCGGCACGCAACATATTCTTAATAATTGGATGTCGGGTAGAGACGATCCTGAAATGCAAGAAATTGCCACCACGTTGCGTGAGCAAGGTAAGCAAATTTTCTTAGATGTGGTAGAGCAAGAAAAAGAGTGGGCTGATTATCTCTTTAAAGATGGTTCAATGATTGGACTTAACGCTGCTATCTTAAAACAATATATTGAATACATTAGTAATCAACGTTTAAGTGCTATCGGCTTTGACGCGCCATATGATATAAAAAGCAATCCACTACCATGGATGAACTCTTATTTAGTCAGCGATAATGTCCAAGTTGCTCCACAAGAAACCGAAATTTCTAGCTACTTAGTAGGACAAGTTGACTCGTCAGTATCAAGTGACGACTTCGACGACTTCGATTTATAGTATTTATGCCTTTTAGTATTACGGTCGAGGAGCGGGAAATAACCTTCCTCGATGCAGATAAAAACATTCTAAATACCTTAGAAAGGGAGAATATCGAATCACACTTTCATTGTCGTGATGGTTTTTGTGGCGCTTGTCGCTGTGCGTTAAAAAAAGGCACAGTTGAGTATGAGCAATTCCCATTAGCTTTTATTGGCGACAATGAAATTCTCACCTGCTGTGCCTACCCTACTTCCAACATCGTTATTGAAATAGACTAATTACGGTGCGATTAAAGCCCTATTTAGCGCGCTTTATTCATGACTAGTTTCACCATTGATATCGTTTAATGACAATGCGTATCGCGCTCTACTTTGCTAGCCTCTAATTTTTAAGCCTTCAACTAGTTAAGGTTAAAAACGTCAGATTAAATTCAGCTATATTAATTTACCGACAAATCAGCAGATCTTAAGTTTTCTCTGGTATCTTATATCAATACATTTCTACATAGCAGGTTACCCTTGAAGGTTTTAATAATAGAGGATTCCACTTCTCTGCGCAGAAGCTTAAAAATTGGCTTATCAAACTTAGGCTATACCGTGGATGATACCGGCGATGGCTCTGAAGGCTTAAGTATGGCGCTAGCTGGCGATTATTCACTGCTTATACTTGATTTAATGCTGCCCTCTGTCGATGGTATTGCGATATTAAAGGCCATTAGAAAAGCCAATAAAGATCTTCGCGTACTCATATTATCTGCACGTGACCTTACTGAAGATAAAATTCAAGGTTTACTTAATGGTGCTGACGATTATCTGACTAAACCATTTTCATTCGATGAACTTCATGTGCGCTTACTGTGCTTAATGCGCAGAGGGTCTTTAAAGGTAAGTGATAGTAAAATTAATATCGGCTTGTTTTCATTAGACCTACATTTAAAGCAATTGTTTTGTGCTGGAATAGATACCAATTTGACCCCCAATGAGTATAAATTGGTTGAGTGTATCTTCACCAATCAAGGCAAAGTAATATCGCCTGAAAAGTTAAGTGAATATTTAGCTGGTCAATACGATGCTATTGCGAAGAATTCAATTGAAGCACACCTATCCACGGCCAGAAAAAAAGTAAAATTGCTCGGCCATGACCTGCCGATAAAAACCAAGCGCGGCTTCGGTTATTTTTGTTGAGACCTGTAAATGATTTCTATTAAGAAAAAGTTAAGCCGTTATCTATCCATTTCAGTGTCTATACTATTAGTGTCCATTTTTTTGCTCACCGACCTTGCGGTTGACAATTGGATCAGTGGCGAATTTGATCGCGCAATGGTTAACAAAGTAGGCTTACTCACCACATTAGTCAGCGAAGACACCCATGAAATTGATTTTGATTTTGCTGATGAATTTATGCCTGAATTTTCTGGCGTAAACGACCCAGAATATTTTCAATTATGGCTTGATAACAAAATTTTTGAACGTTCTAAAACGCTTGAACTTTTTGACATTAATGAATTACCTAAAGTATATCTTGGAGAGCATCAGTCACTAATAACTGACATTACCCTACCCGATGGGCGCTCAGGAAAAATGCTTTTTACTAAATTTAAACCGCAAATAGATAGCGATGTTAGAGAAGACAAAGGCATAACTGTAGCGCAGTTTACCAAAGATCAAAAATCGATGGAGCTAGCCTATGCCATTAGCACCGAGGGGTTAAATCAAATACTTTGGTTTGTAGATGTGATTTTTATTTTGACCTCAATTACCGCTATTATCGCGGTAAGAATAATCGTTTTTAATGTCGTTGAACGTGGTTTAAAACCCATTGAGCAACTGAATTTTGAGCTAAAACAAATCAATTTAAATTCTGAAGTTAGCGAGATAAACACCGATAAACTACCAGAAGAGCTGATAACGATTGCCGACGGCATCAATCATTTTATTAATGAAAATAAAATTCTTTATTCGAGAGAGAAAAGGATCACCTCAGATATTGCCCATGAGTTAAAAACCCCAATTGCAGAATTATTAAACTTAAGTGAAGTGACGATAAAATTTCCTCATGAAAAACAATTGTCGGAAAGTTTCAAGGCTGATGTGCTTGCCATATCTGAGCGCTTACGCAACATTGTAAATGGCATACTTTTACTGCAAAAAAGTACCAACAATGCGGCGTTAGAGAAACAACAAGTCGACTTAGAAAAGCTGCTAAATTCAGTCATCATACTTGAAAATAAAGCCAATAGAGACATTGATTTTAACTTTGATAAAGCCTGTAGGATGATTAATATCAATGAATTCGCTTTAACTACCGTATTGTCAAACCTTATCAATAATGCCTTATACTATAGCCCGACATCGACGCCAATAATAATCAGTGTTGAGTCGAGTGCAGACAATAATCAAGTGATGATAAAAATCACTAATACCAGTGAGCATAATTATTCTGCAGCAGATTTAGCCTTATTCTTTGAACCCTTATGGCAGAAAGATTCGTCACGAACTTCAGCAGAAAGATATGGTTTGGGCTTAGCGATTGTTAAATCTTATTGTGAAAATATCTCCGCTGGTTTGGCTGTAGCCATGTCAGCAGAAAAAGAAATAACCTTCACAATTATATTATGACTAACCGAGGTTACTTAACCGGTGTTTTTATAACATTTATTATAATAGCCAATGTGCAAGCAACGAATATTGTCATAGACGGAGTTCTTAATGAAAGCGCGTGGCAAGAAGCCTTAGAGAACACGGTAAACTATCAGGTATTCCCTCAAACATTCAAGCAAGAAAACAGTAATTTTTCTTATCGCGTTATTACCACAAAAAATGGCATATTCTTAGGGTTAAAAGCGAAAACACAGCATAAATTAAGAGTTCGTACCCAAGAAAACGATATTGCCTTTTCCAATGACCATTTTCAGATCATGCTCGACATGAATAATAATGCTCAAGAAAGCTACGTCTTTGCCATTAACCATCAAGGTAACTATTTTGACGGTATCTTTGGCCTTGATAAACAGTTAACGCTAGATTGGAATGCTCAATGGCGATATAAAATTAATATTAACCCTAGTGATTGGGTTGCGGAAATATATATCCCATGGCGTGTCATGCCGTTTAGCATTGCAAAGCAAAATCAATTGGGTTTATATATAAGTCGCTTTGATGAAAGCACCAATGCAACTTATGCGTCGATTCCGGCTAATGTCAATATGAACAGTATGTTGCAACAATTTTCAAAATATTCCATAGAAATGAGTAATGATAACAACTTTAATATCTTTCCTTACATTTCTTTAAACAGAGATATTTTACACAACGATAATAAAGCATCTATCGGTGCAGAAATTTTTTGGCAACCGACAAAAGCACAAAGAATAAGCGCAGCATTAAATCCTGACTTTGGACAAGTAGAATCAAATGAACTTGTGGTGAACTTTTCCGCTCTAGAGAGTTTTTTCTCCGAAAAACGGCCTTTTTTTACCGAAAATCAACACTTATTCGCTGTAAATGGTCCTGAAACTCTTAACTTGCTGCATACACCTAGGATCGGCGGAGAGTCTTACTATAACCCTAGTTATAAAAGTGAATTAAACTCTGCGGTAAAATACAGCATCAATCTCGCTGACTTTGATATCGGTGTGCTTTTAGCTTTTGAAGACGCAACGCCGACAGGTGACGGTAGAGATTTTTTAGCGTTACGAGGTCAATACACCGAGGGTGCGAACAAACTGGGTGTTTCGCTTAACCATGTTGAAACCCCAAGTATTAACAGAAAGTCGACCGTTTTATCTTCAGATCTTCATTACGTATTTTCAGAAGACAGCTCAATCAACCTGGGCATTATTGGGGCTAAAATAGCAGAACAATACACTCAACACCATGATATGGGTTGGTGGGTAACGGGTAGTTCAGATATTGCGGAACGCCATAATCACAAGTTCAGCTTATTTGCCTATGGTGATAATCTACAACTTAATGATATGGGTTTTGTAAAACGTGTAAACAGAAAACAGTTTGAATATGAATACCAGTACCAAATACCAAACCTAAACTCCGAAGTTTTCAGAGATATAACTATCGCGTTTGAAACAGAATTAAAAACCAATTTTCAAAGTGAAAAGCTGGCCAATGTGATGGGAACAGGTATCGAATTAGTCACAAATAATGAATTTGAATATCAGCTTTCAATTGAAGTGTTATCGGCCGGTTTTGATGACTTGATCACCCGTGGTCATAAATCGTTATGGTTGCCGTCGGCAAAGAAAGTAGAACTTGAAATCAGCTCTGCGGAATATCTTTGGGGAAAATACAACCTTGAATTAGCAACAGGAAGAGAAGGATGGCAAGGTAGTTTTTATCAAATAGCCGGTAGTTTAGCTAAACAGTACCAAGATAATCTGCATATTAGTATCGCGTTAGCTCAATCTAACAGCGACAGTTGGATAGATTGGGAGCAAAAAAATACCGTGAGTGAGTATAATTATACTGAGCAGAGTATTGAACTCAATATCGACTTTCAAATAAATAACCAACAAGAACTGCGCTTAAAATTTGAAGCCGTGATTGGTAAAGCCGAGAATCTAGGAAGTTACGTTATTCAACATGATGGACAAGCCGACTATACAGGTACTAATGATGACTTTTCATTTACTGAAAATGCGTTTCAGCTGCGTTATAAGTATTCATTATCCAAATTAACTGCCTTTTATTTAAGTTATAGTTTTGCTGGTGAATTTGAAGATGAATTTGCCAAGTTTGGTAAACGAAACCTTTATAAACGGGCTATTGAAAGTAAAAATGCCCATCATATTTTCGCTAAATTACGACTACATTTTTAACTTTACCTTACGAACTGAGCCAATAGACAATCACCCAGACCTCACCTGCCACTTTACATCGTTAACACCACCCTTATTAATTTTCAGTTTAATCTAAGCTAATTATCAGTTTGCCCTAAGCCTACCTTAAGTTTAGTTATTTAACATATAAACACTTATTAAAGGTGTTTGTATGTTAACTATTTTAAAGCGCTCTCAAATCATAATAACGATTCTTGCCACAACATATGCTTTCAATGTCGCAGCTGAACAAAGCCATTGCGATCAAACTAAAAACATTACTTTTATTAATTACGATATTTTCGATCTAACTGACCAAGACACGATATTTTTACATAACTGGGCCAATTTTTTTCATATTAAAACAAAAGAAAAAACCCTGTTAAATGAAGCGGCCTTTTTTTTAGAAAAATGTGCAGTAGATAACCTCGACTTACAAGAATTAGAGCGCCATCTTCGAAATAAAAAATACCTTAGAAATGCATCGGTAAAATTTTCTGGCATTCAGACTGATGAAAATACAGATAACAGCTCCAACAAGACTAGCAACAAAGTAGTCGTTGAAACTTGGGATAATTGGTCTTTAATGCCTACCTTAGATTTTGGTCGAAAAGGCGGACAAAACAAATTCGCATTTGGTATTAAAGACCGAAACTTATTAGGTTTAGGCATAGATGCTGAAATTGAGTATTTTAGCAACGATCAAAGAACAGGCTACAAATTTGATACCCAATTCCCCTTGTTTTTACAAAATAATATTAATGCCAGTATAAGGCTAACCAGTAATGATGATGGCACATCAGAAGCGATATATTTTGCCAAAGAATTTGTTAGCTTCGACACTAAAAATGCATTTAACATTGGCTTCGATAACTTTAATCAAATTGATACGCAATATGAAAATGGTGCAGAGTCTAAAAAATATAGCCATAGAAGATACTTTACTACTGCGAGTTGGCAGTGGTTAAATCAGGATTCAGTCAAAGATACTTTACGATTTGGCGTAGGTTATACAACTGAAGAACATGAATTTTTTCAGATAAATACACCTACTTTTATCTCATCATTAAACACGCCAACGCTGCCGATTAACCGAAAGTTTAATTACCCTTTTATCACTGTTGATTACCTGCAAAAAGATTATAAAAAACTCACCAATGTTAACTTAATCAATCACATTGAAGACTTTAATCTAGGTTGGCATGCCAAGGCTAAACTCGGTTCAGACTTTTCTAATAATTTAGGGTCTCCAAGACTAATTTGGCAATCGAGTTTATCAAAAGGTAGCGCACTAGATGATACTGCTTTCTGGTTCTTTGATGCCACGTTTGCTGGTGAAATTTATCAACAGAAAGAGCAAAAAGACCGATTAATTCTTAAGCTTAACGCTGAATATTTTCATAAATTTAATAAAAGTTGGGGCGGGTATTTTAAAAATAGTAATCAATTTAGTCAAAATCAGTTTCTAGACTCACCTTTAGTGTTAGGGGGTGAAACCGGTATTAGAGGTTACCCACTGCAATACCAGCATGGCAAACATAGTACTCAATTTACCTTTGAAGCTCGCTACTACCCTCATATCAATATTTATAAGTTACTGGAATTAGCTGCCGCTGCGTTTATCGATACTGGCCGTGTTTTTGGCCAAGCCAAGCCGCTACAAAACCAATCATCCTGGATGACATCAGTAGGTTTAGGCGCTCGACTTTATTCCACCCACTCAAGTGAAGCTCGCGTTATCCACCTCGATATTATCAAACCTGTTACCGCTGATCCCAATGTAAATAGCATTGAATTTCGTGTAACGACCAAGCAATCATTTTAAGGCCCGATAGAATGAAGAGAATTATCTCCTATTTTAAAGATTTGACTATTTCAACCAACCAGTTGTTATTCTTTACTTGCTGCTATATTACACTGGTATTGAATCTACCTTTTTTAACAAAAGCGACGAACGTAATTACCGCCTTAGACAACTATAATTGGTTGTTTTTAATATCATTGCCAATTTTCTTGCTATCGTTAAGCGTGATGATTCAGGGGCTATTTTCTTTTCGATGGTTAACTAAGCCTTTACTTATTACCACGGTGATTATTTCATCGCTAATTTTTTACGGCACCGTGACTTACGGTATCGTTTTTGATTACGGAATGGTGCAAAATACTATTGAAACAGACTCGGCTGAAGCGTTATCTTACGTTAACTTGCCCGGCACTTTATTTTTCTTATTTTTTGGCGTCTTACCGTCATTTATAATCTACAAGGTAAAGTTAACTTATAAGCCATTTTTCAAAGAATTGTTAAGCCGTATAAAAGTTATTACCTTCAGCTTTGGTGTCGCGCTTTTAATCGCGAGTATATTTTATTCAAACTATGCATCGGTTGGCAGAAACAATAAAGACCTACTAGGTTATGTTACGCCTTATAAAATGCTCGACGCGTCATATAAATTCATCCGAAATCATTATTTTTATCCACCTTTGCAGTTTAAGGTATTAGATACCTCACCGTCGATAGTGCGCGATAATACCCGTAAACATGTTACTGTGATGGTGTTAGGAGAAACCGCGCGGGCGCAAAGTTTTTCGCTTAACGGTTATGCTAAACCAACAAACCAATATACTGAAAAGCAAGGGGTTATATCTTTTTCAAAGATGAGTTCATGCGGTACGGCTACCGCTGTTTCTGTCCCTTGTATGTTCTCAAGATTAAATAAAGAAAATTATAATAAGCGGGTTGCAAATGCTCAACAAAATGCAATAGACTTGATTCATTTAGCGGGTGCTGATGTTTTATGGATCAGCAATAATAACGGCAGTTGCAAAGGGGTGTGTACACGGGTAAAAAACATTCAAATAGCGACGAACAAATCAAACCCTTTGTGTGATGGTGAGTATTGCTATGATGAAGCGCTGTTAGCACCTTTAAAAGATAAACTAAATACCCTAAGCAATGAAAACACGCTCATTGTTTTACATATGATCGGGTCTCATGGGCCAACCTATTTTAAACGCTATCCTAAAGACAAAAATGTTTTCACGCCAGATTGTCAACGCAGTGATATTCAAAACTGCAGTCAAGATCAACTGATTAATACTTACGATAATACTATTGCTTATACCGACCTTGTACTATCTAAAGTTATTAATGAATTACGTCATTTAGATAAAGAAGGTAATATCGAAACATCATTACTTTATATATCAGACCATGGTGAATCATTGGGTGAAAACGGCGTTTATTTACATGGTCTACCCTATGCATTTGCACCTAAAGAACAAACTCATGTACCTATGATTTATTGGACTGATACTATGCAAACTGATTTTAATGCGCAATGTTTGAAGGCTTTAGCAAAGTCGCCGATAAGTCATGATAACGTTTTTGATACGTTACTCAGTATTATGTCGGTGAAAACTAAAGCGTATAACATTACCAGTGATCCATTCATTGATTGTAAATCAGAACATGCAATAGCCCGCACCACAGTGTTACCCACATTAACAATGGAGATAGAAGACTAGTGTTTGACAATATAAATAAGCCTAAGGGTATAAAAAGAATAGTTTTAGCATCATTGAACTCATTTAGAGCCTTTAAATGGTTATATCAAAATGAATCTGCATTCAAGCAGGAGTTATTACTACTGCTTATTACCATTCCGCTATCTTTTGCTTTTGATATAAGTGCCAAAGAGCAAGTGATTTTAATCCTCGCGGTATTGTTCATTATTTTCACTGAGATAATAAATACAGCAATTGAAGCGGTTGTAGACAGAGTTGGCTTAGATATTCATCCATTGTCCGGTCTAGCCAAAGATTTAGGCTCAGCCGCGGTATTTATCAGTTTAATTTTTGCCAGCAGTATATGGTTAATAATATTACTGTAAAGTGTGATGTCCAAATAAATCAAATGACAATAGTCGCCTTTTATCAGGCGATTATTTGACTGTACTGGAGAGTACGCTATTGAAAAATCGCCTTCAGGACGCGAAATTATGTGTGATAAAACCGTGTTACATTATATTGATAATGTGAGGAAATGATTGTTTAGTTGTTTAGTTGTTTAGTTGTTTAGTTAAGTCTATTCGTGCTTTAATAAAACTTTAAGATTATACTGACGTTGTACAAATCAAAGTATTATTTGTTAACTGCTGTAAAATTTAAATATAGATTGGGTTTTATTAATGTTTAAACAGCATATTTCTTACAAATTAACTTTAATTATATTATTTCATCTGTTCTTGTCGAATCGTTCATTTGCAGCTAAAACATTAGTATGCGCTACAAGCCATTATCCCCCTTATACCATTTTTGACCAAGCTAACAATACGTTTACTGGTTTAGATATGGCCATAATTGTCCCACTATTTAAGCAACTCAATTATGATGTGAAAATAGTCAACTTACCTTGGGCTAGACTTAAAAAAGAAATCAAGAACAACCACTATGATTGTTACTTTTCATTAGCTAAATTTAAATATAGAGAAGAATTGCTCGAATATTTAAATATACCAACCCATACAACTAAGATAGCAATATTTCATCAAAAAAGTCTTAAAGATATTAACTTTAAAAATAAAACCGTTGGAGTACATCGAGGCATCAATTTTCATCGAGATATTCTCGCGCTTTACGGTTTACAACATGCTGACTTTCATAGACTACCTTCAAATGAAACACTCTTTCAAATGCTTCACCGTAAAAGAGTTGATGCTGTAGTGACAAGTAAAGCTGTCGGGGAATATATATTAAAAAATCAATATAAAGCTTTTGACATAGGCGTTTTAGACATTAATGAATACAGGCTACCGGTATATTTAGCGTTTAAAAAAGGTGTTTTAGACATAAACCTTGTAAATAAAACCCTTTTGGCTATATTAAATCCACCTATTCTACCTGAGCCAAAACTTTAGGTATGATAACTCGCAAAGATGCTTAGTTCCTTTGTTAGCACCATGTATAAGCACTTCTATTCCAACTACTTATTATAACCATCGACTTTAAAACATTGTAGATTAATCTTAAATCTCCCCCCTCCCTTAAGGTTGCCAGCAATTTGGCTCATTCTCAGTTTAACTTAAGCGTCTCTTAAGTTTGGTACGTTAAAGTGGCATCGTATTTATTTAGTGGTATCAATAACGATGTTTAAAACTACGCTCAGTTTATTACGACCCTTTGGCTTATTTGCGCTATTATTAATTTTTACCTTGTTCGCTGCTAGAGTAGGATTAGCGCTTTGGCAAATTGAGCGATTCGACGATTTTAATCGTATCATCACATTAATCTTGCATGGCTTTAGAATTGACTTAAGCACGCTAGGCTACCTGCTTATTTTACCGGCCATATTACATCCATGGCTTATGCTTTCTAAGTACCATAAACTATGGCTTAAGGCGCTAAAGGTAATATTTTTCATAATTTTTATCTGTGTAATATTTTTTGAGTTAGCCACACCAGCATTTATTAATGAATATGGCTTTAGACCCAATCGATTATTTATTGAATATTTAGCTTATCCCAATGAAGTAATGAAAATGTTATTTAACGGTCATTTACTTACCTTGGTCGTGGTGTTTGCCTGCTTAATAATAACAAGTAAGTTTTGTTGGCGACTTTTAGCAAACCTTATCACTACAAAAGCACCAAATAACTCAATATCGCTTACACCCGCTGTTATTTCATTTATTACCTTATTTGTGGTGCTCGCACTGAGTGCTAGGGGCACTATAGGCCATCGTCCTATTAATCCGTCATTAGTTTATTTCTCTACCGACCCTTTAATTAATTCATTAACCTTAAATTCTATCTATAGCGTTGCCCATGCTTATAAACAGTTAGGCAATGAAAAATATGCCTCAAAGTTCTATGGTAAAATGGCAACTGAACAAGTGATTAAACTTGTGCAACAGGAAACAGGATTACCATGGCAAGCTTTTAACGATAAAGCACAACCGTCTTTGACTTCACGCTCACCTGTCTACAACGGTCGTGCTAAAAATCTGGTTATTATCCTTGAAGAAAGTTTGGGTGCGCAATTTGTTGCATCGTTGGGAGGGTTACCTCTAACGCCAGAAATTGATAAATTAAATAATGAAGGTTGGGCTTTTGAGAAACTGTATGCCACAGGTACACGTTCTGTCAGAGGTATTGAAGCGGTAATTACTGGCTTTACGCCAACACCAGCAAGAGCAGTAGTGAAACTTGATAAATCACAGCATGGTTTCTTTACCATCGCGAGTTTATTGGCTGGGCATGATTACAGCACCCAATTTATTTATGGTGGCGAAAGTCATTTCGACAACATGAAAAGCTTTTTCTTAGGTAACGGCTTCACTGATATTGTTGATTTTGATGATATCCAGAATCCTCAATTTGTTGGCTCGTGGGGGGCTAGTGATGAAGATTTATTCAAACAAGCCGATATTGAACTAACTAAGTTACACAATAACCATAAGCCCTTCTTTAGTTTTATATTCTCTTCTAGCAATCATGATCCCTTTGAAATTCCAGATGGCGTCGTAACGCCTATTGAATATACAGCAGAACAATTAAGCCAATATGATGAGAAAGAATTAGCTCGTCATAAAGCTATTCAATACGCAGACTATGCGTTGGGTAAGTTTATTGCCAAAGCAAAACAACAGCCTTATTGGCAAGATACTATATTTTTGGTGGTCGCAGATCATGATGCAAGAGTATTGGGCAATGACCTTGTACCCATCAAAAATTTCCACATTCCAGGCGTTATTCTTAATTCGGCGCAGCAACCGTTTATGGACGATAGAGTCGTCAGTCAAATAGATTTAGCACCCACCCTTCTATCGTTAATGGGGGTTAATAATTATTCGCCAATGTTGGGTCATGATCTGAATAACCCAGATATTTCTGAGCGAGCTCTGATGCAATACGCTGAAAATTTTGCTTATATGAAAAATAATGATGTGACGATACTTCAACCCAAAAAAACGCCTTTGAGTTTTACTTATGATTTTAACGCCAAATCCCTGAGCCCAGTAAAGCTTAATCACAGCTTATCGGAAGTTGCTTTAGCCCATGCCTTGTGGGGTAGTTTGGCCTACGAAAATGAATGGTATAAAAGTCCATATAGTAAGGTAGCAAAACCAATGGTTAACATAGTACAGCGGTAACATAGCGTACTATTGTTACCAACGATGGCTCCTTTACGTTTTGAGCTCGCCGTTAAGCTCAATTGTGCTTAACGGCTAGAGTACCAAGTGCTGACTTTAAAATAATGCTTTTTTATCGAATTGTTTTGACTGTTTTAGCATCATGCTAAAACATTTTAGCGCGTGTTGAGAAAAGCTAGATGTTTACTTTCGGTATAATAAAGACGTTGTGGTGATTGAATATAATGCGATGCCGTTATAAATAGTCCTGAATAAAACATGTCGTTATTAGCTCATAAAATAGCGATATATAAAGCTAAAAAGCCTTCCAACTGCAAGGCTTTAATGTCTTTGGCTATTTTTAAGGTAAGAAAATAAACTTTGCAACAAACAAAATGGTTAGCGCCCATACGCCTTTCGAGACTGCTTTATATTTACCTGTGCCTACTTTGAGCGCTGTGTAGGTGATAAAGCCAAACGCGATACCGTTCGCGATAGAAAAAGTAAAAGCCATCATCACTGTCGTTGATACCGCGGGTGCATACTCAGTTAAGTCGCTCCAGTCTAAGCCTTTCAATGAACTCATCATCAACATGGCTACATAAATAAGGGCACCATCGACCGCAAAACCCGGCAGCATTTTCGCCAAGGGCAAAAAGAACATGCCGAAAACAAATAATAACCCAATGGTGACCGCCGTTAACCCTGTACGACCACCTACGGCAACGCCAGCAGCAGACTCCACATATGACGTCACTGGCGGACAGCCAAAACCTGTACCGATAACAGAGGCAATAGAATCAGCTTTTAATGACTTATTAAGCCCGATAATTTTACCATTTTTGTCTTGTAATTTAGCCTGTTCGGCTACGCCCATTAATGTACCTGCAGTGTCAAAAATGTTGACAAATAAGAAGGTAACTATGACTGGGATCAAAGCCACTTGAAAGGCTCCAGCTATGTCTGCTTGTAAAAATATCGGCGCAAGCGCAGAAAAATCAGGTACCGCTAACATGCCATTATAGCTAACAAAACCTGACGCGGGTGCAAACGATTTAGCCGTTTGGGCCACAACAAAAAAGTCAGCGGGTAACAGCCAAGTCATCATAAAAGCAATTAATGTCGTTAGCGCAATACCAATAATCACCGCACCAAAAACTTTCCGGTAGCTTAATATGGCAATAAGTAAGAAACTTAAAAACCCCAGCGCTGGGGCTTCAGGGCCAAACTCGCCAAAGCCAAAATGGGTAAGGTCGGCAAGTGCGACAATATTATCCGCGTCTGGCACGACAATTCCTGTAAAACGCAGACCAATAAAACCAAGGAATAAACCAACCCCTGCAGTCATAGCAAGTCGTAAGCTCATGGGTATGCTATCGAGCATCCATTCCCTAAGCCGAGTAACACTCATTAAAACAAATATAACACCGGCAATAAATACTGCCCCCAGAGCAACTTGCCAGCTATAGCCCATCGCCCCGACCACAGAAAAAGTAAAAAAAGCGTTTAAGCCCATCCCTGGGGCAAGACCAACAGGCCAGTTGGCATAGAGCCCCATTAAAAGCGTGGCAAATGCGGCGCCTAAACAAGTCGCCAAAAATAAACCATCAAAAGGCATGCCGGTCTTAGACATTATGGTGGGGTTTAGGAACATAATATAAGACATGGTTACAAAGGTCGTTAGGCCAGCCATCAGTTCTATTTTTATCGTGCTATTATGCTCAGATAATTTAAAAAACCGTGTTAAAAAACCGGCTATATTTCCTGCTTTATCGCCAACCTGACGGGTTTTATCCATAACGCTTGTGCTCCATTGTTTATCAATATGGTTGTTTTTATATTTTATCCACTAAGCAATCCTATACTTAAAGCAGAAAAGCTGTCAATAGTGTCAAGAATCGAGTTTTATAGTATACTTTCGCGCTTATTCTCGACCAAGTGACAATAATCAATGCCTAGCAAGTTTACTTGCCTTAGCATTGCTGCAAAAAGTCAGGCAAATAATTAAATTTTTACATTGAGTCAATATGCTTTCCTTAACACATTTTAATCGACGCACCATTAAAGGTGACATTTTTGGTGCACTAACCTCA
The DNA here is from genome assembly GCA_963977145.1 of uncultured Colwellia sp. Taxonomy (GTDB): domain Bacteria; phylum Pseudomonadota; class Gammaproteobacteria; order Enterobacterales; family Alteromonadaceae; genus Cognaticolwellia. The sequence continues at coordinate 77,691 of CAXBNP010000007.1, forward strand.
ACTATTGTTGCCCTACCTTTTGCCTTAGCCTTTGGCGTAACTTCAGGTTTAGGGGCGAGTGCTGGTATTTATTGCGCGATTATAACCGGCTTGTTTGCCTCGATATTTGGTGGCACAAATCAGCAAATATCAGGGCCAAATACTGGCTTAACCATTGCCATGGTGGCGATATTAACGAGCTTTATGGCTCATTCACCAGAGCACGGTGTTGCACTAGCCTTTACGGTAGTCAGTTTAGCTGGGGTATTTCAAATGCTCTTTGGCTTTTTTAAGCTAGGTAAATACTTCACCTTAATATCCTATCCCGTTATATCCGGCTTTACCTCAGGTGTTGGTGTACTCATTATCCTTTCGCAAATTGAACCACTATTTGGCATGGCATTGCCTGAACTGCAGTTTTCTTTTAGTACTTTATCTAGCACCAACACCCTGCTTGGACTTGCTTGTTTATTAGGGCTTTTTTTATGGCCGCAAAAATATAGTAAAGTGATACCTGCCAGTATGATTGTCTTAGTAGGCGCGACACTATTCTCTTTAATTTCTGGTAGTGACCTGCCAGTTGTGGGCGCTATTTCCAGCGAACTACCGGCATTTAACATACCCACTTGGGACTATGACCTAGCAGGAGCAATGATTAAATCCGCGTTATTACTTGCCACATTAAGCACGCTAGATTCATTAATGACCTCACTCAGTGTCGACAGTATCAGTAATGATTTACACAACTCTGATCAAGAACTTGTTGGTCAAGGCATAGGTAATATTGTCGCCGGTTTATTTGGCGCGTTACCAGGCGGTGGCGCCATTATGCGCACCATGACTAACTTAAGCGCTGGTGGTACGACGCCTTTATCAGGCATTCTTCACGCGCTATTTATTCTCTTAATTGTGCTTTGGGCTGGCGACTATACCGCTTATCTTCCCATGGCGGTTTTGGCCGCCATACTCAGCCATGTAGGACTGAGTATTATTGATTGGAAATTTCTGAAGCGTATACATCAAATTCCCTTATTTAGTGTTGGGTTAATGATCTCAACTATGCTGATGGCTATTGTCTTTGATTTAATTACTGCCGTGTTAGTGGGTGCCTTTATCGCTAATTTAGTCACTATTCGTCGCTTATCTGAAATTCAGTTAGATAATATTAAATTATTTACCGCCAAAGATGCGCAAGACCTAAGCCAAGCAGAAAAAGACTTATTAGCATCAATGGACGATAACACCCTGTTACTTAATATCTCTGGCCCGATCAGCTTTGGTGTTGCCCGCAGCTTAAAACAAAGTGTTTCTAGATCAGCTCAACACCAAACCTTATTAATAGACTTTACCGATGCCCGCTTTGTTGGTATTACCAGCACAATAGCCATTGAAGAAATTATCGTGAGTTATCAAGCTCAAGGGGGCAAGGTATTATTATCTAGTCTCTGTGGACGTGTACGGGATGATTTTAATAAATTAAATTTACTCGACAAAGTGCCAAGCGAGCAGGTATTTAATAGCAGAATAGCGGCACTGACTTACCTAAAGCAAGCACTTTAAATATAACGTGATGGAAATAATAGCCGTGAGTGATGTACCTTCATTCACGGCTATAGTGAGTTTTAATGACCTCTAAAAGCACTAAGTAAAGCATTATTGAATACCACAGCCTTTGAGAATAATTTGTGTTAGTGAAGCAACTACAGCTTCATAGTCATCATCGCTCATCGCGTCTTTATCTAGCGCCGCAACCACTTGCACATTAAAGTCAGCGTAATGCTGAGTCGAGCTCCAAATCAAAAATAATAAATGATAGGGATTAACTTGATCAATTAAGCCTTGCTCAACCCAAGTCTCAATAACGCTGACTTTGCTGTTTAACCAAACTTTAAAATCATTATTGAGATAGTCATTTAACACGGGCGCGCCGTGAATTAATTCACTGGCAAATATTCTTGAGGCATCAGGATCATTTTTAGCATGCATGACTTTAGCGCGAATATAAGCACTTAGTACTTTTTTCGGATCATCCTCAGCGGTTAAGGTGTCGTAATCGCTATTCCATATTGCAATAATATTACTGAGTAACTGCTGATATAAATCGGTTTTATCCTGAAAGTAGTAATGAATATTAGCGCGAGCAATATTAGCCCGCTCGGCGATGCGCTTAATTGATGCTCCTTGAAAGCCATAAGTGACAAACTCTTTCTTGGCGGCATCCAAGATAATGGCTTTATTTTTCTGTCGAATACTCCCTTCTAACACGTTATCTTTACTCACAAAACTTCTCATTACACCGTTAATTATTTCAGCCAAACACTTTTACTATCTGACAATACTGTTCGCTTTATCGCTATGGTTTTAAGCCAGTGCGTAAAGGTTATTGCTGCTTTACTTGCGCCAACCAAATAGCTAGCGCAGTACGCTCGCCATCTGTTATTTTGGTTTTATTCATAAATGGCATATCTTGGCTGTCTATAACACGTGCTTTTATGCGTGGCGCCCATTGTTTAATGCTGTCAATATCGTTAAAAACAATACCGGCAGGCGCAATGGTAAAAATATCATCGGTTGGCTGTTCGCTATGACAGGTGCCGCAACGCTGCGCAATTATCTGTGTAATTTCGCTATCTGGGACAACGTGCTGTAGTTGCGCGGCACTAACCTGGACAGATTTTGGCGCAATGGCAAACGCTAAGACAACAGTGGCGACCACCGAGGCGACTAATATTAGCGGTTTTTGTTTACCAAAGTGGCGTAAAACAAAATATTGTCGCACGGCTGCGGTAATTAATATTATCGCCATCAACACTAACCAATTAGCACTATGGTTATAGGTCATCGGGTAATGATTAGAGATCATAATAAAGATGATCGGTAATGTAGTATAGGTGTTATGAGTTGAGCGCACCTTAGCATTTAAACCAAAAGCGGGATCTGGCGCAGTACCCGCTTCAACGGCTTTCACTAACGCCCGTTGTGACGGCATAATACCAAAAAACACATTACCTGCCATGATAGTACCGATAATAGCGCCCATGTGCATGTAAGCACCGCGTGCACTGAATATTTGCGTTAAGCCATAAGATAATACTGTCGCGACAACCATTAAGATCAAACCTAATATAATGCCATGATTTCTTAACTTTGTGCGCACTAAAGCTTCATAAATACCGACCCCGACGACAATCGAGCCAAGACCGAGTAAAATCGCTTGCAGTTGGCTTAAATCAGCCACTCGCTTATCAATTAAATACGATTCAGCACCGACATAAAACATCAGTGACAATAATAAAAATCCGGTGATCCACGTGGTGTAAGCTTCCCACTTAAACCAATGTAAGGTGGTTGGCATGACGGGCGGCGCAAGTTTATATTTCGCTATTTCGTAAAAACCACCGCCGTGAATAGCCCACAAGTCACCACCAATACCATTGGCCGCTTTACTTTCAGGTGGCTTTTGTAGGTGGTTATCTAACCAGACAAAATAAAAAGATGCCCCCACCCAGGCAATACCGGTAATAAGGTGGGCAAATCTAATCACCAGATTTAGCCATTCATTAAGATAGGGATCCATAATATTCCTTAGTTTTCAAATTCATCGATATTTTTACAGCTCATCAGTGATTAAACTCGCTGACCCATAATATGCGTAGCACTGACATGACGTTCGTCGCCTAACATACTTAAAATAAATAGCTTTTCTGATAGCGTTTTACAATGTAGCATACGCCTAGCCATCAGTGGCGTCGCCTGATAATCCAGCACGATAAAGTCTGCTTCTGCGCCTTGGACAAAATTTCCGATGGTGCCTTCGAGATCTAACGCTATGGCGCCGCCTAAAGTGGCTAAATAAAGCGATTTAAAGGGACTAAGTTTATCACCGCGCAGTTGCTGGGTTTTATAGCCTTCATTAATGGTACTTAACATAGAAAATGTCGTACCGGCGCCAATATCACTGCCTAAACCGACATTAACATCAAACTTTTCTGCTTGTTGAAGATTAAATAAACCACTACCTAAAAATAGGTTTGAACTCGGACAAAAAGCAATCGCAGAGTTAGTTTCACCTAAACGCTGACATTCACTGTCATGCAAATGCACGCCATGGGCAAAAACACTACGACGACCGAGTAATTTACTTTTATCGTAAACCGCTAAATAATTGTCACTATCAGGAAAAAGTTCTTTTACCCAAGCTATTTCCGCTTTGTTTTCACTTAAGTGGGTATGCAGATAAACACTCGGGTTTTCCGCCAGCAACTGCCCGGCTTTATTTAATTGCTCAGTCGAACACGTTGGCGCAAACCTCGGTGTTATAGCATATTGCAAACGATCGATATTGTGCCATTTTTCGATCAAGGCTTTACTCTCGTCATAACCACTTTGTGCGGTGTCAGATAAATAATCAGGACAGTTTTGATCCATTAACACCTTGCCACAAATCATCCGCAGTTTTTTCTGCTGAGCAATGGTAAAAAATGCTTCTACTGATTCTTTATGAACCGTACCAAAAACTAACGCGGTTGTCGTTCCGGCGGCTAACAACTGTGTTAGAAAAAATTCAGCAACTTTTTTACCGTGTTCTAGATCAGAAAATTGACGTTCAAACGGAAAAGTATAATTCTCTAACCACTCCAGTAATTGTTCACCGTATGAGGCAATCATTTCTGTTTGTGGATAATGCACATGGGTATCAATAAAACCCGGCATCATCAAACCATTTTCATAGTGAATCACTTCAACGCTATTATCTAGTGTTGCTAAGAGTTCTTGCGCTTGCCCCACTTGGGCAATTAAGCCGTCTTTAATAATCAACAGTCCATCTTCTATATACTGATAACTGTCTTGCAGAGCGACTTTAGCTGGGTCTGCCAAAAAGTGCAGTAGCTCGCCACGATATACTTTTAACATTTTCTTTTACCTTATTAATCTTATAAACGATCTTTTTTCAGCTAGTGTTTGTCAGCTAATGCCGATACTATTTTATTTGCTTTACTGTAAATATATTGCCTGAATCGATAACTTAACTGGCAGCAATAATTAACGAGCCAGCCAATTCAACCACATCACAGTTATCTCCCTTACCACCTCGGTCAATCACTAAAAAGTCACTGACACCGCCAAGCGCCAAACAGAAATGATGCCAAGTGCCTTTATGATAATTCACCCCTTGCCTTGAATTGGCGATAAAAACCGCTAGCTGATTGATATCAAAGTCACCTACTGGCGCTACTACAACAAGGTACGGATGGTTTCCCAAAGGGATAAACGCTTGGCTGCCATGCGGATGACGTTCCATCATTTTTATCGCAATAGGTTGTGCTAAAGGCGTTGAACGAAAAATATTGATCAAGGCGTGACCGCCCTGATCACTAACATCTACTTTAGCTAAATCATGATAACGTTGGGTGAAGCCATTATTAATCTCTACTATTTTAGCTTCATCGCTAGCTTCAATCACATCACCAAAAGCACTAAAAGCTTGTTTGGTTAATGGTTTAGGTCTGATAGTCTTTACATCGTTAGTCATGCTTTTTCCACTTACTATATTTTGCTGCACTTATTTTGATTAAATGATTATCTTTAATTAAGCGCTAACTGCCGCGATAAGTCGAATAGCCAAACGCCGTCAGTAATAGCGGAATATGATAATGACTAGCGCTACCATCGAGTTCAAAAACAATATCGACATAGGGATAAAACCCTTGCTCTTCATTGGCAATAAAATAAGGTTTGGTAGCAAAGTGCATTCTATAAACCCCTGCAGCTAGCACCACTTCATCGGCTAATAACCCGCTAATTCGGCCATCGGTGTTCGTTACACCAGAGGCTATTTCCTGCCAACCATCCGGTGTTTGCGCAAACAAGCTAATGGCTAAGTTTTGCGCCGGTAAACCGCGTGTGGTATCAAGGACATGGGTGGTTATTTGGCTCATAATAGTTTCTCTAATCTTAAATGAAATATTTTTCGCTGCTCTTGTGCAGCATTAACAAGTTCGGTGGTTTTATCATTAGCTAGTCGCGCTAGTAACAAGGCTAGCATTTGCGCCGCCGTTTTCCCGGTTGCGCAAACAATAAAAATAAAACCAAACTTATCTAGATAATCAGCATTTCCTTGGGCTAATGCGGCAATAACTTGCTCACTGGCTTGGTTAACTGCGCTTTGCTCACCACTAGCGAGGGCTTTGGTATTAGCATATTTAGCTCTTAGTGTCTCTACGTTGCCAATTAGCGGGTGACCATCAAAGGCCGCTAAATAATCTGCCTCAGCAAGTCCTTGCCAGGCTAAATCAGCCTGAGTCGCTAAAGCTTGCTTGTTAACATAAGGTCGAGCTTGCGCCATGGCATCAACCCAGGTTGGTGACGTGCAACATTGCATAAAAGCTTGCTTGGCTTCATCAAGGGTTAAGGCATTTAATTGTGCTAAATTCATTTAATCTCCAGCTGTTAAAACTTAATAGCTTACAATCAGTTTTTGGTTCGCTAAGCTAATAATATAAACTTGTACTTAAAGGTGATTTTAACCTAGGCCTTAAAGCTTTCCTTTAAGCAAAGGTCGGCCAATAGGCGCGTTGATAAACTCATCTTGTTGATAAACATGGTGGCCGCGAACATAAGTATGTAGCACTTGTCCGGTAACAGTGCGACCAACATAAGGCGTTATTTTATGGCGATGCTTAATCATCTCATTGCTAATGGTGTAGCTTTTGCTTGGATCAAAGACTAAAAAATCAGCATGAAAGCCAACTGCTATTTGACCTTTTATGCTATCTAAGCCGGCAAATTTTGCGGTTTCACTGGACATTAAACGAGCAAGGTCTACTAGCGTAAAACCCCGCTCTTTGGCTTCAGTCCAAATCAGTGGCAAGCCAAATTGTAAAGCAGAAATACCGCCCCAAGCTTTTTCGATATCACCGGTATCAATGTGTTTTAACTGTGGAGTACAAGGTGAATGATCTGAAACAATAAAGTCTAAACGACCATCGGTTATGGCTTGCCATAAATGTTCACGATTACTATTTTCACGAATAGGCGGACAACATTTAAATAAGGTTTTGCCATCTGGTATGTTTTCTGCGGCCAGAGTCAGATAATGTGGACAGGTTTCTGCGCTAAAGCGTAAACCTTCGCGCTTGGCATCAGCAATAATATCTAAGGCCTCATCAGATGATAAATGCACAATATGAATCTTACAATTATCGCCTTGTGCTTTTGACTCACGCGCCATATCGACCATTAATGAAATAGCATCGTTTTCCCATTTTTTCGGCCGTGAGGCTAAAAAACTATGGTATTTCTCATTGATAACAACATCGTTAAAACCGCCACAATCAAGCTCTGCATGAATTAAATAAGGCACATCATGTTTGGCTAAAATCGGCATAGCTGCGCGGATATCTTTCGCTTCAACGTTGGGGAATTCAGCAATACCGGAATCAATTAAAAATGATTTAACGCCTAATACGCCGGCAGTTAATAGCTCGTCTAAATCAGCAATATTGTCTGGAATAACACCGCCCCAAAAGCCGCAATCTACCCATAACTTATCATCAACCGCCGCCAATTTTTCTGCAAAAGCCGCTTTCGTGGTTGTGACCGGAATACAATTTAATGGCATATCGACTAATGCGGTTATGCCGCCGGCTGCTGCCGCTTGAGTTGCGGTATTAAAACCTTCCCATTCAGTGCGCCCCGGTTCATTAATATGCACATGAGAATCAACTAAGCCCGGCATAATAACGTGCTCGCCATAATCAAATACTTGACATGACAATGTGCTGCCATAAGGGTGAATGGCATGTATAAGTTCATCTTTTACTTCAATACAAGCGGCAATCATTTCATTGCTGCTGTTTTGCTTTACGATGACATTTTTACTTTGCAGGGCAAAATGCGACACCTTGCGACTCCTATTTTTTTGTGGAATGACTGATTTCAGTCAGTATTCAATAATTGTTTAAACTCTTGCCAAGCGATGCCTTGCTGTGAGCTCGGGCGTGATTTTGCTGGCAAGCTTACAGTTGAATCTTGTCGCTGACTTTGTTCAAGGTGATCACGCAATACGGCTGCTTTTGTTTGTTCAGCTTGATAAATATTAATAATTTCGGCTGACACCGACACCGCCACTTCCATCGGTAATTTACCGCCAACTTGTGCTAAGCCAATCGGGCAATTCATTCTAGCCACTTGTTTTTCATCAATATCACGATATTTGTAACGTTGTTGAAAGCGACGCCATTTAGTCTCTGAGGCAATGAGGCCCAAATAGTGAAAGTCTGCCCGTTTTAAAATCGCCTGTGTTATTTCAAAGTCCATTTGGTGGTTATGGGTCATGACAATAAAGTAGCTATTTTCTGGCATATTAGCGACTTCAAGTTCTGGCGCGTCACTGATCACTTGTTGGACATTATCAAAACGCGCACCATTAGCGGGAAACTGCTCGGCTCGACTATCGACCCAAGTCACTTTACACGGCAGTTGCGCTAACATTGGCACCAATGCTTTACCGACATGGCCAGCACCAAACAACATAATATTAACGCCGGTCGCGGCAAAACATTCAAACAATACCGTCGTATTACCGCCACAACATTGACCTAAATTACTACCTAATTGAAAGTGCTCGATATGCTGACAACTTTTAGCGCTAGCCAACATTTTTTTCGCGTACTTAATCGCTTTATGTTCAAGATGACCACCACCAATAGTGTCAAAAATATCATCATGACTAACGACCATTTTTGTACCGCTATTTCTTGGCGTCGAGCCAGAGACCCCAACTAAGGTGACTAAAACATAAGCTTGACCTTGTTTGCTTAACTTATGGCTCGCACTGCTCCAGTTTGTTGTCATAATATTTTTACCTTAGGCTTGCGCATTTGCCTTTATCGCTTCAACGGCCCAAAGCACACGTTCTGGTGTTGCTGGTGTATCAAGCGCTGGGCTAACTTGGTAATCAGCGACACTCGCTATGGCATCTTTAAGCGCCGACCAAACCGATATCGCTAGCATAAAGGGTGGTTCACCCACCGCTTTCGAGTTATAAATGGTTTGTTCACGATTCGGATCGTCAGGCACCAAGTCGACTCTAAAGTCACTAGGTGTATCACTAATGGCAGGAATTTTATAAGTCGCCGGATTATTCGATAATAGTCGTCCTTGCTCGTTCCACACCAACTCTTCTGTGGTTAACCAACCCAAGCCTTGAATAAATGCCCCTTCAATTTGACCAATATCAATGGCTGGGTTTAGTGAATGACCTACATCATGCAAAATATCAGCGCGCAATAATTTGTATTCACCGGTTAAGGTATCAATTAACACTTCTGAGACCGCTGCGCCGGTTGAATAATAGAAAAACGGTCGGCCTTTGCCATTAGCGCGATCAAAATGAATTTTTGGTGTTTTATAAAAACCGGTTGAAGACAGTGAAACGCGGGCCATATAAGCTTGCTGAACAAACTCAGCAAAAGAGAATTTATGTTGGCCGACTAACACTTGGTTTTCGCTAAAGATAACTTCTATTTCGTTAACGTCATATTTTTCACAAGCAAACGCGATCAATCGCGCTTTAATGGTTTTTGCCGCCGCTTGCGCGGCTTTACCATTTAAATCCGTCCCCGATGACGCCGCGGTTGGCGAGGTATTGGGCACTTTATCGGTACGGGTTGCCGAGACACCTACGGTGTCTACATCGACCTGAAATTCTTCCGCTACGATTTGCGCCACTTTGGTATATAAACCTTGACCCATTTCCGTGCCGCCATGGTTTAAATGAATGGTGCCATCGGTATAAATATGGACTAAGGCACCGGCTTGGTTTAGGTGCTGAACGGTAAATGAAATACCAAATTTAACTGGCGTTAACGCCAGGCCTTTCTTCAAGACGCTATTTTCACTATTAAACTGTTTGATACTGGCTCTGCGCGCTTGATAATCTGAACTTTGCTCTAATGACGTGATCAGTTGCGCCATTTTATTATGCTCTACGGTTTGATGATAATGGGTGACATTACGCTCATCAGTACCATATAAATTAATTTTTCTAATCTCTAGCGGATCTTTACCTAAGTAGCGGGCAATATCGTCCATAACCATTTCAATGGTCATCATGCCTTGTGGCCCGCCAAAACCTCGATAAGCGGTATGCGAAACGGTATTTAGTTTACAGCGATTGCCGGTCACGGTTGCTTGATCTAAAAAGTAGGCATTATCGGAATGAAACATCGCTCGATCAACAATGGCATCTGATAAATCAGGTGAATAACCACAGTTACCATTGACCTCGATATTAATGCCTTTAATTTGCCCTTGTCTGTCAAAGCCAACTTGATAATTATTTTCAAAGGGATGGCGCTTACCTGTCATACACATATCATCAGAGCGACTCAGCTTAAACTTTACTGGCCGCTTGGTGGTATGTGATAACAACGCGGCAAGACAGGCCCATGGCGCCGCTTGAGTTTCTTTACCGCCGAAACCACCACCCATACGGCGGGTATCAACAATGACTTTATTCAAAGGAATATCAAGGACTTCGGCAACTAGCTTTTGCACTTCACTTGGGTGTTGAGACGATGAAAATACCGTCATACCGCCATCTTCAGTCGGCTCAGCGGTGGAGATTTGTCCTTCAAGATAAAAATGCTCTTGACCGCCGACTGATATTTCACCTGATAACTGATGCTCCGCTTGGGCAATCGCAGCCCCTGAGTCTCCACGTTTCATGGTAAATGGTGGTCGAACAAAATGTCGCTTAGCCAGTGCATCTTTAACGCTTAATACCGCAGGTATTTCTTCATATTCAATTTTAGCCAGTTTAACCGCGCGCCTTGCCAAATCATGACTGGTAGCAGCAACGGCAAATATTGGCTGGCCAACATAGTCAACTTTACCAAGTGCTAACACAGGATCGCCCGGAAATACTGGCCCGATATCGGTATGACCCGGTACATCGTCTACCGTGATCACCGCCATTACGCCTTCAGCGGCTTTTACTGCTGATAAATCGATACTTTTAATATGGCCATGGGCAATCGTGCTTTGACCGACAGCGGCATGTAACTGCCCGCGCAAACTCGGTCTATCATCAATATAGAGCGCCTCACCACTAACATGTTTGTCAGCGCTTTCGTGCTTTTTCGAACGACCTACACCGCCTAAACCGACAGCGCTTGCTTCATTACTGACATTGTCGTTTGAATGTTTTGTATCTATCAGACTACGCATAATTAACTACCCGAGTTGCAATACTTTTACTTTGTAATTCCAAATAACACTTTTGAATGAGATTTTGTGCGACTTTCATCCGATATTTATCAGAGGCACGGACATCAGACATAGGTTGAAAGTCTTGCGTTAATGCCAGTTGCGCTGCCGCAATGCTATCGCGGTTAAAGGTTTTATTTAATAACGCCGCTTCGCAGTGCTTAGCACGCATCGGAATTCCCGCCATACCACCAAAAGCAATACGGATACTGGTGACAACATTATCGTTAAGTTCAATAAAAAAGGCCGCGAGTACTGCAGATATATCATCGTCAATGCGCTTAGATATTTTGTAGATTTTTAGCGTCTGATCAGGCTTAGCTTTGGGAATATAAATATTTTTGATAAATTCAGCTTCATTTAATACCGTTTTCTTGTAGCCAACAAAGAAGTCTTCAAGCGCTATTTTACGTTCACTATCGCCCCGTTGTAGCGTCATTTCAGCCCCTAAAGCAATTAACGCCGGCGGCATATCGCCAATGGGTGAAGCATTGCCAATATTGCCCCCTAAGGTGCCATTGTTACGAATTTGTCGTGAACCGATACGTTCAATCATTTCACCAAGTTCATGATATTCATTATGCAACATTGGGGTAAATTCACTGTAAGGTACGGCTGAGCCAATAACAAATTCTTCAGCATTATTTTCTAAGCGCTGTAATTCAGTGACATCACCCAAATAGACCAAATCGTCAATGGTGGCTAAGTTTTGCGTTACCGACAATGCTAAATCTGTTGCACCGGCCACTAAGGTGGCTGTCGGGTTTGCTAATAATTTTTCAGCTAGCTCTGTAATGCTTTTTGGTGCGCTGTAGCTATGATGGCCATGAGTCAACACCGCTGATGGCAGTGTTTTAAAGTCAAGCAACTGCTGTACAGTTTGCTGATAATGTTGCGCAAATGAGTCCGCATCTGCATGTTCACTCGATGCTAACGCCGCATCTATAATCGAGCGGTAGCCCGTACATCGGCATAAATTACCCGCTAAAGCTTCTAAAACTTCCGCTCGGTTAGGTGTGCTGTTTTGCTTGTGCAAAGCAAACGATGACATCACGAAACCTGGGGTACAAAATCCGCATTGTGAACCATGGTTATCCACCATAGCTTGTTGAACATGATGCAATTTCGCCCCTTGTTTCAGGTGCTCGACAGTAATAAGTTGTTTACCGTGCAAACTACCAACAAAGCTAATACAAGCGTTAATCGATTTATAGTTTAGCGTTTGCTTATTTTTTACCAATTCAGCAACCACCACAGTACAAGCACCACAATCACCGGAGGAACAGCCTTCCTTGGTACCACTATTAAAGCGTTCTGCACGTAAATACTGCAAAACAGTTAAATTGGGATCTATGTTTTCTATCGTCACAACATCGTTGTTTAGTAAGAAACGAACTGCGCTTATACTCATAATGGTTTCCGCTGTTGGTATGGTGAATATGCTGATGCTCAATTGCTGTCAAATATATCAGAATAAAAACCTGACACAAGTGTCAATTATAATTTAAGGTCCTTATTCTTTACTAGCAGCCATTAGTAGCAAAAGTCATTAAAGCCAAAATCACTAAGATAAAAAGCAAACTTAATAATTTTTCGCCTTAAGTAAATTATAATAGAGGCCTTGGAACTTGCGAGGTTACTTTTACCAAAGTGTATTCATCGGTTAGCACGAAAAGTTTATCGCCGGTTGTGACGACGAGAAAGTAAGGTAACAATGCTGGCTATTTAAAGAGATGCCTTTGCACCGGCAATAAAAAAGCAGGTAAGGACCATCGACTGATGGTCGCTAAACGTAGGGAATTGTAAACGATTAGTTTTTAGGACGTATAAACGGCATATGTCTATTGACGTCTTTATAAAGCAAATACCTAAACGGTCCTGGACCACCGGCATAACAAGATTGCGGACAAAAAGCACGTAGCCACATAAAATCGCCGGCCTCAACTTCAACCCATTCACCATTAAGATGATAAACCGCTTTACCTTCTAAAACATAGAGTCCATGTTCCATAACATGAGTTTCATCAAACGGGATAACACCGCCGGGCTGGAACGTGACAATGTTTACGTGCATATCGTGACGCATATCGGATTGTTCAGTAAAACGTGTGGTTTTCCATACGCCGCCAGTATTAGGCATTTCAATGCCTTCAACGTCATTATCGCTAGTAACAAATGGCTCGGGGGCATCAAGGCCGTCAACCGCTTGATAAGCCTTACGGATCCAATGAAACTTTACTTTTGCATTGCTATTATTTTTGATTGTCCATTTACAGCCTGGTGGCAAGTAGGCGTAACCGCCGGTTGTCATATGATGATCAGTGCCTTCGATAGTAACATTCATCTCACCTTCGACAACAAAGAGGACCGCTTCTGCACAGTCATCAAGTTCGGGCTTTTCAGAACCACCATTGGCGCCAACTTCAACAATATACTGCGAAAATGTTTCCGAAAAACCACTTAACGGCCGAGCAATTACCCACATCCTCATATTTTGCCAAAACGGTAAATAACTGATGACGATATCGGTCAACACACGTTTAGGAATAATCGCATAAGCCTCGGTAAAAATGGCTCTATCAGATATCAATTGTGTTTGAGGGGGTAAACCGCCGGTCGGTGCATAGTACTTATGTTTAGTAGACATGGTTATTTTTCCTTGCTGTCTGGCTGCAATCAATTTCTCTACTATTTAAAAAGTAAATAATTGCGAATATTCTGCGGTTTTGTTGGCTTTATTGCACTAAATGACTAACTTTTGTCGAACTCATCTAACGCTAAACAAAGCCAAATGACCCAGCGTGTGACTGCTGTTATACCCTATTGTTAGGTCATTGTGTCAATGTTCTGCTATTTTTTTCCAGTCAGTGCACTGTCGTTTCGCGCAAGTATTATCTCGATAACAGGCTTTTTTACTGGCCCTAGCGATAACATTTATCTAATTCAAGTGTTCTGGGATGCCGCACAGCTGGCATATTAAAAATATACCGGCCTGACATTAATCGATATCAAGTTATACCATTTATAGCTTAAATACTTGCCGCTTTTATTGTGCAGTTAGCGATTAGTTATTCAAGTTGAAATTTATCTAAGCTAGTGTCAAAAAAATAAAATCTGCTAAGCTAAAAGCTAGCTTTAAAACTTGGAGAAAACTATGGCTTATGTTGACGGTTTTGTTATCGCAGTACCAACGAAAAATAAAGTTATTTATCTAAAGCTCGCTGAAGCTATGGCGGTTATTTTTAAAGACCATGGCGCATTAACCCTAGTAGAAAATTGGGGTGATGATGTTCCCGATGGCGAAACAACTTCGTTTCCTATGGCGGTAAAGTGCCAAACAGATGAGACTGTTGTGTTTTCCTGGATCACTTGGCCTTCTAAAGAGATCAGGGATAAGGGCATGAAAAAGGTAATGGCTGACTCGCGCATGGACTGGGATAATATGACCATGCCTTTTGACGGTAAACGCATGATTTTTGGCGGTTTTGAAACCATTTTAACAAGGTAAATAGCGACTAAAGCGATGTAAAACGCTAATTTACATCAGTAAAACACTTCATTTACAAGCAAAAAAAATCCACTAACGAATGAGTAGACTATTACTGTTACTAAAGTTTTAACGTTAAGCTTAATGAAGACATCTTACTTTACGCTAATTCGTTCATAACTGGATTTTTAACGCGAGTATACCGTGCTGTAACAGGGCAAATTTAACCAGAAAAATGGCCGCCAGAACTTGTGACGGCATCAATCACCTTAACTTTACGGTATTATTTATTTAAGTGCAGTGCATGAAAGCGCAAGTGCTGTTCAATAAATGATGCGATAAAGTAGTAGCTGTGGTCGTAACCATCATGAATAGCGAATTCTAGTGGATAAGCATTAACTTTTGCTGCAGCGACTAATGTTTCAGGCGTTAACTGCTCGCTAAGAAAGTCATCCGCGCCACCTTGGTCAACTTTAGCCGGAATAAACTGACTGGCTTTGCGCATTAATTCACTGGCATCATGGTTATACCAAGTTGCTTGGTCTTTACCCAAGTAAGCACTAAAAGCTTTTTTGCCCCAAGGCGTTTTTACGGGGTTGCAAATGGGGCTAAACGCCGACATTGAGCTATAACGTGTAGGATTTAATAAACCTATGGTTAATGCGCCATGTCCGCCCATTGAATGACCACTAATAGCGCGTCTACCTGATACCGGAAATGCCGATTCAATGAGCGCTGGCAGTTCATTTACCACATAATCGTACATCTGATAATGACGATTCCAAGGGGCTTGGGTTGCATTAACATAAAATCCTGCGCCCAGACCTAAATCATAACTTTCATCATCAGCAACGCCTGCACCACGAGGGCTAGTATCAGGAGCAACAATCGCTATGCCTAATTGGGCAGCCATACGCTGTGCACCAGCTTTTTGCATAAAGTTTTCATCGCTGCACGTTAAGCCAGAAAGCCAATACAACACAGGTACTTTTTCGCCGTTTGATGCTTGCGGTGGCAAGTAAATAGCAAAACGCATCGCGCAATTTAATGTTTTCGATTGATGACTGTATTGTTTGTGCCAGCCAGCAAAGCTTTTATTTACGCTGATATTTTCGATTGTCATGGTCATACCTCAAAACCCTAAGCCTTTTGCTATATAAAAAACATATAGCCAGAGAGCTTATACCCTTATTTATATTGTAAAAATATTAATACAAGCTCTTGTAACAGAGCTTGTTATTACTTAACTAAATGAATCTTACTTATCAAAATGAATTACACTGCGGATACTTTCGCCTTTGTGCATCAAATCAAACGCTTCATTAATATTTTCAAGTGCCATGGTATGAGTAATAAAGTCGCTTAATTTAAACTCACCAGCTAAATAACGTTCTACGTAATCAGGCAATTCAGTACGGCCTTTAACACCGCCAAACGCTGAGCCACGCCATACTCGACCTGTCACTAGTTGGAACGGACGGGTTGATATTTCTTGCCCGGCACCAGCAACACCAATCACCACTGACTCCCCCCAACCTTTATGACAACATTCTAACGCCGAGCGCATCAGATTTACGTTACCGACACATTCAAACGAGTAATCAACACCGCCGTCGGTTAACGCTACAATCACGTCTTGAATCGGCTGATCATAATCTTTTGGATTAATACAATCAGTCGCGCCGAGTTTTCTCGCTAACTCAAATTTACTTTCGTTAATATCAATGGCAATAATACGACTGGCTTTTGCCATTGTTGCGCCGATAACTGCTGATAAACCAATACCACCAAGGCCAAAGATAGCAACGGTTGCACCCGCTTCAACTTTCGCGGTATTCATTACCGCGCCCATACCGGTAGTAACACCACAACCCAGTAAACAAACTTCTTCTAATGGCGCATCTTTATTAACTTTCGCTAAAGAAATTTCAGGTAATACTGTGTATTCAGAAAAGGTTGAACAACCCATGTAATGGAAAATTGGCTGACCGTCTTTATAAAAGCGTGTCGTGCCATCAGGCATTAAACCTTTACCTTGGGTTTCACGAATTTTTTGACACAAGTTGGTTTTACCTGATAAACAAAACTTACATTCGCCACACTCTGGTGTGTATAAAGGAATAACATGATCGCCCACTTGCACACTGGTGACACCTTCACCGATTTGCTCAACAATACCACCACCTTCGTGGCCTAAAATAACCGGAAAAATACCTTCTGGATCATCACCTGATAAGGTAAAAGCATCGGTATGACATACGCCCGAGGCAATAACTTTAACTAACACTTCGCCTTTTCGCGGTAACATTACATCAACTTCTTCAATAGATAATGGTTGCTTAGGACCCCAAGCAATGGCGGCTTTTGACTTAATAAATTTATCTGACATATTTATTCTCATGATTAAATTGATTGATATTTAAATGGTTTCGCACCAAGACAAGCTTTTACTATAAGGCTAGTCTACTCGCTTTATTTAATGATGATAATGCACTTAAAATGCAATTCACTTTTACTGACGGGTAATAATAGCCACGATTATTATTTAAACTCTTTATTTACCCACTTTGCGCTGTAGCGATGAAAAAAAAAAGGTCTTATTTCTTAATGCCCCAGCTTTTAATGACTATGCCTTTGATAAAGCTTGAGTGTGGCAATACCAATCGCTATACCTTATATAACGTGCGTTAAAAACATAAATGCCGCTATGTGCCCTAATTAAACTAGAAAACTAGCAGCTGCTCAATAAAACCCTCGCTCTCTTGCGAAACCACATCCGGCATTGCTGCTATAGCAGCACCTAACAAAAGCAATATCCGACTCATCGCTTTGTCCTATCATATTCTTACCTTGTAATAACATCCAGGCAATACACTTAGCTTATGTAGCATTGCCGGTGACTGTACTTAGGCTTTAGGTAAATTTAACTTAGTCACACCAGCTTATTTTGATACGGCTATTATATCTATTTCCTGTATGGTGGTAATATACTAATTCTTAAATCACTTGTACTTATTAGGTAACAATCATGCAATGGCAAGGTATTAGCGAATTTGTTTATGTCGCTGAAAATGAGAGCTTTACCCTAGCCTCCAGAAAAATGGCAATATCAACAGCGCAAGTAAGCCGTCAAATCAGTGCTTTAGAAAAACGCCTTAATATCAAATTATTTTACCGTACTACGCGTAAAGTATCGTTAACGGAAGAAGGACGGGTTTTTTATCAACACTGTCGTAGTGTGCTTGATGGCTTAGATGCAGCAGAGCGGGCTATCACCAATCTCCAATCTAAACCTCAAGGTAAAATCAAACTAACGGCGCCGGTCACTTATGGTGAAAAGCAGATATTGCCGCTGGTGAATAATTTTGTAAAGCAACATAGCGATGTTGAAGTGTCGGCTTATTTAAGTAATCGACAAATTGACTTAGCTGAAGATGGCTATGACTTAGCTATTCGCCTTGGCAAGTTGAGTGACTCGTCAATGATGGCAAAAAAATTAGCTACACGAACGAACTATGTTTGTGCTTCCCCTCGTTATCTCGACACTCATGGCATACCTCACTCGATATCAGAATTAAGTAAGCATAGCTGCTTATTGGGTAGCGCTGATTATTGGCACTTTAGCGAGTTAGGTAAAGAAAAAAACCTTCGGGTAAAGGGCCGTTTGCGCTATAACAATGGCCATTGTTTGACCGATGCGGCCTTGAAAGATTTAGGCATAGTGCAGTTACCTGATTATTATGTTGAAAAACATCTGCAAAGTGGCGAGTTGATCTCGTTACTGGACAATTATCGCGCCCCTGACGAAGGAATATGGGCGGTCTACCCGCAAAATCGCCATTTATCACCTCGAATAAGGTTACTGGTGGATTACTTGGCTGAACAGCTACTTTAAGCGTATTTTATTTCAAAGCGCCTTAGCGAAATGCTATGAGTATAAAGATCCAAATATCAAACCATCTTATTTAATAAATACCTAAAATAGCCTGAAATTTTTAAACAGATAAATGCGGAAATAAACTAATCGCTTGTTTAATAACCTCAGTCTTTTGACTTTTAGCTAAGTACACCGCAAATATTTCTCGATGATAAACCGGCGCACTTTCCACGACAAATAACTTATTCGCTTCCACCTGTTCAAAGGTCATTTGTCTTGGTAGGTGAGCACTGCCCCCAGCTTGCAAAATATAATTTAAGGCAATACGCGGCTGACTCATAAAGTGTTTAGCGGGTGCAACATCATGAAATTCACGCATATGCATGGTATTTACCGACTCGCCATAATCCACCATAATGTAATTATCTACGTTCATTTCTTCGATATGTTCAGGGTCAGTCGTCACTAAATGTAATGGTACTGTCGCTACTTTCTCGGTTACTAAATCCTCAATAAATGGCGGTTCAAATAAAAAGGCAATATCCACCACTCGACCAATAACATTTTTTCTTAATTCCATGGGCGAGTATGTGCTGGTGAATAAACTGACATCGTCTAAATTACGATGAATTTTTTGCAACCACCCTTGTAAGACAATATCCCAGATAGAATTCAATGAACCGATGGCAAGTTGCTGGGTGTCATGTTCCGCTATACCAACATCGTGCTTAGTTTTTTGCCACATAAAAAGCAGTTCATTCGCATGTTTTATTAGTCGATGGCCCTCCCTAGTTAGCTTTAAATGTTTATTGCTACGATCAAACAGCAAAACCCCCAAGTCGTCTTCTAATAACTTGATACGAGCACTTACCGCAGATTGAGTAATAAAAAGGTTTTCAGAGGCTATTCTAAAATGTAAGGTTCTACTGACTTCCAAAAATGTCGTTAAAAGTTCAAATTTCATAAAAGTTCGCTCTAATCAAATATTTTGATTAAACCAGTCAAAATATTGCGTTTTATTATTTTAAGCCCCGACTATACACTCTAGGTACACATTTACATCATTTTTAATTATAAAAGTGAAAAATTAGGTAAACCTATGAAAGTAGCAATTTTATCAAGAAATAAAAATCTTTATTCTACAAGACGTTTAAAAGAAGCCGGCGAAGCCATGGGGCACGAAGTTGATATTATTGATACTTTACATTGTTATATGGACATCACGAGTAGCCGTTCAACCGTGCGTTACCATGGTAAAGAGTTACCTATGTACGATGCTATTATCCCGCGTATCGGTGCTTCTGTTACCTTTTATGGCACCGCAGTGGCACGACAATTTGAAATGATGGGCACGTTTAATATTAACGAATCCGTTGCCATTAGTCGTTCACGCGATAAATTACGTTCGTTACAGCTATTGTCACGCAAAGGTATTGGTTTACCGCGAACTGGTTTTGCCAGCAAGCCCGATAACGCTAAAGATTTAATCAAAAACGTTGGTGGTGCCCCCGTTGTTATTAAATTATTAGAAGGTACTCAAGGTATTGGTGTCGTGTTAGCGGATACAGCAAAAGCTGCAGAAGCTATTATTGAAGCTTTCATGGGTTTAAAAGCGAACATCTTGGTACAAGAGTTTGTCAAAGAAGCTGGTGGTGCCGATATTCGTTGTTTAGTGATTGGTGGCAAAGTTGTTGCTGCGATGAAACGACAAGGCGCAGAGGGTGAATTTCGCTCTAATTTGCATCGCGGTGGCTCTGCTGAAGTAGTTAAGTTATCAAAGGCAGAACGTGAAACAGCGATTAAAGCGGCCAAAGCAATGGGATTAAATATGTGTGGCGTCGATTTACTGCGTTCACAAAATGGTCCTATGGTAATGGAAGTAAACTCATCTCCAGGTTTAGAAGGCATAGAAACCGCAACAGGCAAAAACATTGCTGGGATGATTTTTGAGTTTTTAGAAAAAAATGCCAAGCCACACAGTAATAAAACCCGTGGTAAAGGATAAGATACATGATGGATGCATTAAAAATAGGCGAATTTGAAATATTGCCCGGCGAACAGCGTAAAATAGACTTACCTGTTGCCAAGTTATATACCGATGCAGACGTTTCTTTACCGGTACATATTATTCGCGCGAAAAAGCCAGGGCCGACAATATTTATTAGTGCTGCGGTACATGGCGATGAACTCAATGGTATTGAAATTATTCGCCGCTTAATTAGCGAGAAGAAACTGAAGATTATTAGAGGAACATTAATAGCCGTTCCTATGGTAAATGTATATGGCGTGGTCAATCAAAGCCGTTACATGCCTGATCGTCGAGACTTAAACCGTTGTTTTCCGGGTTCAGCGAAAGGTTCGTTAGCTGGGCGGGTAGCACATATATTCTTAAATGAAATTGTTAAACACTGTGATTACGGTATTGATTTGCATACAGGCGCAATCCATCGCTCGAATCTACCACAAATTAGAGCCGATATGTCAGATGCTGACACCAAGGTATTAGCCGAAGTTTTCGGTGTACCCGTGGTATTGAACTCTAATTTGGTCGATGGCTCGTTAAGAGAATCAGCGGTTAAAAACCAAACTAAAATACTACTCTATGAAGCCGGTGAAGCGCTGCGTTTTGATGAGTTCTCAATTAGAGCCGGTATGAAAGGTATTTTAAATGTTTTAAAGCATTTAGGTATGATAAGAAAATCGTCACGCATTAAAAAGAAAAAAATTACGCCTTTTATAGCTAACGGCAGTCAGTGGGTAAGAGCAAACGCTAGTGGCATTGTGCATAATATGATCAACCTAGGTGATCAAATAACCAAAGGACAGGTGCTAGCAGAAATTGGTAGCCCTTATGGAGCAATATTTGATTCAGTAATAGCCTCACGCTCAGGCATTTTAATTGGTAAGCAAAATATACCTTTGGTGCAGGAAGGCGAAGCGATGTTTCATATTGCTTACTTTAGTGAAGATGACGAACATATTGCTGGACACATCGGTAATGTACAAGAACAATTTTTACCTGAAAATAACGATAATTAGGAAATAAAATGAATAACAAAGGTAAAACAATTATTGGCCGTTTAGAATCTATTGGATTACCTGAACTCGCCATTGATGACTTGCAAGTAAGAGTTGATACAGGCGCCAAAACATCATCCTTACATGTTGATAATATTACAAAAATCATTAAGAATGGTAAGCCTTACGTTACCTTTGATATTCATCCTGATGCCCATAACGTTGATAAAATTGTAAAATGCAGTGCAAAAATAAGTGATATTAGGAATATAAAATCGTCTAATGGTACGGCTGAGCAACGTTACGTTATCGAAACACCCGTGGTGCTAGGTACAAATACCTGGTCAATTGAAATTACCTTAACAGATCGCTCAGACATGAGTTACTTAATGCTGTTTGGTCGTGAGGCTATCGGTGACAGGTTTCTGGTAGACCCTTCAAAAGTATTTATAAATTCAGAACATTCAATTAATTAAGGTTTGAGTATGACGGTAGAACAATTATTTGACATCCTTTCTTATACGCTGGTGACGATATCAGAACAACCGGTAACATTAGGTGATGTATTATTTATTCCTGTGTTAATTTTTATCGGTTTATTGTTAACCAAATGGCTAACAAAGTTGGTCAGTAATCGCTTAACAACAAAAAACACTGACCCCAATGTTATTCATTTGGTGCAACGAGTTTTATATGTTTTATCGATAACGGTTATCATTATAAGCATATTAGATTTTATGAACGTGCCGATTGCTGCCTTTGCCTTTTTGTCTGGGGCAATTGCTATTGGTTTTGGTTTTGGTGCGCAAAACATTATTAACAACTTTATCAGTGGTTGGATTTTAATGTGGGAGCGCCCTATTCGTATTGGCGACTTTTTAGAAGTTGAAGATACCAAAGGTCTGGTGGAAGAAATTAATACCCGCTCGACCCGTATAAAACGCGTAGATGGCGTGCATTTATTAATACCTAACAGCAAGTTACTAGAAAACACTGTTGTAAACTGGACCTTAGTTGACCAGTTTGTGCGATGTTCAGTTAAAGTCGGTGTCGCCTATGGTTCACCAGCAAAAAAAGTAGCTGAATTAATCATGCAAGCAACAACTGAGCAGTCAGCAACGCTAAAGGAGCCTAAACCTTTAGTGACATTTGACGACTTTGGCGATAATGCCTTAATGTTTGAAGTCACTTTTTGGATCAATTCAAGGGTTGAAAGTGGTTTAAGAATTGCAAAAAGCAACGTACGATTTCGTTTGGAAGAATTGTTTGAACAACATGATATCGTTGTCGCCTACCCACAACGTGACATACATCTTGATGGCTCACTAAAGATAATCAACAGCTAGCATACACGTATTGACAGGGCACTTTATCATAGTGACCTGTCAATAAACTCAAGTTAAATATCTGCATCTAAAAGCAACACGACTGAATTTTTTTCTCTTCAATTTAACTAAGTTTTTTTGTTTTCAAACCACAGTTTCATAAAATCAGCGGTAAGTTTCTGCTCTATGCCTAGTGCTTTGTTTGTGGGACAAAAAATAGCAAAAGCGACCTGAGTATCACCAAGTTCAGAGGTTGAGACTTGAATATGAGGATCAGGACCTGCAATACGGATATCTAAACGATTTTCGATTAATTGATTATAGCGAATCGCCACTTCTTTAAAGCCAACACAATACAAATTTGCTTGCTCATAAAGCCTATCAATAAAAACAAAGGGATTAACGCTGTTGTCTCGCACTATGGTGAAATTATGCATAGCATAGCGCTTTAAAAAATTAAGATTTTTAATAACCGAGGTTATTAACTGACTGTTTGGTACGTAAAGGGTTTTACCTGTGTATTGATAATCATGCTTATTAACCTCTAACAGGGTTAATTTTGCCCAGTCACTTGAATGTACTTCACCGTAATAATTGCCGACTTGTATCCAATCACCGATGCGAAAAGGTCGACTGGTTAAAATATAAACAAAACCAATAAAGCATTGAATAAACTCTCTCGTTGCCAGCACGATAGCAACAATAAAGGCAGCAATTGAAAAAGCAAAACGTTGAATTTCACTCGCCCAAATATTAAAAATAAAAACAATGACTAATAAGGTAAAAATATTATTTACCATATTAATTTTTAATCTTTTACTTTTCTTAGATTTTTTTCTTATTAACTTTATTGTTAATGCTTTGGTGGCATAAAAAGCCAAAATAAAAAGTGTTGTTAGTATAGATTTATTTTGCAACAAAAATTCAATAAGTGTTTCAATATATAAAATGATAATTACCCTATCAGCGCTTAAGTTAAAAAATCAATTAATCATCCAGTACTTTTTGATTAATTTTCTTCAAATGGTTTAAGGTGCCTTCTACACCTAACTTATTAAAGCTGGCATTAATTTCACCTTGTTTTGTTTGCAGCAAGCTAATGCCCTCTATTTCGATATCAAAAAATAGCCAGCCCTGATCATTTGATTGTAATAACTTAACCACCGCTTTGTTGGTTTTAGTTTTACCAACGATAGTAATATCAACCATCGCCATTTTACCACTATTAGATAACGAACTTTGACCGATGTTAATCGCTTCATTATTATATTTATTTAATAAATTACTATAGGTATTAATAAGCTGTAGAGATAGTTCAGTTATAAACTGCTCTTTTAATTCATCGGGTACTTTAGCCATATTTTTATTCAGTACTTTATAAGTAAAGTATCGGGTTTCAACTTCCGGTAATAAATACTTACTTAAAACATCTCTAATATTAGCCCTTGTTAAGGTCTGAGTTTGCTTTAAAGTCACTAATGATGATTCAATCTGACTAAACACCGCCTTGACCTTGTTTTTAGCGTCATCCGTGGAGGCAAAAACTGTTGCAGATATCAACAGCGCCATAGTGATAAAAACCACAAAGCTTAAATTAGTGTGCTTAGCACGTTCTGTGTTCATTTTTTTACTCAATAAATAATGCCTAGTGGCAATTATAGTGATTAGTGCCAAGCTAGCAAACGTATTAATTTATTTAACTCAATCAAATAAATTGTTCGAATAAAGACTTTTAATTAAAATAACACGCCAATCTTAATGTAACAGCTGTAATGCGTTGAATAACACCTATAGCAGCCCATACCTATTTGAAAACACTGTTGTTAAATAACCTAACTACATATTGCCCAATCCAGAAAAATAAAAATCGACTTAAAAAGCACAACGACGAGTATCTTAGCCGAACGCTACTAAGCTTTAACACTTTTTGCCCTTGCAATCATTTGCAAGCCCGTAATAACTATTTAATTAAGCGCCACTGACCACAGTATAGTAGTAGGAACGCGGGTTAATTTAAAGCACTACGCCAGCACCAGCTAAATTTAGCTGTTCGAGTAAGCTATAGACCAGCAAGATAAAGACCAGCAAGATAAAGACCAGCAAGATAAAGACCAGCAATTTAATTGCCGACACTACCACGCTGCATTTGCAATAGATTAAAAGCAAAAAAACAGCAAATCTTTACTATTCATCGCAAGCTTTCCTAATTTAACTCACCTTTTCCCTAAGACTGTTTTAATGGTTAAAATTCATCAGTACTCACCAGGGTCACCTTGATCTTCATAAACTCAACAAAAAAGTACTTTTAAAGATTCCCAACCTAGTAATACGCTGATTTTTATATTATCTTTATTTTGTAGTGAGGCTATTATTAAATTTTTAAGTGTTTAAATAGTTTTGTAATAAAAGTAAACACAAGTTACATTTAGTGTAATGTAATCCACTCACTTTGCTTTATAAGCAAATATAGACTTTCAGCCATATTATCTATATTGAGTGTTTTTAACGGGTTATCGGGTCTATTTACGCTAGTTATTTAGCTTAAAATATTTAACTAAAAAGAAAAAAGGCAGCTATGAACCATACGGCTACGCAAATAACTGATACTGAAACCGAGCGGCAAAAGTTAATCGACTCGACTAAGTTTCAGGGAATTCACTGGTTTATATTAGTACTTTCAGCAGTACTAACTTTTGCTGCTTGGAACATAGCGACGGAGCAGGTGAATAAAAGAATTACCGAACGCTTTGAGCGAGAATCACTACAAGTTATAGCACTCGTAAAAGAGCGCATGGAATTGTATGAACATGCATTGTGGGGCGCCGTCGCCCATGTTGATGCAAGCACTGCAGATATTACTAACCAGCAATGGCAAAATTATAGCCGTAGCTTGCGGATAGATAAAACCTACCCAGGCATTAATGGCTTAGGTTTAATTTTCAATATTAAACCCCAGCAACGTAATAGCTTTATTCAAGCACAACAAAAAAGCAGAGCCACATTTATCATACACCCGGAACATCAAGCAGATGAACTGTGGCCTATTACCTTTATTGAGCCGGCACTTTCTAACAAACAGGCGATCGGCTTAGATGTCGCGTTTGAAGAAAATAGGTATTCAGGTATCAAAAAAGCTCGAGATACTGGTCTTGCCCAATTAACCGGGCCAATAATCTTGGTGCAAGACGCAAAAAAAACCCCAGGTTTTCTTTTTTATGCACCTTTTTATAACAAAGCGATGGCGCATGACTCCGTAAAGACCCGCCAGGAGTCTATACAAGGCGTGGCATATGCGCCTTTTATTATGGATAAACTTATTTCAGGCACATTAGCCGTTGATAAACGCCATGTTACGCTAAATATTAGCGATAATGGTCAATCCATGTATAAAGACAGTGATAATGCTGGTAATAGTAAAATAGATGCTAAACCATTATTCATTCAACAGAAAAACATTAATTTATATGGTCGACAATGGCAATTTACTATCAGTTCAAATTTAGACTTTCGCGCCGCAGCAGAGTCGAATCAGCCCTTTTTTATATTGGTGGGCGGCATTGTTATTAATCTATTGTTATTATTGTTATTTATCTTTCTTTCCAGAGCAAACAAGCAAGCACTAGAATATGCCGACGAAGTGACCCGAGAGCTTAAAATTAAAACTCAGCGTTTAATTAAATCAAACCAAGATCTAGAGCAATTTGCTTACGTCGCTTCTCATGACTTGAAATCACCGTTAAATGCTATTCGAAAATTAGTCAGTTGGCTCAGTGAAGATTGTGAAAGCATATTACCCGATAGCTCTAAAGAACATTTAATATTGCTCAATAATCGCAGCGAACGGATGAATAAATTGCTCGATGATTTACTCGATTACGCCCGTATTGGTCGCCACGAATATAAGGCTCAAGAACTTGATTTAGCCGAAACCGCTCAGGAAATATTTAGTTTATTAGACCATCCAATAACTTTTCAATTATCGGTAGCAAAGCAATTATTATTTGTACCTAAAATCCCATTGGAAATTGTCTTGCGAAACCTGATCTCAAATGCGATAAAACATCATGATAAAACCAGTGGACATATTGAAATATTTTATAAGCAAGACAATGATATGCATTATATTTATGTGCAAGACGACGGTCCGGGCATTCCATGTGAATTATTCGATAAAGCCGTGGAGATGTTTCAAACCTTGCGTCCCAGAGATAAAGTTGAAGGTAGTGGTATGGGCTTATCATTATCTAAAAAAACCATCGAACATTACGGTGGCACCCTGACGATTAAGTCTGATGGTAAAACTGGCACCACCATTGTAATTTCGTGGCCAATGACCGCTGAAACAATGCCGATTAAAATGTTCGAAAAAGACACCACGGCAAGTATACAGTGATAACGTCAACGGCTAATAATATGACTCCTAACGAAAATGAAGTCACACTATTATTAATAGAAGATGACGATGTTGATGCTATGTCCGTAGCACGTGCGTTTAAAAAAATGGGGCTAAGTAACGAAATCATTAGAGCACATGATGGTATTGAAGGCTTAGAGCTACTTCGCAGCGGTGCGGTACCCTCGCCCTACATTATTTTACTTGATTTGCAATTACCGCGCTTAAATGGCCTTGAATTTTTACATGAAATCCGTCAAGACCGACAATTAGACCAGAGCATCGTTTTTGTCTTAACCACGTCAAAATCAGATGAGGATATTACTGCCAGTTACAAAAAAAACATCGCCGGCTACTTTGTTAAAGATAATGTCGGAGAGGGTTTCATAGAACTTATAACATTGCTCAAAGGCTATTGGAAAATGATACTTTTTCCAGAAAAAAATGACTGATTTTGGTTATTCGAACCTTAAAGCGAGGAGCATAACACTTGAATGTATTAATTGTTGATGATGATGTCGTCGATCGCGAAGATATTAAGCGGGCATTACGTAAAAGCAGCACCGACTGCAACTTTGTCGAAGCAGAGTCGGTAGACGAGGGCCTAGTAGCCTTTGAAAATCACCAATTTGATGTCGTGTTGTCAGATTATCGCATGCCACAACGTGACGGTATCGAATTATTACTGGCATTACGCAGCGCCTCAATAGATAAAAGTGTCGCCATTATTATGTTGAGTAACTCCGAAGAGTCTGAGCTTGCATTAACATGTGTACGAGCGGGTGCTCAAGATTTTTTGCTTAAATCAGAAGTAACCGCATCAAGACTACAACGGGCAATATTGCAATCACAAGCACGCTTTGAATTAGAACAAAAGCTTAATGATAGTTATCAACGGGCTAAAAACTTAGCGGAGCACGATTCATTAACGGGTTTAGCTAATCGTTACTCCTTTGAAGAAGCGTTGCGTTTAACTATTACCGAAAAACCGCGTAATAACGCTAAACTAGCGCTCACTTTATTAGACCTTGATAATTTCAAGTTTATTAATGATAGTCATGGTCACGATGTCGGCGATGAATTATTAAAGCAATTTGCCACTAGAGTTTGTAACAGTTTGCGTGGCAATGAAGTGTTTGCGCGTTTGGGTGGTGATGAATTTGCCATTTTATTAAGTAACCTACATACCATAGACAATGCCACTCGAGTAACCCAACGTATACTGCATTGTTTAGATGAACCGTTTTATATTTCTGGCATAGAGATAAAAATGGGTGCGAGTATTGGTATCGCCATTTACCCCGACAATAGTGTTGACGCTCATGAATTACTTAAGTTTGCAGATATTGCTATGTACCGAGCGAAAAAACTCGGTAAAAATCAAATATGCTATTTTGAAACCACAATGCAAGAGCAGTTTTTGCAACGTTACAAAATTGAAGCTAATTTAATTGGCGCTATAGCGCGTAATGAATTTATCTTACACTACCAACCGGTATATCAATCAGCAACAACTAAAGTAGTAGGTTTTGAAGCACTAATACGATGGGACTTTCAAAACACCTTGCTCTTTCCAGATGGTTTTATTGGCATCGCAGAGTGTTCTCATGTCATTATTGATATTGGTCGTTGGGTAATAGCACAAGCCATATATCAAATATCAATATGGAATTTGCAATATAGTAAAGCATTATCCATGGCCATCAACCTCTCTGTGATACAACTAACCGATAAAAACCTGATCAGTTTTATCAAAAGTATGCTAAAAAAATATAACGTGGTGCCTGAACTCATTGAGTTTGAATTAACCGAAACCGCATTACTCGAAAACAGTGATCAAGCGATAGCCGTCATGGAGTCACTGAGTAATCTCGGGTGTCGCATTGCTTTAGATGATTTTGGTACCGGATTTTCATCACTGTCACATTTACAAAATTTCCCTATAAATACCGTTAAAATTGACAAGTCTTTGATGCTAGCCTCACATGAACCGAAAACACGAGCCTTAATAAAAGGCCTGTCATCGATGTTGCACTCGTTAGGGTTGGATATTGTCGCCGAAGGTATTGAAAACGAAGCAAGCTTTGTCTTATGCCAGGAACTTAATATTCAGCGCTTACAAGGCTACTATTTTGCGAAGCCTGTCAATGTTGCAGCTATCGAAAAAAACTTTCTGTAATGTACTTCATTGCTCAACTTGGCGTTACGTTTTAGCAGGCAATATTTTGTTTGCTATTGTTAACACAAAAACTTAACCTGAACTCTCGGTACAGCTTCGTTAAGTCACTAATTTTTTTTAAAATGCCATAATTATTAATATTTTACAATGGAATTTATGAACAATCGTTTTTAAATTTATCCAGCATTATTGTGATGCTTTTAGTACTTTCTACACCCACAAGCGCCGATTCATTTTTAGTGTAAGATCAACAAGGCTTAGCCCTTAAAAATGTTGTGTTGGAATTCTCTGTATCCTCACCTTCCACAACGGCTGTAACACAGCAAAGCACCTTGATTATGGACCAAGTTGATAAACTTTTTAAACCTGATGTGCTGGTCATTCATCAAGGTGAATTCGTTGATTTTCCCAACAGTGACAACATCAGGCATCATGTTTACTCATTTTCATCGGTAAACCCTTTTAAATTAAAACTATACTCAGGCAGACCTAAAGCACAGCTACAATTCAACACCGCCGGTGTTGCGCTGTTACATACATGATTCTATGGTCGGGTATATTTATATTGCGCGTTCAAAGTATGTATTGATGACTGATGAACAGGGTTTAGCAACCTTGGCTGCTGCTGTAAAATACGACAGCGTTAATGTTTGGCATGCAAGTGCAGTAACCAGTATTAAAAAAATCAATTATGAAAATTTAACGCTAAAAGCCAATAATAGTAATACCTCCTGTGTTATTGACCTAGTCGTCAATGACACTAAACCAAGAAATACCTGCCAAAGTATATTCAAACACAATGGCAAGTAAACTTACCTTACGTAGGCAAATTACTTTACTGGGTGTGTCACTGATTTTTACCCTTGGCAAGCTTACTCGCGGTGTTTTTGTGGAAAAATAACGTCACACAGTCAGTAAATAGACCAGCATATTGTTAGCGCTGAGAATGTATTAATCGAATATTTAAAAGCCAAAGAAAAATTGCTCCTTATTGCGTCGAAAGTGCTAACGGCAGACTTTGGCTTTAAACAAGCCGTTGCCACACGGGACAAGGCAACTATCGCCAGTGTATTAGAAAACTAAAGCTCTCGAATTAACGCCAGTTTAATGATACTAAGTGATTTAAACGGGGATATTGTTTCTTCCAGTAATAATCAACTTACCTTTGAATCTGCCTTCAGTAAAAATTTGATTATAGCAAAACAAAACTTGAATAAAACACAGTTAATGTTACTTGGCGGTAATTTATACCAGCTCATTGTCTTACCAGTCGAAGCAGCAAGAACTATTGCTTATTCTGTTATTGGTTTCCAAATCGATCAGGCATTCAAGCCAATTCAACCATTTTGTTGAGCTTTTTATTGCCGCAATGGACGCATCAGACATAAGCTACCCGATACAAAATGAATTATTAGCACGGCTCGCCCCAATGAGAAAAAACATCATCAAAATATAGTCGCTTTAGCGGTGTAAACCAACGCGTTGTAAACTTACCCTGCTAGTTTACAACGCGAAAGCTACATTCACTTTATACTTGTTTCACTGTTAGCGCTTTTATCACTATTGCTATCAAGGCTATGGTCAGCAACTGAGGAAAGTGGAAACGGCTTCGTAGCACTGCCAGCATATAAACTAAGGTGAGGAAACGGTATTTCAATGCCTAACTTATCAAAGGTTTTTTTGATGTCCATATACATAGCATTTTTCAAAGCCAGAAAATTCTCACGTCTTGACCACACTGAAAATTGAATATCAACTGAAGAGCTGCCAAAGCCAGTTAAGATAAAAATCGGCGCTGGCTCTTCTAAACATATTAAATTTTTTGCCGCAATTTCCATTAAAATATCACGTACTTTTTCAATATCTTCTTTATAGGCAATAGCAATTTTCAAATCCGCACGTCGAATAGGATATTTGGTTAAGGTTGTAACCGCACTTTTTATCATGCTTTCATTAGGAATGCGGACAAATAAATTATCAAATGTTCGCAACTTCACTGACAGTAAATCTATCGAGATCACTTCACCGGTAATGTCGTTAACCCGGATAACATCAGTAATTGAAAAAGGTCGTTCTATCATCAGAAACACACCGCTAATTAAGTTTGATGCTGAGGTTTGCGATGCAAAGCCTAAGGCGACAGTAAACACCCCTGCCGCGCCTAGTAAAATACTTAAATCTAAGCCTATGTTATCTAAGGCTGAAATGGTAACTAATGCTAAAATACCATAAAAAATCGTCCGCTTTAAGAATAGCTGACCATGTGCGGTCATTTTATGCTTTATGGTGTTTACTACGGCGCTACTTATTACCCGAGCAAGGATAAAACCGACAATGAATAATACCGAGGCTTGGATCAACGCATATAAATGTGAGCCTTTAAGTAGCTCGATAAACTCAATTATTTCTTTCACAATAATTCTCTTTTTTAGGCAAACAAACTACTTATACTGCGTATGATAATACCCTGTTCGCTCTCAACTCTTGGGCCATTGACTAACGTTGAGCATAACGCCTCAACGGGTGCATGCTTGTCAAGATGCAGTTCAACATTATCAGTATTACGCTCTCTATGCACCGATATGCCAGTTGTCCAGAGTTGCTGGCTGGTATCAGCATATAAATGCAATAAGGTCACGGGCACATTAATACGCTCAATGGTTAAGGGCTCTTCGTGATTATTAATCACCGTAATAGGGGTAATCGCCCGATGCGGCCGTTGCTCAATATTATCTAGTTGCACACGCGCCGCGGTATATTTTGCATAACAGACTTGCCCTATTTGCGTTGATGGCCCAAACCATGAGTCTGACGGCCGCCAAAAAGGTAAATCAAGTAAACATTCTTCTTTAGGTAATAAATGCGCCGTGAACCAAATGGATGTACTAACGTAAAGTCGTGATTTTTCGCCCGCTAATAACGTTAACGGGGTATCTGGACGTGCCACGACCGATCGATCAGCGAGTAAAGGTAAGACCCGCACTTTATCTGAGGTGTTTTGTTGTAAATATCGACCAAATTTTGCTTCATCCATTGACGAACACTTGTCAAGCTCGCCGACGATAATGGCTTCATCATTTTCGTCTTGGGTTTCTAAGTTCCAACTATTCCATTCATTGCCTAAACGTTTAAGAATAATGACTCGTTCACCAAGGCGCCAGCAACGTTGTTGTTGAAGGCCAAAAGTAAACTCCCCCCACCATGCATTATTAGCCATTTTTACTGTCTCTTTATTAATTTAGTACTAGCTAAATCCAGACTGGGACAAGCAAGCTTAGCCAATTTATTTTCACCACTAACATCGCATTTTCAGCAAAAAAATGTTTACTAATATGCCGCCTGCTATTTATCATGAAATTTTTGAATTCAGTATATATATCAATTAACAATAGCTTTATATATTGATAGATTATGCTATCTTATGACAGCTGTGTATATACTTAAGCCCTTTGAAAATGGTATTTTTCAGCGGCTAATAACAACAAGCTAGTTACGCAGTTGATTTTCGAACATAGTTAACTAGGTTCGAAAAATAACGTACTACAAATCGTTTTCCAGTCTTATTTTACCCGTGTTGGAACGATCTGAATGCAATTAGCCATTTTCGCCCGTATCCGTGACCCGCTCGTCTGGTTTGGCTTGCACTATTTTTAAACCTTACTATCCAAAGGAACGTTTCATGACAACATTGCACATTGTTTTGTCAGATTTGGACATTACTCACAGCACTTTTGCAAAAATATCGATACTGCAAAATAAATATTCTGCTCATGTTGTTTGGTATTTACATCATCATCAACGTTTTTTTGACCGTCGTTATTTCGCCAATGAACTGACGGGTATTTCAGATACCATACAAGCGAATTATCAAAATAAAATTGACAAAATTGAACTAAAAATTAAGCAGTACTTTCCTAAAAGTAACATACATATCTGTAAAGAAAAGTACTGGTCAAAAAAGGTCGATAGCAAGGCTAGTGATTTAGATCCTAGAGTTATTATTAGCGCAAAATCAGGCCTTAGCTCAGCTGATAATCAATATATTAGTCAGAACAAAAGTACTTTATTTATCTTGGGTCAAGAAAAATGGTTAGCTGAGGGCAAAGCCATTGGCGCTATTGATCCCTTCCATGAAGATGATGATGAAAATAAATCTGATATTAAGGTTTATAACTTTATGCGTAAATGGTGTACAGTTGCCGAGCAGAAAGAAGCCTATTTATTACATGTTATTCACATTCCACCATTGGCTATCGACTACGAAAAACAAATCGAAGCACTACATAAAGAACAAATTTTCCGCTTCGCTAAACAAATAAAATGCCCAAAAGAGCTTATCACCTTTACTCGCGGCACCCCTGAACACGCCTTGGTGAATTACATTGACGACAATAAAATTGATTTAATCGCCCTCGGATGCAGAGAACATAGTTTATTTGACAAATGGCTCAATGGTTCGACCATTTCAGCGCTTATTGACCATAAAAATGTTGATTTAGTCTTAATCAACACGCCCTAACGCTTTGGTAGTTTACTACTTAGATGCTTTGGCTATAAAACTAGCGCTGACTCACCCGTTAAGTGCATTGAGATAACAACAAAATGATAAAGTTTATGCTCTTATCGCTCGGGTTAAAAAATCAGCGCCGTGTTTTGACATATAGATAGCGGGCTATTACCCGCTGTTTTGGCTTACTTTAACCGCAACAAATCTCATGGCGTTAGCATTAGCTTAATATAAAAAATAAGTCTCCAAAGCCCCACAATAATGTGCCGGTAATAAGTAGTGAAACCTCAAGAATACCCAATTGTAACCTGACCGCGTGTAATATGGTCTCGGTTTTATGTTCAAAGTCGTCTTCAATCGATTGTATTTCACTTTCGATATATTCAGTTGAGGCCTTTAATTTTCTTAACTTCTTTTTAACACGAGCGAGAGCAATAAGATGTTGAAAATTCAGCCGCCCCATTAATACCCGCTCTTGTATAATGCCACCTAGGCCTGACCAAACGCCCAGTACGACAATTAAACAGCCACTGCGAGAGAGCCATTCTAAACCAGCAAATTGTACTATCGATAAATAGCTACCTATCACCATTAATAATATCGCTAATAACCAGCTGATTATTGGATGACGTTTAGGAATACTAGCACCTACGACTAATTCGGCGGCTGGCGCTGATACTTCACTGGTCTCAATTGACATAATTACCTTCTTGTTATGCTAAATTGGGTAAACTATGCTGCCCAATATTTATTTTTATTGATGATGAGTAGCGTGAAAAAAAGTCGTCTAACTAACCCACCAAAAATCATTCATCTTCGTTAGCAAGTTACTCTTTGTCTTTAGGTTTTTTTTTATCTTTTATCGGAGAATACTGTTTTTTATAGTTAATATTGGCACTTATTTCCTCACCACTGGTTGCTTCAAAAGAAATACTCGGCGATAACTTATACTCAATAATAAACCCGGCTTGTATACTGTTGTCAGAGTCTATATTGGTACCATAGCCCACATTTAAGCGGTCATTAATTTTTGCTGCGATATCAACACGAGTACTGCTACCGTTAGAACCATCTTTACTGGTAAACGCGATATCTTTAAGACCCAGTTTCTCACCAATTTTTTGCACTAACTTATTGGCACTCTCCACCCCCAAACTGATTGCTGCACTGGTCAATGCATTACCCTCTTGTTTTGACAAAGATTCGATATTGCGACCAGTAATCAGTAATGCCAATATATTTTCATCCGCCATTGCAGGCGCTGAAAATAAGGTTAAACGCGGCTTTTGTATGGTGCCGTCGGCAATAATACCCACCTTGATATCATCAACAATGCGTACAGCTCGAAACTGAATACTAGGGTTTCCTGGCGTGCCAAGAAACAATAACTGCCCTTGCTCAATGGTTAGTACTTGTTTATATGCTTCAAATTTACCATTTTTTAAATCTAAGCGACCATTTAGCGTTAACGGTTGGCCGGAGATAAGTGATGACGACAAGATGCCCTCAATTTCGCTAGATAAGCCAAAACCACTGATCTGAACGTTATTTCCTGCCGATAAACTTAGCGATATATTATAGTCTATCGGCGAGTCTTTAACGCTAGTGTCTTTTTCATCAAGGATCACTTGGTCTTCTGAAACACTAATCGCCGGTTTCGGCAGTGCCGCTATTTTTATATCGGCTTGATCAACCACCAAATGCCCATCGACCTTTAAGTGTTTATTTTGATAGTTTGCCGTTAACTTTGGTGAAACAATGAGTTTATTTTCGCTATTATTAACCAGCGTAACTTGCTGCCCTGCTATGGTTAAATTGCCCGTCATGGGCGCAGAAAGCTTAGCATCCCCGGCTATGGTAAGTGCGCCCTGCGGGTTTTGTAACTCGCCTAACACCACAATAGTGTCTTGCTGGCTGGATAATTTAATCTTGCTGCTGCGAATATCTAAGCCATAATCCTCAATAACTAAGTGATTAATATCAAGTGCGCCTTCGCCTGCAAATAACGGTTTTTGCCATGTTCCTGCAATGGTAAAATTTTGCACTAAACTAAGCTCAATTTTATCAATACGTTTTTGCCATTGCTTGAGCCAATCAAACTGCTTAATATTAAGTGCGAGCCGACCGGAAATACGCGCTGCATCCGCGATAGGCCATTCACTACTAAACTGTGCGGTTATTTCGTCTTCTGCCGGTAACAGTATTTTTAAATCTGTTTTTAGCTTATCCTG
Organism: uncultured Colwellia sp.; assembly: GCA_963977145.1. GTDB lineage: Bacteria > Pseudomonadota > Gammaproteobacteria > Enterobacterales > Alteromonadaceae > Cognaticolwellia. The sequence goes on from CAXBNP010000007.1 coordinate 113,958, forward strand.
CAGCCATTCCCCCTCAAGTTTAACCAACCCGACAGTCAATAAAGGCTTAAATATCTCAGCATCAGCTTTATTATTTTCATCCAAGATTGCTATATTAATATCAGCTTGCTGCAAGGCAAAATCGACCTTAAAATCAGGTGCTATTGATACTAACAGCTCGCCATCTGGCATCGTGATTTTAGCCGGCCATTCAGGCTGATATAAATTAGTTATAACTTCTTGCCATTGTGTTGTTATCGCTAATGCATTTTGTTGCTGCTCACTATTAATGGCAAAATCTTGCACACTGACTTGGCCATCAGATGACAGCCATTGTAAACTGGGTATCGAAATATTGCCGGTTAGCTTTTCTAATTGCTTATCTTTTCCGCTTAACTGCAACTTTCCGGTGACTTTACCCGCAACTGTTTGCGGGTATTGCGCGGGTCGTATCGCTTGCCATGCCCTAAACTGCTCAAAAACCGGTGAAATTGACCATTGCTCGAAGCTTAAATCTCCGTGCCACTGGTTAAGATGATGCCTCGCATTAACACACAATTTACCACTACCGTTAAGGCACAAATTAACCAGACTTTGCTTGTCAGTACTGAGTTGTAACTGCTCTGCGGCTAACGATAATGTTTGCCCTTGATTGAGTGCGTTGAATTTAAGGCTATTGACGACCCAAAGCGCCTGAGTTAAATCATCGCTAAGCGCTAACGACTTTTTTTGTTCAGTAAGCAATTGACCATCAAAGGTTAAATTAACCTTGGTATTATTAGCTACCGTGGCGCTAAAGGCCGCTTGATGTGTTTGTGGCAATCCCGTTACCTTTAATGACAGTAATTCGATATCGACATCATTAATATTGACAGCGTCAGCTTTAAGATCCCCTTGCCAACGCTCACTAAAATCTACTGCCCAATGAATATTTTCACCATCGAAATTCGTCAGTGCTAGTTTATCAACCTGGCCCTGACTTGCTATCAGCCATTTGGATTGCTGCTTTTTAATCTGCCAGTTAGCCTTAATATTGTTAAGTTCAAGGACGTTTTTCAGCACTAATTGACCGCCGTCAAGTTCACCCGCTAGCAAAACATCGGCTGCCATCGGGTTATTAATATTAAACTCACTTTGCAATGATGCCGTTAACTCGCCAAATTTTATATCGCTACTGTTAAGCGTTAAAACACCTTGCTCAATAGTCATATCGACGTTTGCTAGCATCGGCCATGACTGCTTTGCTGTTGAAACCGTATCTTCGGCCGCTAAAGCCAGCATTGACTGTAACGATGCCATCACTTGTTGTTCTTCAAACGCCGTGCTTACTTGTAATGATATCGCTGAACTTGATTGCCAATCTAGTATGTTTGAGAGCTCTGTTTTAACATCCAATTGTATATTTTCAAGGGTTTGCCAAGTGACCTGTGTTTGCAATGTTGCGCTCAACTTAGGCCAATTTAACGCAAATTTGGCTTTGGCCTGCTCGACAATAATCTCTTGGTTGCTTATTTCAATAGGCTGTTTTTCTGCTATTAATGTTCCATGCTTTAAAAATAGGCCATTTTTATAAAACCAATCTGTGGTCATTGTCAATTGATTAGGGACTTGCAATGCTAAGCTCAATTGCGACAGTTCACTGATACTGCCTTTAGAATTCACCTTGCCGGCAAATTTTGCGCCCAGCGCTTTAATTTCAAGCTGATGCTGCCACTGCTTACGCATATCAACATAGCCAGATGCGCTAAAACTGTGCTCTTGCAATGTGAAGTTTAAGGCACCGACACTCGCTTTACTTCCTGCAAGGGCTAACCTTGTTATGCTCAGCCCTGAAATTTTTTGCTCAGCAGTATCATTGAGGCTTATTTGCTTATAGCTGATGCGCGCAATACTGGTTTGCTTAACTTTTATGCTAATCGGCAGCTTCACTGTCGCAAGTTCAGGCCAAGTATCACCTTGACTATTGCTGGCTTTATCACTAAAGCTCGATAGTGCTACCGAGCTTAACGCAAGCTTTTTACAAGATACTAAACCATCAATAAGAAGTAACCATTGGCAATCAACCTCAAGCCCTGTTGCATGCACTTGCGTATCAGGGGCTTGCCAATTTAGTTCTGTTAATTTTACACGGGTGTTTAAGCTGCCACTTACTTTACCTATACTTAACCCTGGTGGTTGAAATTGAGTAATACGCGCAGCTAACCATTGCAAACCTGATTCTGTGGTGTAAAGCCATGACAGCATTAACAGCACAATAGCCATCAAGGCGATAGCAACTAGGCTGAACCACTTCACCAAAACGCGCTTTTTAACCCGGCTCATAAATCGGGTCCTATGGTGATGTGAAAGCGCCATGCTTTATTACCATCGAGGGCTTTAGCAACGTCTAGTCGAATAGCACCAATTGGCGTAACCCATCTTAGACCCGTACCAATTGATTTTTGTAGCCGCCAATCTCGCCAATTATTAAAAGCATTACCTTGGTCAGCAAATACCGCCCAACGAAAGTCTTCGTTAAACAAGTAATCAACTTCAACACTCGAGGCAAAAATGTGCTTACCACCGACTTCGACATTGTTATCAAGTGGCGACAAACTTTGATGTTTATAACCTCTAACCGAGACATCACCACCAGCAAAAAATCGATAATTTGATGGCATAGCACGATTAAAGTCGTCGGTGTCCATCCAGGTAGTGCCTACTCTGGCGCGTAGCAATAGCCGCCAATCAGTATTAAGTGACCAAATACGCTTTATCCGTTGGTCTGTCTGTAAAAACTCGATATTAGGATTGCTCAGTTGTACCGTACTAAAACGTAATATACTTTGCCAACGCCAACCTTCAATCGCCGTAAAGGGGTCAGTAACACTATAATAGTTGAGTTGCCATGAAGGGACGATGTATTGCAAGTTTCGATCGACATCAGCATCCGACTCCAATTGTTCTTGTGCCATGGCGACTGACCATTGACTAGACCAATGCGGATTGATTTTATTGGCGAGTACTGACTCTAGCGTGAAAATTTTGCTCCGGCCAATTTCCTCATTTTTAATCTGATAACCGACTAAGTTTATCCATTGACTGCTCGCTTTAGCTAGCGGTATTTTGTATTGAAAGGTCGCATGAATATCAGCATTATTCAATTTGACGTTATTAAAATCTAACGCCGCAACATATTGATGGGCTTTGTTGTTTACTCGCCTATTTGTCCAGCTTACGCCCAACTTACCACCACTATCCGTACCATAACCCAATAAGGTTTTAAGCTCATATTTCTCGGTATCAAGTATTGAAAGGCTTATATCTACGGTTTTTTTGACATGATCAATAGCTTGTTCAACAACCACTGATTTAAAAAAGCCCGAACGATTTAAGGCCTGTTGACTAGTGATAATATCGCTTTGATTATAATGTTGCCCCGAACGAATTTTTGAATAACTATTGACCAAATCATGGGATAACACCGTACCTTCAATAGTAATCTTGTTAATGGTATAGCGAGCACCACAGTTAAACAGCCAATGAATATCCGCTTGTAACTGGCCAACATCAACATTTAACACACTGGTCGCAAATGTTGAGTTTAATAAGCCTAACTCTTGCGCTTTATCTTGCAGCGATGATTTAAATTGACTGTAATCACCATGATTAACTGTTTTATTTTTTATAAAGGGATGTTTAGCAACAAGTTCCGCTAGCTCAGTGAGCCCCTGATCACAGTTGAGCATAATATTAATATTGTGCCAGCGCACTGCTGAGCCTAATTCTATGGTTAATAATTTGCCTTGCTTATCGTCTACCAAGGTTAATATAGGCTGATAATAGCCCAATGCTTGCAATGCACTGCGGGTTTTATTGACAATGTAGTTATCAGACTGCTCAAAACCCAAAATCGACAATGGAATAACATTTTCGTTACTACTCAAATTGCGCAAAATATTGGTTTTTAATACCGCGTCTACACCCGTTATCGTAATATAGGTACCGGTTTTATCGTCATATTGTGCTGATTTTACTTGAAAAGTGCTTGCTAACATTAACAAGGTCATTAATGTGCAGATCAGTTTAATGCTGTAGTTGTAATTCACCTGTTTAAATATTTTCCGTAATTAATGGGCTGATAAAAGCGACTATCAAGGTAATAATTATGACGACTTTTGCACAGGAGATCATTAACTAAATATTATTAATGAATATGGCTATTAATTAGTTTTATGGGTTATTTGCTGTCATTACTCATTAGCCCTATTTGCATCGGGATGAGTAAAAATCTGTCATAAACTAGCGCATAAGCCAATATAAAAATGACATCGAGGTGCATAGCTGACGCGATGAGAACTTTGGCACATATAAGGGGTTTTGTGGGAGTTATAGCGATTCAACTGGCTATAACTCCCGGCTAATGTTAGCGCCTAAACAACGATTACAACCAACGTTTTTTCTTAAACACCACCAACAACACTACTGAAACAACCGCCATCACACCTAATAGAATGAAATAGCCATTTTCTGCTTTTAGCTCAGGGATATACTCAAAGTTCATCCCATAGATACCAGCGAGAAAGGTCAAGGGCACAAACAATGCCGTGATCACGGTTAATACCCGCATAGTAGCGTTTAGTTGATGCGAGGTCACCGACATATAACCATTAATTAAATCGCCACAAATATCGTAATACATTTGCGAAAGGCTTAGCAAACGATCTAAACGTTCGCGTAAATCAGTAACCGTATGCGTTTCTATATCGGTAATTAGGTCAGTATCTTCGTCATCAACATAAGCTTTTAATGTTTCACCCATGCTGACATGATAGTTAAAAGTGCGGCGTATTTTTACCAATTGTGAGCGATATGAAGTAATTTGCTTCATCATTTGGTCATTACCACTTGATTGAAATTTATCTTCAATTCTTTCTAGCTCAGCTTCAAAGGTAAACATTTCCTTAAGGTAATAACCACAACTGCTGTGGAAAAGCCTCAGGGCTAAATGCACAGGACTACGCTTGAGATATTTTTCACTACTTTCGGTAAATAGCTCGTTAATCGCTAAGGAGCTTTGCGGGTGACGGGTAATTAACACGCGTTTACCGATAAACATGCTGATTTGTAAGTGGTTAAATTTCAAACTTTCATCATTTGCCACTATGCCGCGGTATAACATGAAAATGTAATCTTTAAACAGTTCAATTTTAGGGGGATGACGTTCTCGTTGTGCATCACTTATGGCCAGCGGGTGACAATTAAACTCGACTAACAACTTATTCTCTTCTTCTAAGTCAACGTTATCAAGGTCAATCCATAGCGTAGTTTTGTCATTGTCTTGCCATTGGCCAATTAATTCACTACCACCAATGACAGTTTTTTCCGTTGGTGATATCAACATGCATTTTATCATTATAAACTCTCAACATTGACCTGGTTAACAGGGATAATTTATTACCGCTAAGCTTTGAATTTATGACCTTAAGGTCAAAAATACAATAGTTAAACTAAAACCTTAAAAAATAGTTAACTAATATCGATATTAACGTTAGCGTATTTTCCCATGAGTGTAATACAATTAGCATTAAATACGAATAAAATTAACTAAAAGCAATAGCATAAAAGTTAATGTTACTCTCTCACCCAGCGCATATTCCGTGTCAAAACGGTTTTAAGGATACATAGATGTTAGAAAATGCCTTTGATCAATTATCCTTAGTCATCGACGACATTCTCATTGCAGAGCACACGCAAGAAATTGCCCAAATAATGTCTGCTGCTAATGAAACACTGGCACCGGAACAATTTGCTCTACTCATTGAAGCGCTGCCGCAAGATAAGCGTTTAAGTGTTTGGTCTACCTACTCAGAAGCAATGCAAAGAGCCGCTTTTGTTGATATGGGCCAAGATACGCGCACAAGCCTGATAAAGGCGTTGAGCGATGAAGAATGTTTTGACTTGCTTGCTCAACTGGATGTTGATGAAGTCATTGAGATTGCAGAAGAAATACCTAGTCGTTTATTAAAATATGCCATCAAGCATTTAGATGACTCTCAACGAAAACTTTACCAGCAAGCGCAGCAATTTAGTGTTGATGAGGTCGGTCATTGGTTAGATTATAATTATGTCCGCATTTCAGAAAAGCTTAAAATCACGAGTGCGCAGTTACTGTTACAAAAAGGTCTTGCGCAATATACCGAAGAATTTTATGCGGTAAATAAAGAAGGCGTGTTAACCGGCACCGTCGACATTAACACCCTAATACAAAGTGACGGCGAAAGTACGCTCAAAACGCTTTTTCCCGCGGAAATAACTCGGCTCAATGCGAATGAAGAATTAACCGTTGCGGCAGAAGCGGTCATATTATCAGGAAAAATGTCACTGCCAGTAGTTGATGAGAACGAGCACTTTCTTGGTCGCTTTACCATCGAAACCGCTTATCAGGTAAAGCAAGAGTCGCAAACAGAACAAATAACCAAAGCCGCCGGTTTAAGCACCGACGAGGACTTGTTTTCTAGTGTGCGCAGCAGTGCGAAAAACCGAGGTATTTGGCTTGGTATTAACTTACTGACCGCATTTTTGGCATCTTGGTTTATTGGCTTTTTTGAAGCAACACTGCAACAAGTAGTAGCGTTAGCGGTATTAATGCCGGTCGTAGCATCTATGGGTGGTGTCTCTGGTAGCCAAACCCTAACGGTAATTGTTCGAGGTACTGCATTAGGCCAAATAACCGAGCAAAACAGAAAAGTGTTACTAAAAAAAGAATTAAAAGTCGGTGCGCTCAATGGCTTAATCTGGTCAATTGTTATTGGCGCAATTACCTACTTTTGGTTTGATAGCATTGAGTTAAGTTTTGTTATCGCTTTAGCAATATTATTAAACTTACTCACCGCATCTGCATCGGGTGTTTTGATCCCCGCAGTGCTAAACAAATTGAATATAGATCCGGCATTATCTGGCGCAGTTATTTTAACCACTGTGACAGATATTGTTGGCTTCGTTGTATTTTTAGGATTAGGTAGCTTATTGCTGCTATAAAAAAAGTAACAAGAGGAATTAAGTAATGCCCATAGAAACAATCACTTGGATTGCCATTGTTTTTTGTATTTCACAATCAGCTATTTTTTCTGGCTTAAATTTAGCCTTTTTTTCACCTAGTCGGTTGCAATTAGAGGTTGAAGCAAATAAAGGTAATAAAGCGGCAATTACCGTATTAACACTGAGAAACGATTCTAACTTTTTATTAGCGACCATTTTATGGGGCAATGTCGGTATTAACGTTTTATTGACCATGTTGTCTGACTCAGTACTTGCCGGTGTCGGGGCCTTTCTATTTTCGACAATCGTTATCACTGTCGTTGGTGAGATCACGCCTCAAGCGTACTTTTCTCGCAATGCCCTAAAAATGGGGAGTATGCTAGCGCCTGTTATTCGTTTCTATCAATTTGTGCTGTACCCAGTGACGCGACCAAGTGCCCTGATACTAGACGCTTGGTTAGGCAAAGAAGGTATTACCTACCTAGCTGAAAGTGAATTAGGTAGTATTATTAAAGAGCATATTAGCGCTGAAGAAGCAGATTTAAACCATGTCGAAGGCATTGGCGCACTGAACTTCTTTGCATTAGATGAAATTAAGGTCACAGAGGAAGGTGAAGTTATCGACCCTAACTCTATTATCGCCCTGCCAACAAGGCTCGACTTACCTATTTTACCAGATACATACTCTGGCCCGAACGATCCTTTCCTGACCATGCTTGATCAGTCTGGCTTTAGTTGGGTGGTGTTAACCAACCTTGAAGGTAAGCCTTTACTGGTTATTGACGCCGATGGTTTCCTGCGCAGCGCACTGTTTCAGTCCGAAGATTTTGACCCATACAACTTTTGCCATCGCCCAGTGGTGATCACCGATGAAACAACGTCATTAAATGAAGCTATTTTAAAAATGAAAGTGAATACCTCTATCGATAAAAACTTTGACGGTGTTATCGAACATGATGTACTGCTGGTATGGGGTGAAACTAAGCGTATTATCACGGGTGCTGATATTTTTGGCCGCTTACTTAAAGGCATGCTACCGCTGATTGAAAAGAGCGATAAAGTCATAGAACAAAGTATAGTTGAAAAGGCTAAGGCTGAAAAAAGCAAAGCTAAAAAAAGCAAAGCTGAGAAAAGCAAAGCTGAAAAAAGCAAAGCTGAGAAAAGCAAAGCTGAAAAGTAACAATCCCACGAAAGCCCGCGCTTTAACAACAGCACTTTGGCCTGCATATAGCTAAAGTGCTTTTTACTACACTATCCAATAACACCGAGGCCGTTTTTAAAAGGTAAGTACTTAACGATTTATATTTTTACTGAACTTACCGACCTGCTTAATAATCATCCCTGTTAAAATAATGGGTAATAACGACATTAAACCAAAAGCCCAGTTACCACTAACAAAAATTAAAACGCTTGATAACAAAAAGCCAATGCTAATAGCGATTGCCCCGGTCAATTTAGCGCGATCATCATAAATTAGCGCTCCAATAATAAGCACTACAGCGGCTAAAATTTGCATAACACCATAGCAAGTAATGGCAAAGTCATTGAACGCGAAACGTTGCAGAAATTGCACTTCTTGGGGGCTTTGCATCACCTTGGCAATACCAGCGGCCACACTTAGCAATGTAACAATGACAATAAGTAAATGATGGACGATTTTCATGTCATCTCCGTTAAAAAAAGCTTTGTTAAACAAGGTACTAAATACTCACCCTGCCATGGTATAAATGGCCTATTATTTTAATAGCTTAATTCAACGCCCACTCGCTGATAACAGTCTAGACCCTAGCTGAAAATTAAGACACAAAACTTGCCCTTAAAAAGATACCCGTGACACATGATGTTAGGTTGAGCAAAATTGCTGGGTTAAATAACCTCACGATTAGTCAGCGCAGTAAGACGTTCGATGAAATACCGGGCAATAACCCCCCCTCTGCTACTATCACGGCGCCGTAACATGGCTAAACAGTATGTAAACGATAGTGTTCAATTGGTAAATAAAAGTTTAGCGGCCAAGGCGACAGCGATAAAATATGACCATTACTTATGCCACGGAATAAGACACTTAGCTGTTATCGTCACTTGCTGCCTTGTTAGCTATTTTTTGTAAGTTTTCATGAATTTTAAATAAAACAATTAACAACTCACACCAAATCCTAGCGCCTATCGCACCAGCTATAATAATAGCTAAACCAGAAAAAAACCCATCGCCATACTCGGTAAACATAGAGCCTAAGCCTGAAAATAATGCGCCCAGCAACATTAACCAGTAAACAAAGGTGATTATTTTTGGCGTTAGCATTGAATCAAAGAAAAAAATATCTTTCATCGTAAATCCTTTTTAATATTAATAACTCCAATAAAATTCACCTTAGGCCTGTGGAGTTTTAAAAAGCCTAAGCCCACTAAATAGCGAGTTTTATTACTGGCTAAAACATTATTCACCGTATATCGGCAATTATAAATTTCACCGTAAAATTCTTATTTGTTATACTTTTTACATTGTCACTTTACTCGTTTTAAACATGACAAGGCTACGGGATAAGAAAATACCGCTAAAAGCCCCATAGAGTAAACTTAGTAGCACAACGAATATATCTGTATTTATTACCGGTAATTCTCTAGCGACAGCAAAACCAACAAAATACTTGGTAAAGAAAATAGCCATCATAAATAATAGCGGCACCCAACTTCCAGGAATGGTTAACTGATTACTTTGCACCGCAAAGCTCACAAACTTAGGATAAGCGAGTTTTAAACCAATAACTAATGTTGTGACTAAACCCATCGCCCATAAGCTCAGCGTTAAGAAAGAAAAGCCAAAAACAGAATAAACCCCAAAAAATGAAAAAATGATCATGGCGATAGGTAAGATAAAAACCGTTTTAACTTTTAAAACTCGCGGCTTAGTTTGCATAAAGCCTAAAAAAAGTAAGCTAAAAAAAACAACAAATACCCATATTGGGGTTTGACTAATTAATGCTGACAACTGCACTTTCCTTTTAAAACCTAAACGTATAGCGTCTTGCTATACACAGGTAGACTGTGGTTTTTTATCTGCTGTAAAAGCGCTTTTAATCGCGTTTGCTGTAACAGAGATAAAGCCTCTTGATAAATAAAATCGCAGGTTACTTTTATCTGATTTCGATGCATCAGCAAATGTATCTCTATCATCGGGTAATGTTAAATTACTTCCACCTTAGATAAAATCACACAGGTAATTTTATCAGCATGTGCCCGCACAAGTAGAAAAAGGCTAACATCAGTAACGCAAACTTAATGTTAAACGCTATCTGGCATAAACAGCCCATGTGTATCATGGTTGGTTATGCGTAAATTGCCCGTTGTTTTTTATCTCGGTTTTTATCTGGATCTTCTATACACTCAACAGCCTCAATTACAGCAAGGTAATCAATAGGTAAGGCAGTATCTTTTGCACCAATAATTACATGATTTAGATACCAAGAATAAGGCTTTAATGATGAGTCTATTTTGATTGCACAGTATATTAAGGCCTCAAACACTTCGCCCGAGTCATTTTCTACTAATACAAATTTTTCATCGTAGCCATACCCTAAGCTTTCGGCTCGATCTAAAACGGCCTTTTCATTTTTGTTTATCTCAAAAAGAGCACCGATGACACTGTCTTCAATATTATTAGTTTGAAAAGCGTCACACTTTCCAGAGCCATCATCACCACTCATACTAAAACGTAATTGGTGACTTTTAAGCGTTACTATGCCGCATTTTTTGGCACTGGGTACTCGCTCTTGAAGTCTTAAAAGTGACATGTTTGAACCGTAGGCAAAATAATTCATCAAATTTTCTCTAAAGTTAACACCGAATAAGGCAAGAAATAGCTAGCTGAAATGTTATACAGGGTAAAATCAGCTAACTAATTTTAGCGCTTGAAGTGCTTTATTATATGCTAGAATTTTCCATGATTTTGTAGCCATTAGCCTGATGTTCGTTGAGACATTTTTGAAATTTATTCTCTAACTTAATTTCGTCAAACCAGCCTAGGGCGTATGAATGACATTTAACCTTCAATTTTTCATCATTAATTAAAACAGCTTCTTTTTTTAACTCCGCAAAGCCTAAAGAATAAGCGACTTCAATAAATTTGGCATTTACCAAGTAACCGATAACAAGTACTGCTAAAACAAATACTATTTTTTTCAAAACGACTCCAAAACTTAATAATATATTGGACCATAAACCCAATGACTCGCCACCAAGTACAAACCTTTTAAAATCGGTTTGTCTGAATATCAGCGCCACAATATATCGGTCAACTACATGAAGCAGACTTCGGGCTTATCTAACAGTTAAATAAGGTGTCGACGGTGCGACACCTATTCTTATTTGTTAGGCTTTATGCGGGCACAGCCACTTTAGGGCTAATACCATAATCATTTGTATCATGACTATCTTGCACTAAAAAGACAACCATGACTATTACGCCAATAAGCGGGATTAAATAAATTAACTGCCACCAACCAGAGCGACCTGTATCATGTAGTCTTCTTGCTCCAATACTAAGACTTGGAACTAGCAGTGCCAAACCAACTAACACTGAAATGATATCCATACCAAGTACCGCTAAAATAATATTGATAATCATATAAATCAATATGAACATCCAATATTCTTTTCTTCGTGCTCTACCAGTAAAATCAGCATACTTCTTTAATGCGCCTGTAAAATAATCCATTTTGGACTCTCCTTGTTGTTGATGAAATTTAAAAAAACTAGCCTCCTCACTAAGAGGCAAATAATCATTGGCTAAAACATCAACACAGTCAATGTATTTTTACGTTTCAAGCGCTTATAGTTGTTATTTAAGGAATAATCACTCTTTTTTTGTTAAATAGTTGACATAGTTAATCGCACTTGTTTGGCTGGAATCAAAAGCAAAACCTTCATGAGTAATTAATAAATTATTTGATAAGTACAAAAGATTGTCGTATGTCTCGACGTTTACCTTCATGGTCCAAAGAGGCTCTTTAAAGACCTCAACAACAATGAATTTATCATTAGTTTCACTATTTGATTCAGGATAAGTATAAGGTTTATTGGTTTGTGAAATAGATGCTACCGAGGTCCCTGAACAATCTGATGTATCAAATTTATGTTGAATTATGGCTAAATCATCACCAGTTAAAACTAATTCATGAGTATAATAAGCCAAACTGTCTCTTTCTCCACAATTTGATAACCATGAACCAATAAAACCAGCTGTCCCATCAACAGGGACAGGCACAGAGGGGGGAGCTAAAATTTCAGTTTTTTCTTCCGCGTCAGAGTTATCACTGCCGCAACCGGTCAAGGTTAGCATAGCAATACCCATGATGAATCTAACCAGAGAGTCGTTAGTGTGTTTTAATTTTATAATAGTAACCACGGTTCACCTTTTTATATCTGCGAAGTACGTAACACCTACATAACCTGCGGAAAAGTTGGCTGTTAATTTTGCTCGCTAAAGAACATGACCGCTTTGACAGTCAATTTTTAAAACCCTTGTGAGAGCAATAAGCTAATGTTATCTACTTACTGAATAATCAGCCCCCTGACTTATGCTTAAGTCAACAATAATTGGCTTGCCACCAAAACCATGCTTATTGCACTTGGCTCGTACAATGACTTTAGCAACATCCAATGGCACTTTAATATTACATTGACTACGTGTAAATGGCTGTTCATTATCATGAGGATGACCAAGTAGACGAGAGCCAAGTAAATTACCCTCTAAATCTATAACCTCCCAGCCATCAGCATAATGCTCCCAACCTTGATCATTATGTTGAACTGACGTATCAAAGCACCAGCGGTCGTCAGATCGCTGACGCGCAATAACATGAGTAACCTGAGCAAACTCTAAAGAGCTATTAGCATTATCTAGTTCAGGCATTGATGCAAATATTGGTGACGTAAATATCGATAACATTAGTAGTGGTAGTTTCATATTTCTCTCATTTCGACGGCGTAATAAGCGACAAACAATGCTCAGTTATAATGTAAATAAAATAGCGCTTTACCTTATATTTAGTAAGTTAGATAGCATACTCCACTGACATTGCTAATTTTTCAATGCCATGTGATGGAGTCCATCTTTTATATTCAAGAAAACCATGTTTTTTGTATAAATTAATTGCAGGCTTATTTACCACAGCGGTTTCTACTATAGCAACGCTAATATTAAAAGTTTTCAGAACATAATTTATCAATTTGTCTGCTATACCTTTCCTAAAATACTTTGGATCAACAGTTAAACTATGAATGTCTAGGTGCTTTTCATCTATTGCTATTTCAATAATAGCTGCTAGACAATTATGAACACTAAAGCCATAAAAATCGGTTTTTGCATTAACTATGTTTTCAGCAGTGCGTAATAAGGGTGGAAAATCAGTAACGCCAATAAGCTGCGCTTCAACTTTATAAGCGTTTTGAAAAACAGTATGAATTTGATTAGCGATATTGTCGTTAGCATTTTCAAGTTTGGTTATCATACGGCTCCTAGCCTCAATACTTGCATCGCTTTTTCTTGTACCACTTTGCTACGCGATGACCAATGTTTAAGTTGAAATTTTACAATTTATCCCAGTATCTTTGCATCTCAAAATATAGGAATGATGCGGTCCACGTAATGAGGACAAGACCCGTTAACGATTCAATACCCGTTAAGTGCTTAAGGTGCCCCGAGGGCTCAATATCACCAAAACCTACAGTCGTGAATACGGTAAAGGAAAAATAGGCGCAATCCATTAAGCTACCATCGAAATTGCCAGTAAGCTCTCCCCAACCATCTGATAGATTCATAAAATAATAGCCTAATGCAAAAACCCAGATCTCTATTACATGTGCTATAAGGGCTCCAAAAACGCCAAATACAACTCTATATCGGTGTTTAATTTGCATTTTTGGCAAATAGATAACTATACGATATAAAAATTCATAATGTAGAATGACCACAACGGCCACCATTAAACTGTTAATTAAGAAGACATAGACCATTGTGGCTTACCTATCCGAGCTATTTACCTATATATGCAACAACAAGTAGTGCAAACACCACCTCTGTGTCTAACAAGCTTGTAGAATAGCTCATTTATTATGAATTCCCCATAAATAACAGTAGGATTCATAGTTAACTTACTTTGGGATTGTAATTAAAACTCTCTTACCTGAAGATAATTAATTAACCTTAATTCAGAGGCTAATGATGTTCAAATAGGAGTCGATGTCTTAATTAACCTCTTTGGTAACAATTAATAAATATCTGTCCACCAAAGTGGTACAAGATCACAGTGAAAACAGCCAACTGTTTTTTGTCCTTATTAATTAGCTTGTTATGTGTCATTTTATGAACACTAAAGTAATGAACAAACAAAGTAAAACCAACTCTGCGAATACAATACACCTGTAATATTTTAATAGGGAAATAATTTTTACTGAATTTTTTTCACGCTTTAGACATTCAAGTACATCAATATCAGACATAAACCCAATTAATGCCCACTGAGATTCTTTACTACTAAAAATTGTAGGAGATCCCATTTCAAGCCAAACTTTAATATGATTATTTTTGATGTTATTAAGAATTACATATTTAAACAGCAAATGATTAGCAAGAAAAATCACCACCCAGAATGAAATTAGAATATTTAATACCTGCTCAATACTCACACGCTTCCCTGACACATAACGCCACCTTAAGCGGTAAAAAATTGTTTGCTAAAATGTTGAACGGAGTAAAAACAGCAAACTGTTTTTTGTCCGTTTAAAGGTCTTGTTAGCAGTTTAATCGTATAACCACGACCAAAAATGACTACCCGTTGAAACATCGATTACACTTTGATTATCATGCTCGATAAAACAGGAGATAGTACGGTTTGACAATAAACTAACTCCAACACTATAAGAATTTTCAAGACCTATAGATTTAACCCTTTCATCTTCCCACTTTTCTATTTCGATAAAGCTATAACTTGATACTATATTTAATGCATCATCAATTGGCATTTTTGACTTTATAGAAAAACACATTTTATGAACTCGGTTGAATTCGTATGTTTCCACTCCTTCCAAAATGCCAATAACCACTATTGGAAATAGAATTAGTAATAATAAACGTTTAATCAATCACCGAACCTTAGAAACTGCTAACGCCCTAATAATGGGCTAAGTAATGGTTGGCTAAAATTGTGTAGCGAAGCGAAACGTAGCCAACTGTTACGTGTCCTTGTTGATTTTCTTGTTATATTTCAATGGCACCAATATACCAGTGAAAGCGAATAGCATGTATATAATAAACTCAAAAAACGATACAAAACTAACTATTGCCAAACAGAATATGATGCACGAAAGAGCTACTTGCTTCATTTCAGTTACAGCTAATACATATTTAGAGTATACAAACGCAGTTAAAAATAAAGCCAAACCAAAAAGTAATTTCCCTGACACAACTCCGTCGCTTTTATATTGATTAGGTGACCTATGATATTCAGTTTCTTTTTTTATTAAATTTTCGAACTCTGCTTCAGATAGGAAATCTTTTTGTGTTTGCTTAGCATAAAATTTTTCATATTCAGATGTCTCAATCGTTACGGTTGAGTTCGTAATAATTGATTCGGATAATCCTAATCCCAACACAATAATAACCAGACAAAAATATTTGAAGATATGCATAGGACTCATTTTGAAATATAACGCCCCAATAAGGGGCTAAAAATTGTTTGCTAAAATGTGGATCAAAG